>NZ_JAPSKZ010000330.1 GCF_031181185.1 Phenylobacterium sp. | reverse complement strand
CCGACATCAAGGCCGAGGAGACCCTGTTCGAGCTGCTGATGAAGGCGCGGCCGGGCTACGGCTTCCTCGGCGAGGAGCGGGGGATGGTCGAGGGCACGGACAAGACCCACACCTGGATCGTCGACCCGATCGACGGCACCACCAACTTCATGCACGCCATGCCGCACTTCGCCATCACCGTAGCGCTGCAGCGGACGGCGCCGGACGGCCATTCCGAGATCGTCGCCGGGGTGACCTACAACCCGGTGATGAACGAGCTGTTCTGGGCCGAGAAGGGCAAGGGCTGCTATCTGAACGACACGCGCATCCGGGTGGCGGGGCGCAAGGACCTGTCGGAGAGCCTGATCGCCACGGGGCTGCCGTTCATCGGCAAGACCGGCCATGCGCAGGCGATCAAGGACATCCACGCGGTGGGCCAGCGGGTGGCGGGCATCCGCCGCCTGGGGTCCGCGGCGCTGGACTTCGCCTGGGTCGCGGCGGGGCGGTACGACGCCTACTACGAACGCAATCTGCAGCCGTGGGACGTGGCGGCGGGCGTGCTGTTCGTGACCGAGGCGGGCGGGATCGTGACGACGATCGACCCGGACGGCGATCCGCTGGCGGGCAAGCAGATCCTGGCGTCGAACACGGACCTGCACCCGCAGCTGCGGAAGGTGCTCAGAGGATAGAGCCAGCGCTTGTCATCCCGGCCGACGCGAAGCGGAGAGCCGGGACGGCAGAGCGCGCTGAGGTGAGCCCTCCCGGAAGCTGCGTCAGCAGCTGTCCGGGAGAAGAGTCAGGCAGGGTGCGGCGGTCGACCGTCGCCCGGACAATCGCGATGCGATTTCCGGGCGGGTTTCGCATTCCAGCACACCCGTTCCGGATCGCCTGCGGCGTCCGGGATGACAAGGCGGCGGGTCCCTGCCCTAGCCGCTGATCTGGCCGAAGTCGGCCACCCGGCCCATGACGGCGCGGACCTGGCCGAGCAGCTTCAGGCGGTTGTCGCGCTCGGCGGGGACGTCGGAGTTGACCATCACCGCCTCGAAGAAGGCGTCGACGGGGGCGCGCAGGCGGGCGAGCGCCGTCATGGCCGCGGCGAAGTCCTCGGATTGCAGCGCGGCGTCGACGGCGGACGCGGCCGTGGCGACGGCGCCGATCAGGGCGGTCTCCTCGGCCGGAGCGCCGGGCAGGGCCGCGGGCTCGCCGACGGGCAGCGGGCCCTTCTTCTCCTCGGCGCGGAGGATGTTGGAGGCGCGCTTGTAGCCGGCCAGCAGATTGGCCCCGTCATCGGTGGCGAGGAAGGCTTCGAGCGCCTCGACCCGACGGACGATGCGGACGAGGTCGTCGTCGCCGAGGGCGAAGACGGCGTCGACGAGATCGTGGCGCTGGCCCTGGTCGCGCAGGAGGACCTTCAGGCGGTCGGCGAAGAAGGCGAGGAGGTCGCTGCTCGCATCTGTGCGGCCAATCCCCTCAACGCGATGCGCAAAGACATCGTCGGCTTTCCTGAAGACGTGGCTCAGTGAGAGCCGCGCCCCGTTGTCGAGCACCAGCCGGATCACCCCCAGCGCCGCCCGCCGCAGCGCGAACGGGTCCTTGGAGCCGGTCGGCTTCTCGTCGATGGCGAAGAAGCCGACGAGGGTGTCGAGCTTGTCGGCCACGGAGACGGCGACGGTCAGGGGCGCGGCCGGGACGGCGTCGGCGGGCCCCTGGGGCC
>NZ_JAPSKZ010000101.1 GCF_031181185.1 Phenylobacterium sp. | reverse complement strand
CCGACTTCGGGTCTGAAGTGACCGGCAAGCTCGCCGCGCGCTACGACTTCACCGACGCGCTGGCCCTGCGCGGCGCCATCTCCACGGGCGTGAAGGCCCCGGCCCTGCAGCAGCAGTTCTTCACCTACACCTCGACCAACAACACCCTGGTGGGCACCAGCTTCCAGCTGATCGAGGTCGGCACCTTCCCGTCCACCAGCCCCGTCGGCCGGGCGCTGGGCGGCCAGCCGCTCGAGCCGGAAGAGTCGGTCAACTACTCGCTGGGCCTGGTCTTCCAGCAGGGTCCCTTCGAGCTGACCATCGACGCCTACCGGATCGAGATCGACAACCGCATCGTGCTCTCGGAGGACCTGCCGAACACCAACACCCCGGCGGCGACGGCGACCCAGATCGCCGACCTGCTGCGGCCCTTCGGCGTCAGCCGCGCCCGCTTCTTCATCAACGGCGTGGACACCACGACCAAGGGCGTCGACATCGTGGCTCGCTACCGCTTCGACATCGGCGAAGGCCGGCTGGACCTGACCGCGGCGGCCAACTTCAACGACACCAAGGTCACCCGCACGCCCGACCTGCCCACCCTCACCAACCTGGCCGAACCGCCCTTCCTGTTCGACCGCGGCAACCGCCTGACGTTCGAGGAAGGCACGCCCGAGGTGAAGGTGGTCCTGCAGGGCGACTACGAGCAGGGTCCCTGGGGCGCCACGGCCAAGCTGACGCACTACGACAGCGTGCTGGTCCCCAACAACAACCCCTCGTTCGACTACGAGACGGGCGAAGCCGCCCTGTTCGACCTCGAGGTGCGCTACGCCTTCCCGATGGGCGTCCGGGCCGCGCTCGGGGCCAACAACCTGTTCGACAAGTACCCGAACGTCACGCCGGGCACGATCAACAGCCCGACGGGTTCGATCGGCTTCCCCAGCTACTCGCCGTTCGGCTTCAACGGCCGCTTCCTCTACGGCCGCCTGAGCGTCAACTGGTAGCATCCCGAGGCTGGAAGGCCTTCACGACGGCGGCGCGGGGTCCTTGGATCCCGCGCCGTTTTCATACGGCCAAGCTTCCATCCACAGGTTCAGAAAAGTTCTGGGGACGATTGGTCGCCGCGACACGTGGCGCCCGTGATCCGCCGCAAAGGGCCCGCTATCGAAGGGCCATGGCGATCGTACCGGCTCTCGACCTCCGTCCCGTCTCGAACGACGTGACGATCAATCATGCTCCGGCCAACATCGAGGCGGAACAGGCGCTGCTGGGCGCGTTGCTGTTCGACAACGCCGCCTTCGAGCGCCTGGGCGACAACCTCCAGGCCCGGCACTTCTTCGAACCCTTCCACCAGCGCCTGTTCCAGGCCATCGAGACCCACATCCGCAAGGGTCAGCTGGCCGAGCCCATCCTGCTGGCCGAGCAGTTCGCCCGCGACCCCGCGTTCGAGGAGTTGGGCGGCGTCCGCTACCTGGCCGACCTGGTCGACCGCGCGCCGCCGGCGGCCAACGCCCCCGACTACGCCCGCGCCGTCTACGACCTGGCGCTGCGCCGCGACCTGATCCGCATCGGCGGCGAGATCGCCGCCACGGCCCAGCAGGGCGACGCCGAGCTCGACGCCCAGGAGCAGATCGAGAAGGCCGAACAGGAGCTCTACCAGCTGGCCGAGAGCGGGGGCGTCTCGCAGGGTTTCGTGCCGTTCGCCGACGCCATCCAGGGCGCCATCGCCATGGCCGCCGAGGCCCACAGCCGCGACGGCGGGCTGGCCGGCCTCTCCACCGGCCTTGTCGACCTCGACTCCAAGATCGGCGGCCTGCACCCGTCCGACCTGGTGATCCTCGCCGCCCGCCCCTCGATGGGTAAGACCTCGCTGGCCTGTAACATCGCCTTCGACGTCGCGCGCAACTACGCCTACGAGCCGCAGCCCGACGGCTCGAAGAAGACCGTCCGCGGCGGCGTCGTGGCCTTCTTCTCGCTGGAAATGAGCGCCGAACAGCTCGCGCTGCGCCTGCTGGCCGAGGCGTCCGGCGTTTCGGGCGACCGGCTGCGGAAGGGCGAGATCGACGCCATGGAGTTCGGCCGCCTGCGCGACGCGGCCCTCGAGATCCAGGAAGCGCCGCTCTACATCGACGCCACCGGCGGCATCACTCTGGCCAAGCTCACCGCCCGCGCCCGGCGGCTGAAGCGGATGATGGGCCTCGACCTGATCATCGTCGACTACCTCCAGCTGGTCACGACCGGCGCCGGCGGCCCGGACAACCGGGTGCAGGAGGTCTCGATGATCACCCAGGGTCTGAAGGCGCTGGCCAAGGAGCTCTCGGTCCCGGTCATCGCCCTCTCCCAGCTCAGCCGTCAGGTCGAGAACCGCGAGGACAAGAAGCCCCAGCTCTCCGACCTGCGGGAATCCGGCTCGATCGAGCAGGACGCCGACATGGTGATGTTCGTGTACCGCGAAGAGTACTATCTCAGCCGCCTGGAGCCCCAGCCGAACACGCCGGAGCACTTCGAGTGGCAGGAGAAGATGGACAAGGTCGCGGGCCTCGCCGAGATCATCATCGGCAAGCAGCGTCACGGTCCCATCGGCACCGTGCGCCTGTCGTTCAACTCCGACACCACGAAGTTCGGCAACCTGGCCCAGCCCGGCCGCTACGATCCGCACTAAGGTGCCCCAGGCTCCCCGGGCTCGCCTGACCGTCGACCTCGACGCGCTCGCCCACAACCACGCCGTCCTGAAGGCCGAGGCCCAAGGCGCCGAAGTCGCGCCGGTCGTGAAGTCCGACGGCTACGGCCTGGGCGCGGGCCCGGTCGCGCGCCGCCTGCACGCCGAAGGCGCCCGCAGCTTCTTCGTCGCCCGCCTGGACGAGGGCGAGACCCTGCGCGCTGAACTGGCCGATCGCGAAGCCCAGATCTACGTCCTGGATGGGCCGGCCGCCGGAACCCTCCCCCGCTTCGCCGCCGCGCGCCTCACGCCCGTCCTGACCTCCCTGCCCCAGGTGGCCGCCGCGTCGGCCTGGGCGGTCGCGCACGGCGGGCTGGAGGTCATGCTCCATGTCGACACGGGCATGAACCGCCAGGGGCTGGCTCCCGACGAGGCTCGGGCGCTCGCCCAGGCGACCGACCGCCTGCGCGGCCTGGATGTGGCCGTGGTGATGAGCCACCTGGGCTCGGCGGCCGATCCAGCCGACCCGCGCAGCGCCGCGCAGCTCGAGGCTTTCCGAGCCGTGCGGTCGCTGTTCGCCGAGGCGCGCGCCAGCCTGTGCGCCTCGGCCGGCGTCTTCCTGGGCGCCGACTACCGCTTCGACATGGTGAGGCCGGGCGTCAGCCTCTACGGCGGCGGGCCGTTCGACCGGCCCGACCCGCGGATAAGGGCCGTCGCCACCCTCACGGCTCCCATCCTCGACATCCGCAACCTGCGGCCGGGCGACCGCCTTGCCTATGGCCGCCAATACACCGCGGACCGGCCGATCCGGGCCGCCATCGTGGCCGCGGGCTACACCGACGGCGTCATCCGCGCCGCAAACGCGGGCGGGTATGCCTGGGCGGGCGGCGCCCGCCGGCCTCTGCTCGCCGTGACCATGGACGTGCTCGCGATCGATGTCGGCGACGCCGCCATCGCCGTGGGAGACACCGTCGAGCTCCTCGGCCCGAACGCCCTTGTCGACGACCAGGCCGCCGCCGCCGGCACTGTCGCCCACGAGGTGCTCGTCCGCCTCAGCCGCCGCGCCGACCGCATCTACCTCGGCGAACGGTAGCGCCTGTCAGGCCGGCGTCGGAAATCGAGCGCATCATCAAACGCCTCGACCTCGAGCCCGAGCCCTACCCGCACCAGCGGGCCGGCGAGCCGCCGCCCCACGACACCACCTGAACCCGCCTTCTCCCCTTGCGGGAGAAGGTGGCCTGCGCAGCAGGCCGGATGAGGGGTCTCTCAGCACCCAGCCACAGACACGACCAACGGCCGCCGGGCATGTCCGGCGCGCGTCCCCTCATCCGTGTCGGCCGGAGCCTGTCCTTGGGCTGCCTGCGGGCGGTCCCCATGGGGCCGCCACCTTCTCCCGCCAGGGGAGGCCGCCACCTTCTCCCGCCAGGGGAGAAGGTCAACGACGCGCGCCCGTCGTCCTTGTCGGCCAAAGCCCCGCCTCAGACCAGCGGCCCGCCCAGTTCGGCCGCCTTGGCGACCGCCACCGCCTGCAGCACGCCCAGCACCATCACCCCCAGCAGCACCGCGGCGAAGTAGGTCAGCGTGTTCTCCGGCTCCGATCGCATCAGCTTCGGCAACCCGAGATACAGCGTCCAGCCGCTGTACAGCCCCGCCAGTAGGCCAAGGGGCAGCGCCAGGTTCGGATAGAGATGCGTGATCCCCGCCACCCAGACCGCCGTCCCCGAATAGACCACCAGCTTCAGGGCCTGCTCGCTGTCGGCCAGGCCGCCGAAGGCCGGCGCCAGCACCCTCACCCAGGCCGCCGACAGCCATACGAAGACGAAGGTCAGGACATAGCCCGTCACCGCCTCCAGCAGCACGCCCAGGAAGCTCAATTGGATCGCTACCTCGGCGAAGCGCATGCCGAACACCAGCGTGCCCAGCGCCCCGCACACCGCCGGGATCGCCGCCAGCGGGGCCACGTAGCGCAGCAGGAGTTCAGGGGTCTCGCCGGGCTCAGGCGCGATCTCGTCCCAGACCCGGCCGGGTCTCGCGATCATCGCGCCGGCCCTGGCGGCCAGCCTGCCCCAATCCATCCAGCCCTCCGGTCCAGTCCCCGCTCATGGGTAGCACAGGCGACCGCGTCGCACAGACCCCGGCGCATCCGTCGGCTAGACTTTCCCCTTACCGAATCAGGAGCTTCCCTTGGCCCGTGACGGCGCTGTCTATGCCTGCCAGTCCTGCGGCGCCGTCCAGACACGCTGGTCGGGCCAATGCCCCGCCTGCGGCGCCTGGAACACCCTCGTCGAGGAGCTGACCAGCCGCCCGCCCGGCGCGCTGAAGCCTACGTCCAAGATCGCCCGCGCGCGCGGCCTCGCCTTCTCCGGCCTTGAGGACGCGACGCCCGCTCCGCCCCGCCTGATCACGGGGGTCGACGAGTTCGACCGCGTCTGCGGCGGCGGCGTGGTGCCGGGCTCGGCCATCCTGCTGGGCGGCGACCCCGGCGTCGGCAAGTCCACCCTGCTCCTGCAGGTCGCCGCCAGCGCCGCGCGCCGCGGCGTCCGCTGCGCCTACATCTCGGGCGAGGAAGCTGTCGAGCAGGTCCGCGGCCGCGCCCAGCGCATGGGTCTGGCCGACGCCCCGGTGAAGCTCGCCGCCGAGACCAGCCTGCGGGCCATCGTCGATGGACTGAAGGCCGAGGAGTTCGACCTGGTCGTCATCGACTCCATCCAGACCATGTGGAGCGACGCCCACGAGGCGGGCCCCGGTTCGGTGACCCAGGTCCGCGCCGCCGCCGGCGAGCTGGTCCGCCTGGCCAAGAAGCGCAAGGTCGCCGTCGTCCTTGTGGGTCACGTCACCAAGGAAGGAACCATCGCCGGTCCCCGCGTGGTCGAGCACATGGTCGACGCCGTCTTCGCCTTCGAGGGCGAACGCGGCTATCCGTTCCGCATCCTGCGCGGCGCCAAGAACCGCTTCGGGGCCACCGACGAGATCGGCGTCTTCGAGATGAACGACACGGGCCTCGCCGAGGTGAAGAACCCGTCGGCCCTGTTCCTCAACACCTCGGGGGCGCGGGCGGCCGGCGCGGCGGTGTTCGCCGGCATAGAGGGTTCGCGCCCCGTGCTGGTCGAGATCCAGGCCCTCGTCGCCCCCTCGGCCTACGGCACTCCGCGCCGCGCGGTCGTCGGCTGGGACTCCGGGCGTCTTGCCATGGTGCTCGCCGTGCTCGAAGCCCGCTGCGGCCTTGGTTTCGGCGACCGGGATGTCTATCTGAACGTCGCCGGCGGGCTCCGCATCACCGAGCCCGCCGCCGACCTCGCCGCCGCCGCGGCGCTCGCCTCCTCCGCCTTCGACGAGGCCTTGCCGCAGGACTGCGTGGTCTTCGGCGAGATCAGCCTGTCGGGCGAGGTGCGGTCGGTCAGCCGGATGGACGCCCGCCTGAAGGAAGCCGCCAAGCTCGGCTTCCGTCGCGCTCTGGGTCCGGCCGACGTCGAACCGTCCGGCGGGATGAAATTCACCGGCGCGAGCCGGCTGGCGGACGCCGTCCGCCGGATCAGCGAGGCGTCATGGGACTAGGCCAATGGGGATAGGACTGACCCAGTTCGACCTGATCGTCCTGACCCTGCTCCTGATCTCAGGCGCGGTGGGTTTTGCGCGCGGCGCCGTGCGCGAGGTCGCTGCGCTGGTGGCGCTGATCGTCGCCGTCCTGGTGGCCATCTTCGGCCTGCCCGTCTCGGCGCCGCTCGTCCGGGAGGTCGTGCGGCCTGACTGGCTTGGGACGGTGGCGGCGCTGGTCCTGGTGTTCGGCGTCACCTATCTGGTCCTGCGTCTGATCGGCGCAGGCCTTGCGCGGAAGGTCCAGCGCACCGACGTCCTGGGCGCGCTCGATCGTTCGGTCGGCCTGCTGATCGGGCTCGGGCGCGGACTCCTGGTGTTGGGCGCGCTTTACCTGATGTTCGAGGCGGCCACGCCCCAGGACCTCCGGCCGCGTTGGATCACCGAGGCCAAGACCTGGCCGCTGGCCAACGAGATGGGCGATTTGCTGACGGGGCTTGCGCCCCGCGGTCTGGACCTCGCCGAACGGCTGGGGCCCGCCTTCGACAACGCCGTTCGCGACGGGTCAGGTGACAGACGCGTGACGGACGGGTACGACGCGCCGCGAACCGGCGAGGACGATCTGGAGAGGTCTCGATGACCATGTCGCCCAAGGCTATGGCGTTCGATCGCTGGTCGCCGCCGCCCCGGGATCCCGACGACGACACCCCCCGCCTCGAGTGCGGCGTGTTCGGCGTCTTCGATACCGAGGCCGCCGCGGCCATCGCCGCCCTCGGCCTACACGCCCTCCAGCATCGCGGCCAGGAAGCCTGCGGCATCGCCTGCTTCGACGGCCAGCGCTTCCATACCGAACGCCACATGGGCCACGTGGGCGACGCCTTCGGCGGCGGCGACCTCACCGAACGCCTCCCCGGCCATTCCGCCATCGGCCACACCCGCTACTCCACGGCCGGCGGCAGCTTCATCCGCAACGTCCAGCCGATGTTCGCCGACCTCGAGGCGGGCGGCATCGCACTCGCCCACAACGGCAACCTGACCAACTTCCTGACGCTGCGCGAACAGCTGGTCTCCGAAGGCGCGATCTTCCAGTCGACCTCGGACTCCGAGGTCATCCTCCACCTCATCGCGCGCTCGCGGAAGCCGAAGTTCCTCGAGCGCTTCATGGACGCGCTGCAGCAGATCGAGGGCGGCTACGCCCTGGTGGCGCTGACCAACAAGAAGCTCATCGGCGCCCGCGACCCGCTGGGCATCCGTCCGCTCGTGCTGGGCGACCTGGACGGCAAGGCGGTCCTGGCCTCCGAGACCTGCGCCCTCGACATGGTCGGCGCGACGTTCGTCCGCGACATCGAGCACGGCGAGGTCGTTGTGATCGACCAGGGCGGCATCCGCAGCTTCAAGCCGTTCCCGGCCCAGCGCGCCCGCCCCTGCATCTTCGAATACGTCTACTTCGCCCGCCCCGACTCGGTCGTGAACGGCCGCTCGGTCTACGAAGTCCGCAAGCGCATGGGCCGCCGCCTGGCGCAGGAGACGCCGGCCGACGTCGACGTGGTCGTGCCCGTGCCGGACTCGGGCGTCCCCGCCGCCCTCGGCTACGCCCAGGAGGCCGGCCTGCCTTTCGAGATGGGCATCATCCGCAACCACTACGTGGGCCGCACCTTCATCCAGCCCACCCAGGGCCAGCGCGAACTCGGCGTGCGCATGAAGCTCTCGCCGAACCGCTCGGTGCTCGCCGGCAAGCGCGTGCTGCTGGTGGACGACAGCATCGTCCGCGGCACCAACTCGGTCCGCGTCGTGCGCATGGTGCGAGAGGCCGGCGCGGCGGAAGTCCACCTGCGCTCGGCTTCGCCGCCGATCCAATGGCCGGACTACTACGGCATCGACATGCCCGACCGCGAGAAGCTGCTGGCCGCCAACCACTCGGTGGAAGAGATCGCCAAGCTGCTCGACGTCGACTCCATGGGCTATCTCTCGGTCGACGGCCTCTACTGGGCCATGGACGCCGAGAAGCGCGACCCGGCCAACCCGCAGTTCACCGACCACTACTTCACCGGCGACTATCCCACGCGCCTCCTGGACCGTGAGATCGCCGAGGGCCGCAATCAGGCGGTCGAGCGCCAGCTGTCCTTCCTGGTCGACGCGTGATCCCGCGGAAGCCGGGCTTCCGCTTCAAGCCCGACTGGTACCTGATCCTCATCATCCTGATGGGGATCGCCGCAACCGTCGCCCCCGTCCGCGGCCAGGCGGCCGTGACGGCGGACGGCGTCACGGCCGCGGCGATCGCCCTCGTCTTCTTCCTGCACGGCGCGCGTCTGTCGCGCGAGGCGGTGATCCGCGGCCTCACGCACTGGCGGCTTCACCTCGTGGTCCTGGCCGCCACCTTCGCCGCCTTCCCGCTGCTGACCCTGTGCCTCGCCGCCCTGCCCCCCTGGATCACACCGCCGGAGCTGGCGGTGGGCCTCGTCTTCCTGGGCTGCCTGCCGTCCACCATCCAGTCGTCGATCGGCTTCACCGCCATCGCCCGCGGCAACGTCGCCGCAGCGGTGGCCGCAGCATCGGCGTCCAACTTGCTGGGCATCGCGCTGACGCCCGTCCTCGTCAGCCTGCTCCTCAAGGCTCAGGGTGCGATGGACGCCTCTTCGGTCCAGGCCATCGTCCTGCAGCTCCTGGTCCCCTTCGTCGCCGGCCAGGCGCTGCGCCGCTGGGTGGGGCCGTGGATCTCCGCCCGCGCCAAGGTGCTGGGCTGGGTGGATCGCGGCGCCATCCTCCTTGTGGTCTACACGGCCTTCTCCGACGCCGTCGTCGAAGGCGTCTGGAGCCGGCTGGGCGCACTGGACCTCGTCCGCCTCCTCATCCTCTGCACGGTCCTGCTGGCGGCCATCCTGCTCGTGACCGTCGCCGCCGCCCGCCTGTTCGGCTTCGACAAGGCCGACGAGATCGCCGTGGTCTTCTGCGGCTCCAAGAAGTCGCTGGCCAGCGGCGCGCCGATGGCCGCGGCCCTGCTTCCGGGCGCGGCGGCCGGCGTCGCCATGATACCGCTCCTGGTCTTCCACCAGATCCAGCTCATGGCCTGCGCCGCCATCGCCCAGAGGTACGCCGCACGCCCTGACAAGCCCGGCGATCCCGGCTAGAGAGGCGCCCTCATGTCCGACCTGCCCCTTTCCGACCGCATCGCCCTCGTCACCGGCGCCAGCCGCGGCATCGGCCGCGCCGCCGCCCTCGCCCTCGCCGCCGCCGGCGCCCAGGTCGTCGCGGTCGCCCGTACGCCCGGCGGCCTCGAGGACCTCGACGACGACATCCGCAAGGCCACAGGCCGCTCCGCCACCTTGGTCCCCATGGACATCGCCGAAGACGGCGCCCTCGACCAGCTGGGCCTCGCCATCCATCAGCGCTACGGCCGCCTCGACGTCCTGGTCCACGCCGCGGCGATCCTCGGCCCGATGACGCCGGTCGCTCACATCGAGCCCAAGCACTGGGACCGGGTGATGGCCGTAAACCTGACGGCCTCGTACCGCCTGATCCGCAGCGTCGAGCCGCTGCTGCGCGCCTCGGACCGGCCGCGGGCGATCTTCCTGACCACGGGCCGCGTCGCCCGCCCCAAGGCCTTCTGGGGCCCCTATGGCGCGTCCAAGGCGGCGCTCGAGAACCTTGTCCGCGCCTGGGCCGACGAACTCGAGAACACGAAGATCCGCGCCGCCCTGCTCGATCCCGGCGGCATGCGCACCAAGATGCGCGCCGAGGCCTTCCCCGGCGAGGACCCGATGGAGTTGCCCGATCCGTCCGAGATCGGCCCGCTGATCGTCGAGCTCGCCCAGGCCGAGCTCGGCCTGCCGACCGCTAACGTGGTCTTTTCGGACTGGAAGACGGCCGGGAAGCTCGCTTCGGCTTGACGCCGGGCCGCAGCAGCTTGGCCGCCCGCCCGCGCGGATTGCCCGCCTTCGGCTTGACCTTCTTCGGCTTTCCCGCAGCCTTCGGCTTCTCCGCCGCGCCTTCGGCCGCCCGGGCCGCAGCCGCGCGCCGGATGTTGGCGGCGCGCCCCGTCTTGCCCTCGGCGGGCTTGTCCCGCGTGAGGCCCGAGCCGCTCTTCTCCTCGCCCTCGGCGAAGGGGTTCTTGTTCGACTTCACCGTCAGCCGGATCGGCACGCCCGGCAGGTCGAAGCTCTCGCGCAGCGAATTGACCAGATAGCGCCGGTAGTGATCCGGCAGCTGGTCGGCCCGGCTCGCGAACATCACGAACGTCGGCGGCCGGGCCTTGGTCTGAGCCATGTACTTCGGCTTCACCCGGCGGCCACCAACGGCGGGCGGCGGGTGCCGTTCGACCGCCATCTTCAGCCAGTCGTTCAGGTCGCGGGTCTTCACCTTCGTCGACCAGTCGGTGTGCGCCTTGAAGACCGCCGGCATCAGCCGGTCCAGGCCGCGGCCCGTCTCGGCCGACAGCGCGACGACGGGCGAGCCCTTCACCTGCGGCAACAGGCGATTGGTCTCCTCGATGATCTCGGCCAGCTTCGCCTGCTGGTCCTCAACGAGGTCCCACTTGGCCAGCACGAAGACCAGCGCCCGCCCCTCGCGCTCAACGAGGTCGGCGATCTGCAGGTCCTGGATCTCCAGCGGATGCGTGGCGTCCATCACCAGCAGCACCACCTCGGCGAAGGTGATCGCCCGGATGGTGTCTTGGGTGGACAGCTTCTCCAGCTTCTCCTGGACCTTCGCCTTGCGCCGCAGGCCCGCCGTGTCCACCAGCCGGATGCGCCGGCCGTCCCACTCCCAGTCGACGGGGATGGCGTCGCGGGTGATCCCAGCTTCGGGCCCCGTCAGCAGACGATCCTCGCCGATCAGGCGGTTCACCAGCGTCGACTTGCCGGCGTTCGGCCGCCCGACGATGGCGATGCGCACCGGCTTGTCCGGATCCACCGCCTCGTCGTCTTCGTCCTCGTCTTCGGACCAGACGGCGGCGATGGCGGCGTAGAGGTCGGCCATGCCTTCGCCGTGCTCGGCCGAGATCGGCACCGGTTCGCCCAGGCCCAGGCCCCAGGCGTCCAGCGTGCCCGCCTCGCCCTGACGCCCCTCGGCCTTGTTGGCCGCCAGGATGACCGGCTTGTCCCGCTTGCGCAGGATCTCGGCGAAGATGCGGTCGGCTGGCGTCACACCCTCGCGGGAGTCGATCACGAACAGCGCCACGTCGCACTCGTCGACGGCGAGTTCGGTCTGCGCCCGCATCCGCGCCTCGAGGCTCTCGTCGGTGACGTCCTCGAAGCCGGCCGTATCGATCAGCTCGAGGTCCAGATCGCCGAGCCGCCCCTCGCCGAAGCGGCGGTCCCGGGTGACGCCCGGCCGATCGTCCACGATGGCGAGCTTGCGCCCCGCCAGCCGGTTGAACAGCGTGGACTTGCCCACATTCGGGCGGCCGACGATCGCGAGCTTCAACGGCATGTCGTCAGCCTAAACGTTCGCTCAGCGCAGCGCGACCAGCGTGGCTTCGTCGGTCACCACATAGATCGTGTCGCCCATGGCGATCGGCGAGAGCATGGAGGGGCCGCCCAGGTCGAGGCGGCGCTCCACCTCGCCGGTCTTGGCGTTCAGGATCGCGAGCTGGCCGGTCTGACCGGCGACGATCAGCTTGTTGTTGGTCAGCATCGGCCCGGACCAGATCGGCCGGTTCATCCGCTGGCCGCCGATCCCGAAGAAGCCGCCCTTGCGCTTGCCCTTGAAGCCCTCGTTGAGGTCCCGGATCCAATAGATCTGACCGGTCTCACGCGAGGCGCAGATCACTTCGCCTGCCTTGGAGACCACATAGACCACGTCGCCAGCCGGCAGGGGCGTGGTGACGCCGACGACGGGCAGGCTCCAGCGGGCTTGCCCCGTGCGCAGGTCGATCGCCGCGAACACGCCCGAGTGGCTGACGGCGAAGACGTCGCCCTGATAGATCACCGGCCGGCCTGGGATGTCGCGGATCTCGGACAGGGCGCTGGTGCGGCTGGCGCGCGACAGGGCCTCGTTCCACAGGTCGTTGCCGTTCACCGCCCGCAACGCCACCAGCTCACCCGAGCCGAAGGCCGCGACGACGGTGTCACCTGAGACGGCCGGGCTCGAAGCGCTGAGGATCCGAGCGGACTCCGCCAGCGCCTGATAGGTCCAGCTCGGCGTGCCCGTCGCGGCGTCGAAGGTCAGCAGGGTGTTGTCCAGGGCGATGACCATCACGCGGCCTGCGGCCACGGTGGGCGCCCCGTGCACGGCCTCGCCCGTACGGGTCCGCCAGCCAATCGCGCCGGTGTTGGCGTCGATCTGCAGGACCTGACGCCAGCCCGACGAGACGTAGAGCTTGCCGTCGGCGTAAGCCAGGCCACCGCCGAACGCGAGGCGGTCGCGCTTGTTGTCGCCGGGGTTGGTGCCGGTGCGCCAGAGCTGGGCCCCAGTGCGAGCGTCGTGCGCGGCGACCCGACCTTCGGCGTCCATGACGAACACCTTGCCGTCAGCGGCCACGGGCGGGGCTGTCACATATCGGCCGCGCTGCGAGCCTTCGCCAAAGCCGCGCCGCCAGGCGATCGACAGGTTCGGCGCAGCATCCACATGGTCCACCGATTGCTCGGGCGTGCCGCCCGGCAGCGGCCAGGACGCCACCGTCTGCGGGGTGGGCAGCGAGAAGTCGACGCCCTTCAGCGCCTCGGCCGGCTCCAGGCGCTGATCGGCCGGGACGATGGAGATGCGCTCGCCCTCGCCCGCGGTTTCGGCCGGCCCGTCGTTCCGGTCGAAGGGATTGAGGCGGCCCAGCGTCGAGCAGCCGCTCGCGCCCAGCGCGGCGATCAGGCAGGCGGCCAGGAGGATATTGCGGCGCGACGTCATTGCGGTCCGTTGGCTTGCGGTTGCGGCTGCGCCGGGCCCTGCGGGCCGATCACGGCGCCGGGCGGCACGATCATGGGGGGCGGCATGGCCGCGGCGGACTTCACGATGCCGGGCAGCGCCTTGGCCGAACCGGAGTCGACCAAGCCGACCGCCGCCTGGGCGCGCGCGCGGACGCCGTCAGGCGCATCCAGGCTCTGCTGCAGCACGACGAAATCGCCGCGGGCGCCGGCGGTGTCGCCGGCCATCAACTTCGCGAAGGCAAGCGCCTCCCGGGCCTGAACCCGGTACGGGCGGCCTTCCTTCATCAGCGGCGTCAAACGCGCCTCCACGTCCTTGTACGGAGCCGTGTCGAG
>NZ_JAPSKZ010000329.1 GCF_031181185.1 Phenylobacterium sp. | reverse complement strand
TCGTCGAGATCGCCTTCAACCAGCTGAAGGGCTGGCGCCTCGCGCGCCGGCCCTGAGGCGTTCCCCCTGCCCCGGAGACGACCATGACCCCCCTGGCCGAAATGGTGCCCGCCATGAGCGACGCCGACCTCAAGGCCCTGCGCGCCAACGCCGCCCGTCTGTCGGGAACCGGCTCACCAGCCCAGTCGGCCGCGGCCGACGAAATCCTGCCGATCATCGACGCCGAGGCGAGCCGTCGCGCCGCCCTCCCCCCGATCGCTGTCGCCCCGAGGAAGCGTGCGCCGGCGACGAAGAAGGCCGCCCCCGTCACCGGCCACCAGACCGCCCTTCCGGCCAAGGCGCTCGTCTAGCGCCTTCTGACGGTCAGGCGGGCGTCAGCCGCTTCAGCGCCCCGGCCCGCTCCGCTCCCTCGATAGCCGCCCGCAGCGCGTCTGGCGGCACGAAGTCGAACTGGGCGATCATGTCCTCCAGCGCCACCTGCGGCTGGGTCATGGCCCATTCCAGCGCCACCCGGGCCGGTCCGCTGACCGCCGGCGGCGTCAGGCCGGTCGGCCGGTAGACGGTCAGGGCCATGCGCCTGGGCAGCTCATAAGGCGGATCGCGCGGGATCAGCCGCTCCTGCGCCATGGCCACCTCGTCGGCGAACTCCGGCAGGGTGGTCAGGTGCGCCAGCCGCCGCCCCAGATCCATCAGCTGGTCGCGCAGGGCCGCGCCCCCGGCCTCGCTCGCCGGCCGCAGCCACGCCCGAAAGGCCGGGTCCTGCAGCGCCGCCGATTCCAGCAGCCGGAACAGGATGCGGCCGTACAGCGGCGTCACCGAGAAGGTCACGTGCAGCGACGCCCCTTCGGTGGCCAGGGCGTCATGGTGCCAGCCGCGAGGCAGGTACAGCACGTCGCCCGGCCGCATCCGCACCTCCTGCATCAGCGGCCCCCGTCCGGCCTCGAACATCCGCTTCGCCGTCGCGGCGTCGGGCGGCAGGTCGACCGGCGCATCGGCCCGGTTGGCGTACAGCCGCCAGGTCTTCTCGCCTTCGACCTGCACGGCGAAGACGTGATGCAGGTCGTAGTGGGTGTTGAACGCCTGCACTCCGCCGAACGAACAGTAGACATTGACGCCCGCCAGGCCGGCGAAATGCTCGGACAGCTCCCGGGACAGGGCCGCCAGCTCCGGCGTCAGCCCCTGGACGTCGCCGGCGATGAGACTGGCGCCGTTGGCCAGCAGGGTCTGCACCCGTGCGGGCGCCGGGCGGAAAACAGGTCCCGATTGGGTCTGGGCTTCGACGCAATAGGTCTCAGGCGGAATTGGCTCGCCGTTGAAGACCAGCTTCAGGCTCTGCGCCGTCCAGATCGATGACTGGTCGAGCAAGTGGTTGAAGCGGTCCCAGTCCAGCAGGCGCCGCCGCGACCCGTCCTGCCCCGCGGGGATGTGCAGCGGCTTGCGGTCGTTGAACTCGTCGTCGAACCGGCGGCGCCCGACCGGCGCCAGGAGATCGTCCAGGGTCAGCATGTGCGGACCCTAGCGCAGTGCCTGGTCAAGGTCGGCGATCAGGTCGTCGATGTCCTCGACTCCGACCGACAGGCGGATCAGGTTGTCCGTGACCCCGCCCGCCTCGCGCACCTCCTTCGGCACGCTGGCGTGCGTCATGATCGCCGGGTGGTTGACCAGGCTCTCCACGCCGCCCAGCGACTCCGCCAGGGTGAACACCTGCACCCGCTCCAGCACCT
>NZ_JAPSKZ010000100.1 GCF_031181185.1 Phenylobacterium sp. | reverse complement strand
CGTTCGGATCATCAAGACCTGCCGGCGGATGGGCATCAAGACGGTGGTCGTCTACTCCGAGGCCGACGCCGACTCGATGGCCGTCGAGATGGCTAACGAGGCCGTGTTCATCGGCCCGCCGCCGGCTGCGCAGAGCTATCTGCTGCAGGACAAGATCGTGGAGGCTGTGCGCCAGACGGGCGCCGAGGCGGTGCACCCCGGCTTCGGCTTCCTCTCGGAAAACGCCAGCTTCGCCCGGCGGCTCGCCAAGGAGAGCATCGTCTTCATCGGCCCGAACCCCAAGGCCATCGAGGCCATGGGCGACAAGATCGAGTCGAAGAAGTTCGCCGCCAAAGCGGGCGTCTCCACCGTGCCCGGGCATGTGGGCGAGATCGACGACACCGCGCACGCCATCAAGATCTCCGAGGAGATCGGCTATCCGGTGATGATCAAGGCCTCGGCCGGCGGCGGCGGCAAGGGCATCCGGGTCGCGTGGAACCGCAAGGACGTGGAAGAGGGTTTCCCGGCGGTGCGGGCCGAGGCCAAGGCCAGCTTCGGCGACGACCGGATCTTCATCGAGAAGTTCATCGAGAGCCCCCGGCACGTCGAGATCCAGGTGCTGGGCGACAAGCACGGCAATGTCGTCCACCTGTTCGAGCGCGAGTGCTCGATCCAGCGGCGCAATCAGAAGGTCATCGAGGAGGCGCCCAGCCCGCTGCTGGACGAAAAGACCCGCAAGGCGATGGGCGACCAGGCCGTCGCCCTGGCGAAGGCCGTGGGCTACGACAGCGCCGGCACCGTCGAGTTCGTGGCCGGCCAGGACAAGAGCTTCTTCTTCCTGGAGATGAACACCCGCCTGCAGGTGGAGCACCCGGTGACCGAGATGATCACCGGCGTCGACCTGGTCGAGCAGATGATCCGCGTCGCCTACGGCGAGAAGCTTGCGTTCGGGCAGAAGGACCTGAAGATCAACGGCTGGGCCATCGAGAGCCGGATCTACGCCGAGGACCCGTACCGCGGCTTCCTCCCCTCCATCGGCCGCCTGGTGCGCTACGAGCCGCCGGCGGAAGGCCCGGCCGGGCCGGCGGTCATCCGCAACGACGCCGGCGTCCGCGAGGGCGACGAGATCTCGATGTTCTACGACCCCATGATCTCCAAGCTCTCAACCTGGGGAAAAACCCGTGACGCGGCCATCGACGGCATGGGCCGGGCTCTCGAGGACTTCCACATCGAGGGCCTGGGTCAGAACATCCCGTTCCTGGCCGCCGTGATGGACCAGCCCCGGTTCCGCTCGGGGAAACTCTCGACCAACTACATCAAGGACGAATTCCCGGACGGCTTCCACGGCCTCCCCCCGACCGACTTCCAGAAGGATCTGATGGGCGCCGTTGCGCTCTCGATGCACCGCACGCTGCTGGCGCGCTCGGCGCCGGAGCAGCTGCGGCAAGACTGGATCGAGGTGATCGGCCACGAGAAGCGCGCGGTGCGCGTCTCGACGGAAGGCGAGGCTCTGGTGGTCGAGGGCAAGGGCCGCGCGCACCGCCTGACCGACGTCGCTTGGCGTCCCGGACGGCCGCTGTTCCGCGGCAAGCTCGACGGACAGCCGTTCACCGTGGCGGTGAAGCCAGCCGCAGAAGGCTTCATGATCCGCCACCGGGCCGCGACCGCCCATGTGCTGGTGCTGACTCCGCGCTCGGCCGAGCTGCACGAGAAGCTGCCGCCGAAGAAGGCCGCCGACACCTCCAAAATGGTGCTCTCGCCGATGCCGGGGCTGGTGGTGTCGATCGACGTGGCCGCAGGCCAGGAGGTCAAGACCGGCGAGGTCGTGGCCGTGCTCGAGGCCATGAAGATGCAGAACATCATCCGCGCCGAGCGGGACGGGACGGTGAAGGCAGTGAACGCCAAATCCGGCGACAGCGTCGCGGCGGATGAGGTTCTGTTAGAGTTCGCCTGACGTAGGAATCGGCTCCGATTCCGCTTGGGGAGGCGCCATGAACGGCCAGATCGGCTTCTCGGAGCTGTTCCTGTCGGCGAACGGACGGGCTCCGCGGCTCCCGTCGCTCATCGCGGCGGCGGTGCTGCTGGGCCTGGCGGCGCTGTACGAGGCGCTGGTCGAGGGGCTGATGCCGCGGCTGCTGACGGGCTGGCTGGTCTATCCGGTGCTGATCTACTGCGGCGCGTGCGTGCTCTCGAAACGGCTGCACGACCGCGGACGCTCGGGCTGGTGGGCGGCGCTGATCCTGCTGTCGATCGCCGCCTGCTGGCCGCATCCGGCCAACTTCCTCGATTTCGCGTTCTTCCTGGTGCTGCTGTGGGCGGCGGTGGAGCTGGCGGTGATGCCGGGCGAGCCGGGCGCCAATCGCTTTGGGGCCAATCCCCTGCGGCCGCTGGCGCCGGCCTAGACCGGCGGCGAGACCGCCTCCACCTCCCCGAAGACCGCGCGGAAACTGGCCTTCAGGGCGGCGTCGACCTCGTCCAGGGTCACGGGCAGGCCGAGGTCGACGAGGCTGGTCACGCCGTGCTGGGTGACCCCGCAGGGCACGATGCCCGAGAAGTGGCTGAGGTCCGGCTCCACGTTCAGCGAGACGCCGTGGAACGACACCCATCGGCGCAGCTTCACGCCGATGGCGGCGATCTTGTCCTCCCGGGGCGGCGCGCCCGGGGTCTTTCGCTCCACCCAGACGCCGACCCGGCCCTCACGGACTTCTCCGCGGACGTTGAAGGCGTCGAGCGCGCCGATCACCCAGGCCTCGAGCGCCGCGACGAAGGCGCGGACGTCCCGCCGCCGCTTGGTGAGGTCGAGCATGACATACGCCACCCGCTGGCCAGGGCCGTGGTAGGTGAACTGGCCGCCGCGGCCGCTCTCAAAGACGGGGAAACGGCCGGGCTCCAGGAGGTCGTCCGGCTTGGCGGATACGCCCGCGGTGTAGAGCGGCGGATGTTCAAGCAGCCAGACGAGCTCGCCGGCGCGGCCCTCGGCGATGGCGGCGGCGCGATCCTCCATCGCGGCCACGGCAGCCGGATAGTCCACCAGGCCTTGGGAGACCGCCCAGCCGGCCGGAACCCCGTCGTCTCGGCCGAAGCGGGGCAGGGCGATGGTGTTTAACGCGCGGTCAAGCATGTTCCCCCAATGTGGGCGTCGGGCCTGCTTCGCGCAAAGCCCAATGAAGCGCCCGCTTGGAGTGTCCTGTCCGTGTCTCAGGTCAAGGCCGTCAACGTCGAGATCCAGGTCGTGCTGGGTCGCGCCAGTCTGCCGATGGCCCAGCTGCTGCGCATGGGCCGCGGGGCGGTGATTCCGCTGGACGCCACCGTAAACGAGGAAGTGTGGATCCTGGCCAACAACCATCCGGTGGCCCGCGGCGAGATCCAGATCTCGGACGACAAGATCGCCATTGCGGTCACGCGCGAGGCCAACGTCTACGACTACATGGCCGGGGGCGGTTGAGGCTGCGGCGGCTAAGTTACGCAGCGCCCTTCACAAAGCATCCGGCGTTTGCTACCTGCCGCGCCTCACCACGAGCGGTCGTGGCGGAATTGGTAGACGCGCAGCGTTGAGGTCGCTGTGGGGCAACCCGTGGAAGTTCGAGTCTTCTCGACCGCACCAGTGAATCAGGGTTTTCAACGAGGCACGAGCTAGTCCGTCCGCAACATCGCCAGGGAGGTCCGCATGAGCCGTGAAACGGACGACCTCACCGAGCTGGACAAGAAGCTCTCCGCCGAAATCGACGAAGACCTGGAAGACCTCGCCCTCGGCGAGGACTACGCGCTCAATCCGGAATTCGTCTCCGACGTGGTCGACGCGCTGGACCGTGGCGACGCGGACCGCCTGCGCGAGCTGCTGGGCGCGCTGCACCCCGCCGACGTGGCCGACCTGATGGGCTTCCTCTCGGCGGACGCGCGGGAGGAGCTGGTCCCGCACCTCGACCCTGAGACGTTGGCCGAGATCCTCTCCGAGCTGGATACGGAAATCCGCGAGGAGGTGCTGGAGCACGTCCCGTCGGCGACGCTGGCCAAGGCCATCGGGGAGATGGAATCGGACGACGCGGCCGACGTTGTCGACGACCTGGAGGCCGACAAGCGGGCCCAGGTGCTGGCGGCAATGCCCGAACTGGAGCGGGCGACCATCGAGGCGACGCTCGCCTACGAAGACGAGACCGCCGGCCGTCTGATGCAGCGCGAGGTGGTCGCCGCGCCGCAGTTCTGGACCGTGGGCCAGGCCATCGACCACTTCCGGAAGGACGCCGACGAGCTGCCGGAGCTGTTCTTCGACGTCTATGTGGTCGACCCCAGCTACAAGCCCGTGGGCGCCGTGCCGGTCAGCCAACTGCTCTGCTCGAAGCGCGACGTGCCGCTGGCCCAGATCATGGGGCAGGTGACGGAAATCCCGGTCGATATGGACCAGGAAGAGGTCGCCTACATCTTCGACAAGTACCACCTGATCTCGGCGCCGGTGGTCGAGCCGGGCGGGCGCCTCGTGGGGCAGATCACCGTCGACGACATCGTGGGCGTCATCCAGGAGGAGGGCGAGGAGGACATCCTGGCCCTCGCCGGCGTGTCGGACGCGGGCCGCGACGCGGGTGTCTGGGGCATCGTGCGCTCGCGCTTGCCGTGGCTGCTGGTCAACACGGTGACGGCGGCGCTCGCCGCCAGCGTCATCGGCGCCTTCGAGGGCGAGATCCAGAAGCTGGCGATCCTCGCGGCCCTGATGCCGATCGTGGCGTCGCTGGGCGGCAACGCCGGCACCCAGACCCTGGCGGTCGCCGTGCGCGCGCTGGCCAGCCGCGAGCTTTCGGCCTTCAACGCCATCCGCACGGTCAGCCGCGAGATGGCCGTGGGCCTCTCCAATGGCGCGGTGCTGGCCCTGCTCACCGGCGGGGTGCTGTACGCGATCTTCCACGACCTTCGGCTGAGCATCGCCTTTGGCCTGGCGCTCCTGATCAACCTGTTCGTCGCCTCGCTGGCCGGGGCCGCCGTGCCGCTGGCGCTGGAGCGGATGGGGCGCGACCCGGCAGTTTCTTCCTCCGTTTTCGTGACTTTCGTCACAGACTTCACAGGCTTCTTCGCCTTCCTGGGTCTCGCGGCGCTCATTCTGTTGTAAGTGGCCCGGTAGTTGCGGCGGGGCCCACAGGCTCCCTCCGCCTGTGCCGTTTTGGGTCACTTTTCTTAGGCCATGCGTCCGCGACACCGCGTTTCCCGGAACGCCATCGAGCTGATCAAGCGGTTCGAAGGCTACCGCTGCAAGGCCGCCCAGCTGCCCGACGGCCGCTGGACGATCGGCTATGGCCATACACTGACGGCCCGTGAAGGCGCGGAGATTTCCGAGCCTGACGCCGAGGCCCTGCTGATCTACGACCTGATCGCGGTGGCCCACGCGGTCAACGAGAACGCGCTGATCCCGCTGACGCAGAACCAGTTCGACGCGCTGGCCAGCTTCGTCTTCAACATCGGCACGGACGCCTTCCGCACCTCGCAGGTGCTGGCCCGGCTCAACGCCGGCGAGACCCTGCAGGCGGCCTGCGCCATGGAGTTGTGGCGCAAGGTCGAGTTTGGCGGCCGCCGGATCGTGCTGGACGCCCTGGTGCGCCGCCGCTCGGCCGAGAAGACCCTGTTCCTGACCCCGCCCGGCGACGCCTGGGTGCCGGCGCCGTCGCCGGTGCTGCGGCCGCTGGTCGACGCCGATGCGCGCGAGCTGATTCCCGCCGAGAAGCCCACCGAACTCGTCACCTCGCTGGAAGGCGAGACGGTGCTGGTCAGCGAGGACGGCGAGGTTCCCGTGCCGCCGCCGATCGAGGATGAGGCGCCGGGCGCGGCGGTCCGGGCGGCCGCCGAGGCGGTGACGGCCCGCCTGCAAACGATCTTCCCGGAGGCCGGTCAGGAGCCTGCGCCGGAGCCGCCGTCGGAGGCGGCCGCTGAGCCCGCGGCCGAAGCCGCTCCCGTCCCCGAAGCCGCCGATCGGGAGGAGGCGTCGCCGCAGCCCGACCCCGCGCCGCCCCTCGATCTGGCGGAGCCCGAGCCCGCGGCCGAAGCCGAGCCCGCGCCGGAGGCGCCGCAAGAGCCGGCCGAGGCCTTCGAGGCGCCTGAGCCCGCGAACGACGCCCAGCTGGTCAAGGAGGAAGCGGCGGATGGGCCACGCGTCCTCATCGACGACCACGCCGTCCACGAATTCATCCCCGCCCGCGTCGCCCCGCTGCCGCGGAAGAAGGAGACCGGCGGCCTCTCCACCGACCTGGTGCTGGCGCTCCTGGGGCTGGCGTTCTTCGGCTTCGGTGTGTTCTGGGGCCTGAACGCGCGCGCGGCGACCGCCAGCGAGGGCGCGACCCCGCTGCTGGTGGCCTGGGCCGCGGGCGTGGCCGGGGTCGGCTTCTTCGTCGTCGCCGTGTTCCGCCTGCTCGAGCGCCTCGGCCGCATGTCTGAGCGCGAGTAGGCGCTGACGCTCAAGGCGGCGCGTGCTAACTCGCCGCCATGATCCCGAACCACGGACCCAACCTCGAATTCGGCCTCGGCGAGTCGGCGGACATGATCCGCGAGACGACCGCCCGCTTCTCGGCCGACAAGATCGCGCCGCTTGCGGCCGAGATCGACCAGACCAACGAATTCCCGCGCCAGCTGTGGCCCCAGATGGGCGAGCTGGGCCTGCACGGCGTGACCGTGGAAGAGGAGTTCGGCGGCCTGGGGCTCGGCTATCTCGAGCACGTGGTCGCCATGGAAGAGGTGTCGCGCGCCTCGGCCTCGGTGGGCTTGAGCTACGGCGCCCATTCGAACCTGTGCGTGAACCAGCTGCGCCGCTGGGGCACCGACGAGCAGAAGCGCCGCTATCTGCCCAAGCTGATCTCGGGGGAGCACGTCGGATCGCTGGCGATGAGCGAGGCCGGCTCCGGCTCGGACGTCGTCTCGATGAAGCTGAAGGCCGAGAAGAAGGGCGACCGCTACGTCCTGAACGGCACGAAATTCTGGATCACCAACGCGCCGCACGCCGACACGTTGATCGTCTACGCCAAGACCGATCCGCAGGCGGACAGCCGCGGCATCACCGCCTTCATCATCGAGAAGGACTTCAAGGGTTTCCGCGTCTCGCAGAAGCTCGACAAGATGGGCATGCGCGGGTCCGACACCGGGGAGCTGGTGTTCGAGGACTGCGAGGTCCCCGAAGAGAACGTCATGGGGCCGCTGAACGGCGGCGTCGGCGTGCTGATGAGCGGACTGGACTATGAGCGAGCCGTGCTGGCGGCCGGTCCGCTCGGCATCATGCAGGCCTGTATGGACGTGGTCCTGCCCTACGTCCGCGAGCGCAAGCAGTTCGGCAAGCCGATCGGCTCGTTCCAGCTGATGCAGGGCAAGGTCGCCGACATGTACGTCGCCCTGAACTCGGCGCGCGCCTACGTCTATGCGGTGGCCAAGGCCTGCGACGCTGGGATGACGACCCGCTTCGACGCGGCCGGCGCCATCCTGATGGCCAGCGAAAACGCCGTGAAGGTGGCGCTGGAGGCCATCCAGGCCCTGGGCGGCGCGGGCTATACGAAGGAATATCCGGTCGAGCGATTCCTGAGGGACGCGAAGCTGTACGACATCGGCGCCGGGACCAACGAGATCCGGCGCTTCCTAATCGGACGGGAGCTGGTGGGCGGATGAAGGCTCTGGGGGGCATGCTGGCGGCGGTGGGCCTGGCGGGGTGCGCCACGCTCGAGGCGCCCAGCTGCCCCGCCGGGCAGGAGCACCTGCGCACCGCCCAGCTGTTCCTGGGCGGCCAGCCGGGCGCTCCGGCGGTGCGGGACGCCGAGCTTCGCACCTTCGTGGACCAGGAGATCACGCCACGCTTCCCGAACGGGGTCACCGTCCTGGACGGCGGCGGCCAATGGCGCGGCGCCGAGAACCAGCTGATCCGCCAAGCGCAAAAGGTTGTGCTAATCGTGCTGCCTGCCCGCGGCGACACCCAGAAGCGCCTTCAGGCCGTCCGCACCGCCTATCAGACGCGCTTCCGGCAGGACAGCGTGGTGGTGACCCAGGCCGCCTGCGTCGCGGTTTAGCGCCGCTCCACCACCAGGCTCTGCTGGGCGACTCCGAAATACCCGTCCACGTCGGCCAGGCGGGTCATCGCCAGGCCCCCGCCGTCGGGCGCGATCCAGCTGACTGCGTTCGACAAGATCCATTCGCCGCGCGGCGGGCGGGCGAAGCTGACGGTCAGGTCGCCGTTGATGAAGGTCCACTCGTCGAACGGCAGCACCGAGGAGATGCCGTTCGAGAAGTCGGCCACCGAGGCGGCGCGCATGGCGGGCGAAATCGGCTGGCCCAGAATGCTCGCCCGGTGCTGGCGGAACCAGTTGGCGGCGGGTCCGGGCTCGCCGAAGCCGCCGCGAACGGAGCGCATCTCGAAATTGCCCCCGAAGTTGTTGGGCGTGTCCAGCCGGATGGACGACGGGGTCCCGGCTTCGGGCAATGGCTCGTCGAGCGGCGCCATGAACTCGCCCGAGGTCGGCAGATCGGCGGTGCGGACCTTCAGGACCGTGCCGCGGGTGACCTCGACGTCGCCGGCCGTGAGGCGCACCTGCAGCAGCTGGATCTTGCGGCCCTGGCGCAGCACCTCGGTCTCCACCGCGTACTCGGTCACGGGCGCCGGCCGCAGCAGGTCGATGGTCAGCCGGGCGATCCGCATGGGCGCAGGCGTCTCCACCTGTTCCGCCGCCCAGGCGATCAGGGCCGAGGGCGCGCCGCCGTGCATCAGGCCCGGGTCCCACGGACCGGCGGCCCAGGGCGTGGCGCGCGCCGTCCAGCGTCCGGATGCGCCTGCGACTTCGAAGACGGCGTCGGTCATGCGGCGGCCGCGGTCCGTGCGGCGTGCGCCTGGGCCAGGGCCTCGGCCGTGGCCGGATCGGCGGGGAAGAAGGTCTCGAGCGTCAGCTCGGAAAGCGTGATGTCCACGGCCGTGCCGAATACCGTGGTCGTGGAGTAGAAGGAAAGCAGGTTGTCGCCCATCAGCAGCTGATACGGGACGGCCACCTGGCCATAGTCCTCGCCGCGGCGGTCGCTGGCCGGCGGGACGGGATAGCCCTTCACCTCATCCATCAGCGCGATCAAGCCCGGATCGGCGGTCAGGTCGGCCTCGCGGCGCAGGCGCTCCAGCAGGTGGTTGCGCCATTGGGCGAGGTTCGCCGTGCGCGACGCCAGGCCCTTGGGATGCAGGGCCAGGCGGATGACGTTAATCGGCGCTTGCAGCAGCTCCGGATCGACACCGTCCAGCAGCGGACCGACGGCGGCGTTGGCCGCCACCAGGTTCCAGCGTAGGTCCACGACCAGGGCCGGATAGGGCTCGTGCCCCTTGAGGATCAGGTCCACGGCCCTGCGGGCGCTGGCGAGCTCGGGATCCTCCAGCGGGCGCTCGGCGAACACGGGGGCGAAGCCCGCCGCAACCAGGATCACGTTGCGCTCGCGCAGCGGGATGTTCAGCTGGTCTGCGAGATGCAGCACCATCTCGCGGCTGGGCTGGGCGCGGCCGGTCTCGAGGAAGCTGAGGTGCCGGGTCGAGATGTCGGCGTCCAGCGCCAGGTCCAGCTGGCTCATCCGGCGGCGCTGGCGCCACTCGCGGATATGGTCGCCCACGGGTCGGGTCTTCAGGCTCATGACGCGACCTTATCCAGCGTCTGCGCGGCCGGTCCATGACCCTCGAGGTAATGGAGGGCGGACACGCAGGGCAGGGCCCGCAGGCGCGCGGCCAGCAACTGGCCGAACTCGAAGGTCAGGCCGCGCATCTCCAGCCGGGTGTAGGCCTCCACATGCGAGAGGCTGCGGATGGCGCCCGGCAGGCGGGCGGCGACGGTCAACACGCGCACGAGGGCGTCCGGTTCGGGCGCGAGGCGCAGGACGTAGATGTCGACTCTACGCATCGGCGGCGAGCTCGAAGACCTCCTCGGCGAGGAGGGCGTTGTCGTCGCCGTAGGCCCGCAGCTGCAGCCGATCGCCGGCCGCGCCCTGGGCCCGCGTCAGCCACACCAGCTCCTTGGCCGTGCCGGCGGGCAGCAGGCGGGCAAACACGCCTTCGACGGCGCAGAGGGCGGGCATGCCGTCCGGGCTGTCGAGGCGCGCCTCGACGCGGTTGGCGGCGCTGGGCCGTAGGCGCTCGGCGAAGCGCTCGGCGGCGTCGGCGAGGCGTTGAAGAGGTTCTGACATGGTCGGGTCCTTCTGCGGAGAAGGCCCCAGCCGGGCGCGAAAGCCATTGGAAAACCCCGCGTCCTGGCCGGAGCGGGGTTGCTGCAATCTACGATCTTGGCGGTTCGTCAGGCCGCGCGGGATCGCCCCCGTCCGTTATGGAGGGTGGTAATCATCATCGTCGCGAAGATCGGGCGCGAAAGGCGCATCGACGAGATCCTTACGGACAGGGCGAAGCCTGCATATCGCATCGGAGCAGGAATCGAAAGGGCGGGCCGTTTCCAGCCCGCCCCCACCGATCTCGGAAATTCACAGTCCGTAAGAACGGCTTCGAAGCAATGTTACCGCGCGGAGGCGGAGGTCATTGATCCAGCAGTGATTTCCGGTTGATAGCGGTGAGACACTGGATGGGTAAAATCAGTATCCGATCCTGCGCGACAACGCGCGACGCTCTCGGAGACTGGCCTATGTGGGGTACGAGCCAACCGCCTCCTATACGATACAATACGAACTCTTCTGACACCCAGGTGACACCTGGAAACAAGAGTCGCGGATATTCATTTCTGAAAACGAATATCGCATGAATCTCTCACAGATCAAAGCTGCCAAGTCAGGCGACCTGCTGAAGGACGATGAGGTGCGGGGGCTCGAGCTCCGCGTGCAGGGCGCCCGGAAGACCTTCTACGTCTATTACCGAACCCGATCCGGACAGCGCCGGCGGCCTAAGCTCGGGGACTTCCCGACGCTTAATCTGCAGCTGGCTCGGGACATGGCGAGGCAGCTGCTGGCGCGGGCGGCGCTTGGCGATGATCCCTCAGCGCGCTGGCAGGCGGCCCGCGAGGGGGAGACGGTCAACGAGCTGATCGACCGGTATCTGGAGGAGTACTCGAGGCCCAGGAAGCGGACGGCGCTTCGCGAGGAACAGGAGTTCAACAAGAAGATCCGGCCCCGGTGGGGCAAACGGATCGCGGCCGAGATCACGCCCCAGGACGTGTTCGCCCTGCGACGCGCCATGACCTACGCGCCGATCAACTTCAATCGCCTGAGAGCGACGCTCTCCCACATGTTCAACTGGGCGGGCATAGAGCCAAACCCATGTCGCCGCGTGCCCCGGTTCCGAGAGACGCAGCGCCGCCGCTACCTGACGGAGGAAGAGTACGATCGGCTGGCGAAGGCGCTGGCTGATCACGAGGAGCGCTGGCCGGGGCCGGTCGCGTTCCTGCGTCTGCTTCTCATGCTGGGGTGCCGGGGCGGCGAACTGCTGAAGGCAAAACGCTCCTGGTACAGGAATGGCATCCTCACGCTGGAGGTCCACAAGACCTCCCATAAGACGGGACCGAAGGAGATCTACTTCCCGCCGGCCGCGCAGGAGATCGTCGAGTCGCTACGTCCTCGTCGTGGGTGGCTGCTAGGCTTCCAGACGCCGCCTTACCCGTACATCGAGAAGATCTTCGCGGCGGCGGAACTCGAAGACTTCGTGGTCCACGATCTGCGCCACTCCTTCGCGTCCGAGGCCCTGTCGAACGGCTACACGCTCGACCAGATTGGGCAGCTGCTGGGGCATACGGACATTCAGACGACGCAGCGATACGCTCATCTCGTTCGGACAGCGAAGCACGCCGCTGCAGACGACCTCGCGGTTCTTCTTTCCCAGCGGCTTTCGGTGAGCGGCAAACGAGCAGTCCCTTAGAAGCCGGAGGCAGCGGAGCACCTGTCAATCGGTCAGCGTGGCGAAGACGTTTCGCCGGGTGAATGGCGCGCACTATTGTGCTTCGTCAGCACCGCTCGCAGCACCTGGCGCAACGTTCATCCGAGGCACGCATGATCTCAGGACAGCTTGCTCTTGTCGTGTCCGCGGTGTTCGCGGGCGCAGCCCTCTACATCAACATTGTCGAGCAGCCAGCCAGACTGCAACTCGCCACGCCGGACCTGCTGACCGAATGGAAGCTTGCTTACAAGCGGGGGACGCTCATGCAGGCGCCGCTTGCCGTGCTTGGTTTGCTCCTCGGCGGGGTCGCTTGGTGGCAGACTGGGAGGCCCGAATGGATGGTGGGAGGCGCCTTGATGATCGTGAACTGGCCTTTCACCTTCCTGGTCATCATGCCCGTGAACCACAAACTTATGGCGGCCGATTCAGCCACAACTGACGTTGATGTGCGGAAAATGATCGAACATTGGAACCGCCTTCACGCTGGAAGAACTGCGCTCGGCTGCGCGGCGACTGCCGCGTTCTTGTGGGCTTCGCTCAGTTAACTGAGGCCTGTGTCGATGGGGATTGGGGCCGCTCCCAGTGCCTCGCGCAACTCCGAACGACTGCTCCCCATGTCGGTCGCAGCGCAGCTTCGAGCGCCGTCGGGCCTGTCCCGCGCCGAGGGGAGAGCGCAGCGGCGTCCGGCCGCTTCTCTTAAAGTGCGGGTGGCGCCTAGGGACATTGCCGTTCGCGGACGGTGCGGGTCCACTGCCCCAAGGTGTCTTGATCGAGTGAGTGTGGATGCGCTGGAAAATGCGTTCGATCGCGATGGTGGCGGCCTTGGCGTGGCTCCCCAATCTGGCGGCCGCCGAACCGGATCTGAACGGCGGCGCCTGGAGCGTGCTGAATCCTCCCAGGGCGCTGATGACCGAGGACGACAAGTCGCCGCCTCTGCTCGAGAGCGTGCAGGCGACGTGGAAGCCCTCCGGGCCACAGGTCGCGGCGCCACGGACGGACGTGGAGCGGGCGCGCAGGTGCCTTCCGCCGGGACTTCCCAGGCTGCTCCTGCAGTCCGCCCCCTTCGAGTTCCTGCAGCGTCCCGAGCAGATCGTGATCCTGTACCAGTGGAACCGCCTGGTGCGCGTCGTCGACATGAACATCGCCCAGCCGGAGATCGTAGGCCCGAGCTACCTCGGGCAGTCGGTGGGGGCCTGGCGGGGCGACACCCTGCGGATCGAGACCATCGGCTTCAATGACGCGACGGTGCTCGACGACACAGGCCTGCCGCACAGCGACGCCCTCAAAGTGGTCGAGGAATATTCGGTCCGGTCCGCGAATGAGATCGACCTCGTAGTGACCATCGAGGACCCTAAGACATTCAAGACGCCCTGGCGCGCCGCTCTCCGGCTCGCGCGCGACCCCCAGGCGCGCATCAAGGAGGATGTCTGTCTGGAACGGACAGGGGGCTGATGACGATGCGTCGACACCTTCTTCCGTTTGTCGTCTGTGCCGCCGTCACAAGCGTCGCGCAGGCCCAGGTGGCTCCCAGCACGGCCAAGATTGAGGGTCGTGCGGTGGAGCAGGAGTTCGGCAGTCCGCCGCCGGACGCGCCTCCGCCGTCGCCCGACCCCCGCGATATCAACGGGTCCTATCAGCAGGTCGAGGAGAAGGACGACGG
>NZ_JAPSKZ010000328.1 GCF_031181185.1 Phenylobacterium sp. | reverse complement strand
TCACGCGCACCTTGGTTCGGAAGGCGGCCTCTCGCTCCTGAGGCGTGATGAACTTCGCCTCGACCATCTCGTCCAGCACGATGGTCGCGCGCCGCGCCGCGCGGTCGGTGGCCGAAACCGGCGAATAGCGCGACGGGCCCTTCATCATGCCGGCCAGCAGGGCGGCCTCGCCCAGCGTCAGGCGTTCGGCGGGTTTGCCGAAATAGCGCTGGGAGGCGGCCTCGATGCCGTAGGCGCCGGCGCCGAAATAGACTCGGTTCAGATAGAGCTCGAGGATCTGCTTCTTCGAGAACCGCGCCTCCAGCCACATGGCCAGGATGAGCTCCTGAGCCTTGCGCCGGTAGTTCTGGCTGGGCGTCAGGAAGAGGTTGCGCGCCAACTGCTGGGTGATGGTCGAGCCGCCGCGCAACGGGCCGCTCTCCCGGCGCATGTTGTAGATCTGGCTGCGGATGATGCCCCACGGGTTGAACCCGAAGTGCCAGTAGTACCAGCGGTCCTCGACGGCGATGAACGCCTGCGGCACGTGCTTGGGCAGGCGGTCCAGGTCCACGGGCGGCGCGTACTGGCTGCCGCGGACGGCCACCAGGCCGCCGGACCGGTCCAAGTATGACACCGACGGCTGGCGCTTGACGTCGTAGAGGCTGGAGGTGTCCGGCAGGTCGACCGCGAACACGGCGAAGAAGGCGACCAGGAAGATCAGGCCCCAGACGCCCAGCACCAGCACCCAGTAGATCAGCGCCTGCAGGGGTGAGCGCTTCTGGCGGGGCGGCCGGGATCCTTGGCCGCCCTGTCCCGCATTGGCCATATGTGCGTCGTCCTAGCGTTCGCAGCCGCCCCCGGCTGGGGTCCAATATCTCAGGCCGACGGAACGCCAAACAAGATTGACGAGATATGAACGTCGCAGACGGACCGGCCCAGCTCTGCATTCCCGCATAGCGACGTTGCGCAAATAGCGGTTGCACCCGCGATCTTAACACCGTTATCTTTACGTTGCTCAGTTCGTCGTGCGCCGCAGGTGGGGATACCTGCGGCGGTCCCACGCGGCGGAAGGGGCCGGCGCCTCGAGCAGGGCGCCGCCACTCCCCGAAACGCTGGAGGGCTCTCGATGAAGCTCCGTACCTTTGCGGCCGCCTGCGCCGCCCTGACCACCCTGGCCGCCGGCCAAGCCTTCGCCGCCGACGCCGTGACCGCGAAGCTGCAAGCTCCGGTCGCCGAAAAGACCAAGTTCATCGCCGGCGGCGCGATGTTCGTCTGCGAAGGCGACGCCTGCGTGGCGGCGGCCCCGACGTCGCAGACCTTCGCCACCGCCACCTGCAAGACCATCGCTTCGAAGGTCGGCGCGGTCTCGTCGTTCGCCGGCCGCAAGGCCCTGGACGACGCCAAGCTGGCCGACTGCAACGCCAAGGCCGTCGCCAAGACGGACGGCACGCAGCTCGCGAAGCAGTAAGACTCCCAGCAGCTCTCTCTAGTCGAGCTCTGTTGACCCTGGCCCCGCCGGCAAGCCGGCGGGGCTTTTCTTTACTGGAAGATCCAGTCCGAGGCGCCGAGCTGGGACGGGGCGACCTTCTCCACCTGGAAAACGTAGTTGGGCCACTGCTGGGCCGTGCCGGCCGCATCACGGTCGAACAGCACCTTGGTCCCGCCGGCGCCGTCGTCGATCAGCTTCAGGTAGCCGGCCCCGAAGGGATCGGTCCCGGTGTAGCCGATGGCGTCCAGCATCCCGCGGATGTCGATCT
>NZ_JAPSKZ010000327.1 GCF_031181185.1 Phenylobacterium sp. | reverse complement strand
CGTGAAGGCGGTCGCCGGCCTGCTGGGCAACACCCCGACGGTGTGCCGCTCGTCGTACGTGCACCCGAAGGTGTTCGAGCTGTTCGAGAGCGGCCGCATCGGCGAGGTCCTGCCGGGGCCGGACGCGGCGACGTTCGAGAGGGTCCTGGCGAAGACGCTCGTCGCCTGACGGCAACGGTCGGGAAAGGTTGATCGCGGAGTCTTCCGCCGAAGAGCGGCAGGCGGATCGATGACTGGACGACGATATCCGCGGGGCGGGCGAAGCCCGTGGAAGCGCAGGCGGAGCCCCGCCGGCAGGCTGCTGGAGGGCCTGATCCTCGCCGCCGCAGTCCTGACGGTCGCGGTGATCCTGCGCCCGGAGGGCGACACAGCGAGGGCGGAGCCCGAGCCGTCGCCGGCGGAGGCGCGGGCGGACACGCTGGAAGGCGTGGCGCGGGTTATCGACGGCGACACCCTGGATGTCGCGGGGGTGCGCGTGCGCCTGCACGGCGTCGACGCGTTCGAGCGCGGCCAGATCTGCGACCGGGCGGGCGGCAGCTGGGCCTGCGGCGCGGCGGCCACGGCAGCCCTGAAGGCCCGCGCCGAAGGCCGCCGCCTGAGCTGTCAGGTGTTCGACACCGATCGCTACGGCCGCAAGGTCAGCCGCTGCGAGAGCGGCGGGACGGACGTGGCCGGGGCGCTCGTCGACGAGGGGCTGGCCCTCGCCTATCGCCGCTACAGCGCCGACTACGTCGAGGCCGAGGACGCGGCCCGTTCCCGGGGCGCCGGAGCCTGGGCCGGCTCGTTCGACCGGCCGGAGCAGTGGCGTCGCCGCGGGCGCCGCGATTAGGTCCCCAGCCTGAATCGGATGTAACTTGCCTGCCAGGGAGAACGGCGGTTTACGGCCCGCCCGTTTCTGTCGGAGGGAAATCCTTGTCCAACACATTCCTGCGCCTCGGCGTGCTGTTCGCGCTGATCGGAGTCTCGCTCGGCTACTGGATGGGCGTTACGCACCAGTTCACGGTTTCGCCGGTGCACGCGCACATCAACCTGCTCGGCTGGGTGTCCATGTTCCTGTATGGCCTGTTCTACCGCATCGTGCCGGAGGCGGCTGGCGGCTGGCTGCCGAAGACCCATCTGGCGCTGGCCGTCATCGGCCTGCCGGTCATGATGATCGGCCTTACCATCCAGCTGCTGGCCGTGCAGAGCCTCATGGCCCTTGTGCCGCCGATGATGATCGTCGGCCCGACCCTGGTGGTGCTCGGCATGTTCGTCTTCGCCTTCATCGTCTTCCGGGCGACCGGCAGGAAGGCTCCGGTCGCCGCCTGATCAGGCGGTGGTCCAGTAGCCGCGGCTGCGGGCGCTGACCGGCGCCCGCATCGCCTCCACCCGCCACAGCACGGCGTCCCGGAAGGCGTCCGCCGCCGCGTCGCCGACCAGTAGCCTGAGCGAGCGGATGATGCGGGTAATGCGCAGGTGGTTGTGGTCGTGCGGCCGCAGCCACCCGTCGGTGCGGCGGTAGAACTGATCCAGGCGGTCGGTCGCCGCGGCCAAGGCGCACTGGGCCAGGGACGAGCCGCGGATCGCCGCCGTCTCCTCCGGGGTGAGCACCGGCGCATCCGGCACGGCCCCCGACGGCTCCGGCAGCGGGAAGAGCCACTGAATGAAGTCGTGGTTCAGCTCCAGCGCCGCGTCGTCGAAGGCGAGGACGTCGAACAGGCTGCGGCCCCGGCCGTCGACGCCCTGCCCTTCGAGGAAGGCCAGAAGCCGCGCGCCGTCGCCCATGTGTC
>NZ_JAPSKZ010000326.1 GCF_031181185.1 Phenylobacterium sp. | reverse complement strand
CGTCGGCGGCCAGTTGGGCGGCCGCCTCGGTCGGCAGCACCAGCGGGGCGCCGGCGGGTGTTTTCGGGGTCCTCCCGTCCAGCGTCACGGCCCAGCCGCCCTCGCGCTCCGCCACGTCGACGGCCTTCCAGAAGCGTTTCAGCCGCTCCTCGGGCTCGCGGAAACCCTTGCGGGCGGCGACATTCGGGTCGAGCGGAGGGATGTGGGGCATGGCGGCCCATATAGGGCGGCGAGGCCGTGTTCACAGCCCCGGGGGCGGAACGTCACAGGCGTGGGGGCGGTTAGGGAGCTGAACCGCCACGCTGAACAGGGAGTTGCCCGCCTCGATGGATGACCGGGGAGACAGCCGCAGGGCCCTGGCCGAGAACCGCACCGATCTGGCGGAGGATCGCACAGCCCTGGCCAACGAGCGCACCTTCGCCGGATGGGCCCGGACGGCCATGGCGGCCATCGGCATCGGCCTGGCCTTCAACGCCCTGTTCGGCGCCATGGAGCCGGACTGGGCGCCGAAGGCCATCGCCTCGATCTTCATCCTGCTGGCCATCTTCCTCATCTACATGGCCGAGCGAAGGGCCTGCGCCGTCGCAAACCGGCTGGACACCCATTCGGTCAAGGACATGTCGCTGATGAACATCCGCCTGATCGCCCTCGCCATCGGCGCCGGCGCAGCCTGTCTGGTCGCGGGAATCTGGCTGTTGGTCTGAGGCTCAGGCAGCGCGGGTCAGGTTGGCGAAGCCGTCGAGCACGACGTTCAGTTCGGAGAAGCTCGCGGCGACGTGGCGGGCGCCGGCGGCGCGCTGCTCCTCGACGGTGTGGAAGCCCCAGCTGACGCCCAGCGGCAGGACACCGGCGTTGATCGCCATCCGGACGTCGTGGGCCGTGTCGCCGATCATCACGGTGCGCGCCGGATCGCTGCCGCAGGCGGCCATGGCGGCTTGCACCATGGCGGGGTGCGGCTTGCCGGGACCGTCCTCGGCGCAGTGGCTGGACAGGAACAGGTCGGCCCAGCCCTCGCGCGCCAGGTTGCGCGCCACGCCGCGGCGGTTCTGGCCGGTGGCGAGGGCCAGCCGCCAGCCGTCGCGGTGCAGCCGGCGCAGGTGGTCCATGGCGCCGTCGTACAGCGGCTCCTCGTGGCCCTCGGCGTACATGCGCTGGAAGCTGGCCCGGAAGCCGGCGATGAAGCGGGCCAGGGTCGGGGCGTCCAGACCGGGCTCCAGCACCGCCATGGCCTGCTCCAGCGACAGGCCGACGATCTGGCGCACCCGGTCGTAGTCCGGCTCGGGCAGGCCGATGTCGCGCGCGGCCTCGCAGGCGGCGCGGTGGATGGAGGCGCGGCTGTCCACCAGGGTGCCATCGATGTCGAAGACCGCCAGCGGCCTCATCGCATCCGCCTCACGCCCTCGAACGGGTCGCTCTCGTCGCCCTCGGCCGCCTCGAAGCCGAAGTGGGCGAAGCCGGCCTTCATCTCGGCGCTCAGCGGGGCCACGACCTTCAGCAGGCCGCCGCCGGGGTGATCCAGCTCAATGCTGCGGGCGTGCAGCTGCAGCTTCAGCAGGCCGGACAGTTCGCGGGACCTGTCGTCGCCGTATTTTGGGTCGCCGAGTATCGGGTGGCCGATGGCGGCCATGTGGGCGCGCAGCTGGTGGGTGCGGCCGGTGAAGGGACGCAGGGCCATCCAGGCGGCGCGGTGCGAAGCGCGGCTGATGGTGGCGTAGGCGGTCTCGGCCGGCTCGGCGCGCGGGTCCTTGCGGTCCGCCGGGCGCATCATCT
>NZ_JAPSKZ010000325.1 GCF_031181185.1 Phenylobacterium sp. | reverse complement strand
TCGACAGGGTCTGGGGCGAGGTCCGCAGCCAGTACTACGACCCGAACCTGCACGGCGTGGACTGGGCGGCCGCGCGCCGCACCTTCCGGCCGCGCGCCCTGGCGGCCGTCGACGACCGCGCCCTCTACCGCGTGCTGGGCGAGATGCTGGCCCTGCTGGACGATTCGCACGCCAGCGTCGCCGCCCCCGCCGTGGCGCGGCGGATCGACATGGCGCGGCAGGCTCGTCCCACCCTCGGCGTCACCCTGCGCCGCGACCCTGACGCGCCCGGCTTCTATGTCGTCGAGCGCGTCCGCGAAGACTCCCCCGCCGAAGCGGCCGGCGTGGCCGTCGGCTGGCGGCTGGACACCACCGCGCCCGACGCCTGGTATCCGGAACTGGATCTGGTCGAGTCCCGCCCCGTCACCCTCGTGTTCGACGCCCCCGCGGGCGAGCGCCGCACCCTGACCCTCGCCCCGCGCATCATGGAGCCCCGCCCGCCCTTCGCCCTCGATCTGTCGCGACCGGGCGTCGCGGTGCTTCGCGTCGACTCCTTCGACGCCGGGCTGGGCGCCTGGATGGGCGAACAGCTGGCGGCCCTGCCGGCCGGAACCGACGTCATCCTCGACCTGCGCGGCAACCCCGGCGGCCGGCTGCTGGAGGCGGATGCGGTGCTCAGCTGCTTCCTCCCGCGCGACGTGGCGTGGGCGACGCGGACCAGCCGCTCCGGGCGAGCGGTGGTGCTGAAGACCTCCGGTGGTTGCGGCCCGCTGGAGACGCCGGCGCCGAATGACGTCGCCGTCCTGGTCGACGCCGAAAGCCGCAGCGCCGCCGAGCTGACGCCGGCGGCCCTGCAGGAGGCCGGCCGCGCCATCGTCGTCGGCGAACCGACCGCCGGGGCCGTGCTCATCTCCCAGGACACCCGCCTGCCCGACGGCGGCCGCCTCAGCCTCAGCCGCGCCGACTTCGTCACAGCTGGCGGCGTGCGGCTGGAGAAACGGGGCGTGACGCCGGATCTTCCTGCGGCCGACAGGGACGCCGCCCTCGACCTCGCCATCGCGGCGCTGGCGGAAGACTCCGCCGGTCACGTTCGCGCCGGAAACGCCTCGCCGCTCTAGCCGGCGACGGGCCGCACCTTGCCGGCGGCTTCCCGCGCCCGGGCCCGCGCCTGCTCCACATCCTCGCCGCGGGCGAGCGCCACGCCCATGCGCCGTCGTGCAAAGCTCTCCGGCTTGCCGAACAGCCTGAGGTCGGCGGACGGAACCGCCAGCGCCTCGGCCGCGCCCTCATAGGCGACGCCCTGCGCCTCCATGCCGCCGTAGATCACGGCGCTGGCGCCGACGTCGCGCCGGCTGACGTCCACCGGCAGGCCCAGGATGGCGCGCGCGTGCAGGGCGAACTCGCTCATCCGCTGCGTGGCCAGCGTGACCAGGCCGGTGTCGTGGGGCCGCGGCGACACCTCCGAGAACCACACCTCGTCGCCCTTCACGAACAGCTCGACCCCGAACACCCCCAGCCCGCCCAGCGCCTCCGTGACCTTGCCGGCGATCTCCCGAGCCTTCGTCAGCGCCGCCGGGCTCATCGCCTGCGGCTGCCAGCTCTCGACATAGTCGCCCTTCTCCTGACGGTGCCCGATCGGATCGCAGAAGTCGGAGACCACCTGCCCCTCCCGCATTGACCGCACGGTCAGCAGGGTGATCTCGTAGTCGAAGTCGATCCGCCCCTCGACGATCACCCGCGTCGTCTCCACCCGCCCGCCGGTCTGGGCGTAGGCCCAGGCGTTGGCCGCGTCCTCGACCGCCT
>NZ_JAPSKZ010000099.1 GCF_031181185.1 Phenylobacterium sp. | reverse complement strand
CCCTGCCTGCGGCTTGCCCTCGCTGCTGGTGCGAACGAGGCAGAACATGCGGTTGGCGTGGTGGGCGTGGGTCGTCCAGATCTTGGAGCCCGTGAGCACGTAATGGTCGCCGTCGCTGACGGCGCGAAGCTGCAGCGACGCCAGGTCCGATCCGGCCCCTGGCTCGGAGTAGCCCTGGCACCAGTAGTCCTCGCCCGAGAGGATGCGCGGCAGGTAGTGCGCCTTCTGCTCGGGTGTGCCGTACCGCATGATGCAGGGCCCCACCATACGCAGGCCCATCGGCGCGAGCGATGGGGCGCTTGCCCGGACGCATTCGGCGGCGAAGATGTGCCGCTGGGTCTCGGTCCAGCCGGGCCCGCCGTACTCCCTGGGCCAGGACGGCGCCGCCCAGCCCCGCGCGTGCAGGATCTTCTGCCAGGCGAGGCTGAAGCGCGGCTCGATGAAGACGCTGGTCTGACGCGCGCCGGCTGCCCTGAGTTCGGGCGTCAGGTTCCCGTCCAGAAAGGCGCGGACCTCGTCCCGGAAGGCGAGGTCCGCCGGACTTAGCGCCAGGTCCATGCGGCCCGCATCCTCACCGGAACTTCACCCGCAGCGTCGCCCCCACCGTCCGCGGCGCGCCGAGGAAGGCGGCGAACGTGCCGGTCTGCAGCGGCTGGTCGACTACGACTTGGTAGTAGTCTTCGTCGGTCAGGTTCTGCGCCCAGACCTCAAGCATCCAGGCCTCGCTCTCGGGCCCGACGCCGACCCGGCCGTTCCAGATCGTCATCGGCCGCTGGCGCTTCAGCGGGTCGAGGTTCGAGCCGGTGTTGTAGGCCGAGGTGTATCGCCCGGAGAGGCTGGCCCTCAGCTTGAGGTCCCCGCTCAGCGGCCGCTCATAGGCCGCCGACCACGAGGCCGACCACAGGGGCGCGTAAGACAGCCGTGAGCCCGGCAGCCGCGGCCCGACGCCGGGGCCCGGCGTGAAGTTGCCGAACTGGGTGACCGCGTAGGTGACGCCGCCCGTCAGGGTCAGGCCTTCCAGCGGCGTGCGGTAGACCAGGTCCAGGTCCACGCCCTTCGAGGTCACCTTCGGGATCGAGGCGACCACGAAGCTGATGCCGGTGAAGGTGTTCAGCTGGAAGTTCTTGAACGTCTGGTCGAAGGCCGCGGCGTTCAGCATCAGCCTGTTGCCGGCCAGGTTGCTCTTGAAGCCGGCCTCGTAGCTCTCGACCGTCTCGGCGGCGAAGCTGGTGTCGGGATTGATCTGGCCCGGCGCGAAGCGCGCGCGGTCCAGGTTGAAGCCGCCGCTCTTGTGACTGCTGGCGTACGACACATAGGTCATCAGTTCGGGGCTGAAGCGATAGCTGACCTTCACCGTGCCGCCCAGTCGGTCCTCGGTGCGCTTCTGGCGGGTGTCGACGTCGTTGAACGCCGGGTCCGAGCCGGGCGCGCACAGCGCCGAGCGCGCCGCGGCCGGGATCGGCCGGACGATAGCCGCGGCGCAGGCGTTGGCCGGGGCGGTGTTGCTGTACTGGGCGAAGACCTTCTTGGTGTCGTCGCTGTAGCGCAGGCCGAAGGTGACCTCGAGCGCGTCCGTCACGTGCCAGGTGTTGTTCGTGAACACCGCCCAGCCGGTCGAGCTGTGGTCGAACTGGTCGTACGCGCCCTGCCCCGGGACGAAGTTCTGCCCCGCCGGGATGCCGGTCAGCGCCGAGACGGCGGTGGGATTGGTCCCCTGTGACAGGAGCAGGCTGAAATAGGTCTCATAGGCCGTGCCGTACGGCGTGAAGGCGCTCGTATCCAGCTGCTCGTCCGAGTAGTAGCCGCCGATCATCCAGTCCAGCGGCCCCGACGTGCCGGCGAGCCGCACTTCCTGCGAGAACGTCTCGAACTTGGCGAACGTCCGCCCGTCGTCCGGCCGGTACCAGATGTCGGCCGACGAGAAGTCGATGTCGTTGGCCTGGTAGTTCTCCCAATCCCGCCAGGCGGTGATCGAGGTGAGCGTGATGTCCTTCGTCAGGTCCCAGTCGGCCTGCAGCGAAACGCCCCGTTCCTCGATCTCCTGGACCGACTCCCTGTTGGCGTAGGCGATCCGGCGGAACGGATCGGCCGGCCGCATCAGCCCCTCGTCGGCCGCCAGCGCGTCGATGATCGCCGCCGTCGGGCCGGGGACGGTGATGGTGTTCAGGCAGCACTGCTCGTCGCGCTTGGTGTAGTCGGCGAGGAACCGCAGCTGCAGGGCGTCGCTCGGCAGCCACATCAGCTGGCCGCGCACCGTCCAGACATCCTGGTCGTCGTTGTCCTTCTGGGTGCTGGGGCCCGCGCCGTTGCGCACGTCATAGAAGCCGTCGCGCACCCGCCGGGCGGCGAAGATCCGGCCCGCGAGCGTGTCGGTGATCGGCCCGGTCACGGAGGCTGAGGCCGCCAGGTGGTCGTGGTTGCCGGCGGTCAGTTCGCCGTTGGCCTCGAAGTCGAACTCGGGCGCCTTGGTGATCACGTTGATCACGCCCGCTGAGGTGTTCTTGCCGAAGACGGTGCCCTGCGGCCCCTTCAGCACCTCGATGCGCTCCAGCTCGCCCAGGTCGCCGAACGCGACCCCCGAACGGGCGCGGTAGACGCCGTCGATAACGGTGCCGACCGAGGATTCCAGGCCGGGGTTGTCGCCGATGGTGCCGACGCCGCGGATGCGGATCGAGGTCTGCGCGCCGCCGGTGGACGAGGTGACCGATAGGCCGGGCGTGAGCACCTGCAGGTCCTTCACGTCGCGGACGCCGGCGTCCTGCAGCTGCTGGCCGGACACGACGTTCACCACGATCGGCACGTCCTGCAGGTTCTGCTCGCGCTTCTGGGCGGTGACGATGATGCCCTCGACCACCGAGCCTTGGTCGTCCTGCGCCCAGGCGGCCCCGCCGCAAAGGCTTGCGATCACGGCCCCGGAGGCCGCCCACTTCCAAGCGTTCATTCATCCCTCCCGCGCCGCTCTTCAGGCGGCTAGTGTCGGCCCAGCTTGTGCCGGGTCCGTCCAGGAAGCTTGCGGGGGGTCCCGACAACGAACAAGCTATCGAAAGTGATAGGGTGGAGGCGTCAGGCCATGTTCGCCCGGGCCGGGTCTTCGGTGCGTTTGGAAGAGGTGGCGGCGCTGGCGCGCGAGATCGACGCCGTCGGCCGGTCGATGGGTCTCCCCTACGTGGCGGTCAGCGCCGACATCGGCAGCCCGAAGCCGCCGTGCGGCCCCGACGGCCGCCCTCTGGCCGAGACCGTGTTCCGCTGGATCAACGACCTCCGCTACTGGGAGGACCGCGGCTTCGCGCTTCGCGCCCCGTTCATCCACGCCTGCCGCGCCTGTTCCGAGCCCTTCTACTTCACCCGCGGTCGCCTCTGGTCGTGGCGGGCGAACCCGGCGCTCGAGGCCGTGTCCGCCGAGGGCATCGAGACCTTCGGCGTCGGCGCGGCCATCGTCGCGCCCGCCTACCTGCCCGGCGGCGTGATCGGGGCGGTCGTCTGGGCCACACCGGACGCCGAGTTCGACGTGGCCAATCTGTTCGAGGCGCGCGCCGCTGAACTGCACGCCGTGGCCCTGCGGTTCGCCGGCGTCTACGCCGAGGCGACCGGCGTCGTGGCCAGCGAGGCTCCCGCCCACCTCACCCGCCGCGAGATCCAGTGCCTCAAATGGGCCGCGGCCGGGAAGACCGACGCCGAGATCGGCAAGATCGTCGCCATCTCCACGCCCACCGTCCGCTTCCACATCACCAACGCTTCGCGGAAGCTCGGCGTAGCCGGCCGTTCCCAGGCCATCCACCGCGCCGCGACGCTGGGCTACATCGGCTCGGCGGACCTGCCGGCGCTACGACCCTGATGCGGGTTTTGACTGACCCGCGTTTTCTCATTCGCGGCAGGATTGTGGCCTAGCGCCTCAGAAGATGGGCGCGCGCGTGGCGATGGAGCCACAGCCAAGATCGACCTGCGTTTTTCGGCGCCGCCGTCATTGCCGAATGCTCCGCCCACGGCTCTAGCCCCTCGCGAGCGTGCGCCCGCGACTCCCCCAGTGGGGCACAGCTCGGGGAGAACGAAAACACAATGCGAACCACCCAACTGTTCCGAAGCACCGCCCTCGCCGGCGTGATGGCTGCGGCCTTTGTGACCGGCGCCCAAGCGCAGGACGACACCACGGGCTCTGGCCGCGAGATCGACGAGATCGTCGTCACCGCCCAGAAGCGCGAGCAGAGCCTGCAGGACGTGCCGATCGTCGTGACCTCGGTCAGCGGCGAGCTGCTGCGCGACGCCGGCGTCCGCGACATCCGCGAACTGACCGTCCTGACGCCCGGCCTGACCGTCACCTCGACCTCGAACGAAACCATCGTCACCGCCCGCGTCCGCGGCGTCGGCACCGTCGGCGACAACCCCGGCCTGGAATCCTCCGTCGGCGTCGTGATCGACGGCGTCTACCGTCCCCGCAACGGCGTCTCGTTCGGCGACCTGGGCGAAGTCACCCGCATCGAAGTCCTGAAGGGGCCGCAAGGCACCCTGTTCGGCAAGAACACCTCGGCCGGCGTCATCAACATCATCACCGCCGGCCCGACCGAAGACGTCCAGGCCCAGTCCGAAGTCACCGTGGGCGACTACGAGCAGTTCGGCTTCACCAGTTCGCTCAGCGGCCCGATCACCGACGGCGTCACCGGCCGCATCTTCGCCGCCGCCCGCTCGCGCAACGGCTACCAGGACATCATCACCGGTCCGGGTCCGCGCGGCCAGCACGACGACAACAACCAGAACTTCTACACCGTCCGCGGCCAGCTCCAGTTCGAGCCGACCGAGGACATCACCTTCCGGCTGATCGCCGACTACACCAAGCGCAACGAGGACTGCTGCGTCGGCACCCAGCTGTTCGTGGGTTCCGACCCCAACAGCCGCGCCCGCATGATCGAGGCCGTCCGTCCGGGCTCCCTGGACCTGACCTCGACGCCGTTCGACCGTCTGGGCTACGCCAACCGTCCGACCGACCAGCGCGTCGAGGACCGCGGCGTCTCGGGCGAACTCACCTGGCGCCTGACGCCGGACATGGCGCTGACCTCCATCACCGCCTGGCGGAAGTGGAACGCCGAGACCGGTCAGGACAGCGACTTCACCGCCGCCGACCTCGTCTACCGTCCGAACGACGGCTCGAACCGCGTGGGCTTCAAGCAGTTCTCGCAGGAACTGCGCCTGGCGGGTGAAGCGGTCGACGGCCGCCTGAACTGGCTGGTTGGCGGCTTCTACGCCGAAGAGGACCTCGATACCCGTTCGGTCCTGAACTACGGCGCGGACTACTACGCCTACTACGCCGGCCGCGTGCTCGGCGGCGCCCCGGCCCTCATCGGCCTGCGTCCCGGCACGATCTTCCAGCAGGGCGCTGGCTCGGACGACCGCTACGCTCAGGACGGCAAGACCTGGGCCCTGTTCACGAACAACTCGTTCGCCATCACCGATGCGCTCGAGCTGACCGTGGGCCTGCGCTACACCAAAGACAAGAAGACCCTGGTGACCGACTACAACACCACCGGCGCGGCTTGCGACCAGGGTGAAGCGGCCTTCGGCGCCCTGCTCGGCGCGGGGCTTCCCGCCGCGACCGTCCAGCGGATCGTCGGCGGCCTCTGCCTGAACTCCCAGAACAACGACTTCGACGATCTGGGCGTCACCACCCAGAAGCGCACGGAAGAGGAAGTCACCGGCACGGCCAAGCTGGCCTACCGCTGGAATGACGACGTGATGACCTACGCCTCGTACTCGCGCGGCTACAAGGCGGGCGGCTTCAACCTCGACCGCGAACAGGCCATCGCGCTCACGCCGGCCGGCACGCCGAACTTCACGGCCGACCCGGACACCAGCTTCCGCGGCGAATTCGTCGACAGCTACGAGCTTGGCGCCAAGACTTCCTGGCTCAACAACTCGCTGCTGCTGAACGCGGCGCTGTTCTACCAGAAGTACGAAGACTTCCAGCTGAACACCTTCGTGGGCACCGCCTTCGTGGTGGAGACCCTGCCGAAGGTCACGTCGCGGGGCGTCGACGTCGACTTCATCTACCTGCCGCCGGTCGAGGGCCTGACTTTCCAGGGCGGCGTGACTTACGCCGAGACCGAGATCGGCGAATTCGGCCCGGCCGACCTGCTCAACCCGTCGCGCTTCAGCAGCCTGCGCCGCCTGCCCGGCGCCCAGCTGTCGTTCGCGCCGCGTTGGTCCGCGTCCCTGGCCACGTCGTACGAGCGTGAGGTGTTCTCGGGCCTGAAGTTCCGCGCGAACCTCTCGGGCAAGTACACGTCCCGCTACAACACCGGCTCGGACCTGCACCCGGTGAAGGAGCAGGACGCGATGGTGCTGGTGAACGGCCGCGTCGGCCTCGGCGCCGAGGACGAGAGCTGGACCGTCGAACTGTGGGCCAACAACCTGTTCGACAAGAACTACCTCCAGGTCGGCTTCAACGGCCCGTACCAGGTGGACGAAGCGAACGACGCCATCAGCGTCTACAACGCGTTCCTCGGCGCTCCGCGCACCGTGGGCGCGACGCTGCGGTTCAAGTACTAGGAGAGACGCCTGCCTCGGCAGGTGGGGCGGCCCCGGAGCGATCCGGGGCCGCTTTTCTTTGCGGACTAGCCCAGGCGCTCGCCGTGCCAGGCCAGGTGGTCGGCCATGAAGGTCGAGACGAACCAGTAGCTGTGGTCGTAGCCCGGCTGCATCCGCAGGGTCAGCGGCACGCCGGCCCGCTCGCAGGCCTCGGCCAGGAGCTGCGGCTTCAGCTGTTCCTCGAGGAAGTTGTCCGCCTCGCCCTGGTCGACCAGCAGCTCGGGCAGGCGCGCCCCGTCCTCGATCAGGGCGGTCGCGTCATGGCGCCGCCAAGCCGCGCGATCTGCGCCGAGGTAGCCCGTTAGCGCCTTCTCGCCCCAGGGGCAGCGCATCGGCGAGGCGATCGGCGCAAAGGCCGACACGCTCTTCCATCGGCCCGGATTCTTCAGCGCCAGGGTCAGGGCGCCATGACCGCCCATCGAGTGGCCGGTGATCCCCTGCCGCCCCATGTCGACCGGGAACGCCGCGGCGACCACCTCGGGCAGCTCGGAGACGACATAGCTCTCCATCCGGAAGTGCTGCGCCCAGGGCGCCTGCGTGGCGTCCACATAGAAGCCTGCGCCCTGGCCGAAGTCGTAGGCCGGGTCGTCGGGAACGCCCTCGCCGCGCGGACTGGTGTCAGGCGCCACCAGGATCAGCCCCAGCTCGGCGCAGGCCCGCTGGAACTGTCCCTTCTCGGTGACATTCGCATGCGTGCAGGTCAGCCCCGACAGGTACCAGACGACCGGCCTCGGGCCCTGCTCCGCCTGGGGCGGGACATAGACGCTGAACACCATCGGCGTGCCCGTGGCGCGGCTCTCGTGCCGGTAAACGCCCTGGACGCCGCCGAAGCTCTTCGACCGGGAGACGACCTCCAGGGCCATCTCAGTAGACGACCACGCTGCGGATGCTCTCGCCGGCGTGCATCAGATCGAACGCCTCGTTGATGCGCTCCAGCGGCAGCTTGTGGGTGATCATGGGGTCGATCTCGATCTTCCCCTCCATGTACCAGTCGACGATCTTCGGCGTGTCGGTGCGCCCGCGGGCGCCGCCGAAAGCCGTCCCTTTCCAGACCCTTCCGGTGACAAGCTGGAACGGCCGCGTGGCGATCTCCTTGCCGTCCTCGGCCACGCCGATGATGATGCTCTCGCCCCAGCCGCGGTGGCAGGCCTCCAGCGCCTGGCGCATGACCGTCGTGTTGCCCGTCGCGTCGAAGGTGTAGTCCGCGCCGCCGCCGGTCAGCTCGACAAGATGGGCCACCAGGTCGCCCTGGATCTCCTTGGGGTTCACGAAGTGGGTCATGCCGAAGCGGCGGCCCCACTCTTCCCGCGCCGGATTGATGTCCACGCCCACGATCATGCCGGCGCCGACCATCTTCAGCCCTTGGATGACGTTCAGGCCGATGCCGCCCAGCCCGAACACCACGCAGTTGGCGCCGGCCTCCACGTCGGCGGTGTGGACCACCGCGCCCACGCCCGTGGTCACGCCGCAGCCGACGTAACAGGCCGTCTCGAACGGCGCGTCCTTGCGGATCTTCGCCACCGCGATCTCGGGCAGCACCGTGTAGTTCGAGAACGTCGAGCAGCCCATGTAGTGGTGGATGGTCTGGCCCTTGTACGAGAACCGGCTGGTCCCGTCGGGCATCAGGCCCTTGCCCTGCGTCGCGCGGATCGCCGTGCAGAGGTTGGTCTTGCGGCTGAGGCAGCTTTTGCACTGCCGGCATTCCGGCGTGTAGAGCGGGATCACGTGGTCGCCCGGCTGCACGCTGGTGACGCCAGGCCCCACTTCGACCACTACGCCCGCGCCCTCGTGGCCGAGGATCGACGGGAAGATCCCCTCCGAGTCCAGACCGTCCAGGGTGTAGGCGTCGGTGTGGCAGACGCCCGTCGCCTTGATCTCGACCAGCACCTCGCCGGCGCGCGGGCCTTCCAGGTCCAGCTCGACGATCTCCAGCGGCTGCTTGGCCGCGAACGCTACGGCCGCACGGGTTTTCATCGGCGCTCTCCAGTCTTTGGGATTCGCCGGCGTTCTAGCACGCCCGCCCCTGCCCGAAACCGCCGACTAGTAGTCCCTGCGCTTGGCCATCGGCTCGTTCGGATCGGGCGCGGTCGGCGGGGTGTAGGGCTTCAGCGCGGGCGTCGGCGCGGCCGGCAAGGTGGTCGCCACCGGTGGCGGCGCAGCGGGCAGCTCCAGCACCGGCGCGGCCGCTTCGGCGACCGGCTGCGGCGCCGCTTGGGCCGGGGCCGCGGTCTGCGACGCCGCCGCTGTGCGGCGAGCCGGGCGGGGCCGCGTGGGCTCGGCGGCGGCGGCGGTCGTCGCCGGCTGAGCCGGCTCGGCGACCGGCTCGGGCGCGCTGACGATGGTGGGGGTTTCGGACACGGGCGCCGCCACGGGCGTGGTCGCCTGCGGCGTCTCCGGGCCGCGCAGGAGCACGACCGCAAGCCCTGCGACGCCTGCGACCCCCGCCACGCCAGCGGCCGCCAGCGGCAGCCAGGGCGCGCGCTTGGGCTTGGCGCTCCGCCGCATCGGCGCGGCCGCGAAGGTCGCGGGTTCGGGCGCGGGCGCCGGCTCCGGACGCGGCATCGGCTTCGCCTGGGCCGGCTCCGGCCGCGCAATCGGCTTCGGCCCGGGCGGCGGGATGGCGGTCCGCGGAGGCGCCTGGATCGGCTGGGGCTGGGTGGGGGACGGCGTCGCCGCCGGAGCCGGCGCCGGCTTGGGCGCCAAGCCCGCCGTGGGCGCGATCGGCCGGGTGAAGGCTGGGGTTGGGCCGACCGGCCGCGTGAAGACCGGCGTGATGGTCCTGGGCTCCGGCTTCGGCTCGGGCGGCGCGGCCGGGGCCTTGGGCAGCGGCCCGACGCGGAAAGGCGCCTGGGGCATCTTCGGCCAGGCGCTGTTGCGGGCGAAGGGATTGGCGTCGCCCTTCCCGGGCGGCGGCGTCTCAGACATCGGTTTCTCGGGTCGGAAGCGTTGCGGGGGCACCCTCGTCGGCGACTTGGACAGCACTATGACGCAAGGCCGGCCTCCGCCGCCAGTTTGCGCCGCCGGACCAGCAGGATCGCCAGGTCGTACGGGATCGCCAGGCCCTCGCGCAGGCTCATCTTGGTCCAGTGCGTCAGGCTCGAGCCCCCGCGGCCCGGCAGCCGCGGGCCCGCAGCGCTTTCCACGCCCAGCAGTCCCAGCATGAGGCGGATGCGCGGCACGTGATAGGCGTCGCTGCAGACGATCACGCCGCCGGCGTCCAGCCGACGGCTCCAGCGGCTGGCCACCACCACGCTGTCCAGGGTGTCGAGGCTCGCCTCGTCGGCGATCAGCCGCTCGGGCGCAACGCCGTCGGCGAGCAGGCGCTCGACCATCACGGAAGCCTCGGACGGGCCGAACCGCCCGACCCCGCCCGAGCACAGCACCCTCGCTTCGGGGTGCGCCCGCGCCGCCGTCAGGCCGTAGCCGATCCGGCGCAGCAGCGAGCGCGACGGCCCGCTCGGCAGGATCGCGGCGCCGAAGATGGCGATGAGCGGCGGGCCGGTCATGCCGCCAACATGACGAGGCCGCGCGCCCCGCGCCAGACGGCTACTGGTTCAGCGGCGGGTGGTACTGCTCGATCAGGTCGACGCGCTCGGCTTCGCGCACCGCGCGGGTGACGTTCAGGCGCGTCAGCACCTTGGCGTCCTTGTAGGTCTCGCGCGCCTTCTCGAGCGCCGCGCGCCAGTTTTGGCTGGCGAGGTTGTCGGTCTCGCCAGCATAGACCACCTCCGGCCCTTCCGGGGTCACCCGGGCGATGACGTAGTTCGCCCCGGACGGCGGCAGGAACCGCTCCTCGTCGATCGACGTGTAGCGATAGCGGGCGCCGGACTTCCCGGCGAGCTCGATCTGGCGGGTCAAACCTACTCTCTCCACTGTCACGCGGCGCCCGGCCTGAATCGAAGCCTCAGCAGGGCACGCCCCTGCTCTCCCGTCCGAATTCGACCAAAAGGAGGCCTAGCTTCGCCATAAGACGCGCCAGATGGGCCCTGGCGAGGCGGAACAACCTTCGCCATATGGGCGTTCGCGCATCCGCCGGCTCTGTTAGGGTGCTGATCTTTCGAGGAGACACGACTCGGACCGCGCCGTGCGCGACCTCCGGGACACCGCCCGCATGGAGAGACCCGCCGACTTCACGCTGGATCCCGCGACGGATCGTCCCACGGTGACGCTCACCGGCGACTGGACGGCCCGCATGCTGGGCGGCGCGGGCAAGGGTCTGGCGGAGACCCTGGGCGGGCTTTCCCAATTCGCCATCGATATGAACGGCGTGCGCCGGTTCGACACCGCCGGCGCCCATGCCGTCGTGCGCGCCGCCGGTCGCAACTTCGATATCGCCCGCGTCCAGGCCCGCCCCGAGGCGCTGCGCCTGCTGCAGGTGGTGGACGACGCCATCCAGGTCGAGCCGGTCGTCCGGCGCGAGCCCCGCGACTTCCACGACCTGACCATCCGCATCGGCCGCGGCGTCGTGGGCTTCCTGCGGGACTTCCTCGACACCATGGCCTTCCTCGGCCGGCTGCTGGTGGTCGTCGCTCAGAGCCTGGTCTGGCTGTTCGTCTCGCCCCGCCGCATCCGCTGGCCCGCGCTGGTCTCGATCGTCGAGCGCGCCGGCCTCGACGCGATCCCGGTCGTCGCCGTGGCCACCTTCTTCATCGGCGCGGTCGTGGCCTTCATCGGCGCCGACATGCTGCAGCAGTTCGGGGCCGAGGTGTTCGCCGTCGAGCTGATCGGCATCTCGATGATGCGCGAGTTCAACATCGTCATCACCGCCGTGCTGCTGGCGGGCCGCTCGGCCTCGGCCTTCGCCGCCGAGATCGGCTCGATGAAGATGAACCAGGAGATCGACGCCATGCGCGTCATGGGCGTCGATCCGTTCGAGGCCCTGGTGTTCCCCAGGTTCGCGGCGCTCGTCCTGGCCATCCCGCTGCTGACCTTCGTGGCCACCCTGGCCGGCCTGCTCGGCGGCATCGTCGTGACCTGGTCGGCGCTGGGCCTGGGCCCCGCCTTCTTCCTCCAGCGGATCGTCGACAACGTCGGCATCGGCCACTTCTGGCTCGCTCTTCTGAAGGCGCCCGTCATGGCCGGCGTGATCGCCGGCATCGGCTGCCGTCAGGGCATGGAGGTCGGCGGCGACGTGGAATCCCTCGGCCGGCGGGTGACGGCGGCCGTCGTGCACGCCATCTTCGCCATCATCGTGATCGACGCGCTCTTCGCCCTCCTCTACCTGGTGCTGGACCTGTGAGCGCCCGCGACGAAGCCATGCTCGCCGACGACGAGCTCCTGGAAGGCGACGGCCCGGCCATCGAGGTGCGCGGCCTGCGCTCCCAGTTCGGCGAGAACGTCGTGCACGAGAACCTGGACCTGACCGTCCGCCGGGGCGAGATCCTGGGCGTGGTCGGCGGCTCGGGCTCGGGCAAGTCGGTGCTGCTCAACACCATCATCGGCCTCAAGCAGCCCGAGGCCGGCCACGTCAGCGTGCTGGGCGCCGACATCGCCAACGCCTCGCGCCGCAAGTGGTCGGCCCTGGAGCGATCCTGGGGCGTCCTGTTCCAGGGCGGCGCGCTGTTCTCGAACCTGACCGTCAAGGAGAACGTCGCCGCCCCGATCCAGGAGCACACGAGGCTGTCCCGCAAGGAGATCGACGAGCTCGCGGCCCTGAAGATCGCCCTGGTGGGCTTGCGCCCCGAGGCCGGAGCGCTCAAGCCGTCCGAACTGTCCGGCGGCATGCGCAAGCGGGCCGGCCTGGCGCGCGCGCTCGCCATGGATCCCGAGCTGCTCTTCCTCGACGAGCCCACCGCCGGCCTCGACCCGATCGGCGCCGCGGCCTTCGACGAGTTGATCAAGGAACTGTCGCGCAGCCTCGACCTGACCGTGTTCATGATTACCCACGACCTGGACACCCTCTACGAGATCACCGACCGCGTGGCGGTGCTCGCCGACAAGCATGTGGTGGCCACCGCCCCGGTGGCCGAATTGGAACGGGCGGACCATCCCTGGATCCGCGAATATTTCCTGGGTCCGCGCGGTCGCGCGGCGTCCCGGACGAGGACGACGGAGGCCTGATGGAAAGGAACGCCAACTATGCGCTCGTGGGCCTGTCGACCCTGATCCTTGTGGCGGCCCTGGCGATCTTCGTCGTCTGGCTCGCCCGCTTCCAGTTCGCCCAGCAGAACGACACCTACGACATCCTCTTCCAGGGGCCGGTCCGCGGCCTCTCGGAAGGCGGCGAGGTGCAGTTCAATGGCATCAAGGTCGGCGAGGTGACCAAGATCGCGCTGGACCGCACCAACCCCAGCCGCGTCATCGCCCGCGTCCGCGTCACCTCCGACGTGCCGATCCGCGTCGACAGCTACGCCACCCTCGAGCCCCAGGGGATCACGGGGGTGAACTACATCCAGATCACCGCGGGCACCCCCTCCAAGCCGCTGCTGAAGGACGAGGCCCAGCGCCAGTGCGAGCGCCAGGGCATCGGCATAGGCCGCGAGTGCATCCCGGTCCTGCGCAGCCAGCGCAGCACGCTTTCTGACCTGCTCGAGGGCGGCGGCACGGTGCTGACCCGCACGATCGAGGCCCTGGACCGCGTCAACCGCGTGCTCTCCGACCAGAACATCAAGACGTTCTCGGCCGCGCTGTCCGACACCCAGGCGGTCACCGCCGAACTGCGCGAGCGCAAGGCGATCATCGCCGACGCCCAGCGCGCCCTGCAGCGCGTCGAGGAGGCCACCGCCGAGATCGGCCAGCTCGCCCGCTCCAGCCGCGAGCTCGTCGACACCGACGGCAAGCGCACGGCCAGGAACCTCGCCGACGCCGCCGAGGAGGCCCGCGCCGCCGCCGCCGACGTCCGCGGCATGGTGGCCAAGCTGGAAGGCCCGACGACCGACTTCGCCACCAACGGCCTGCCTCAGGCCACCGCGGCGCTGACCCAGATGCAGGAGACGGCCGAGACCCTCGAGCGCCTGCTGAACGACCTGCAGACCAACGGCATCGCCGGCTCGGTCACGCGGAAATCCGAGGAAGTGAAGGTGCCCCAATGACGACGCTGCGGCTCTCGGTCCTCGCCCTCTGCGCCGTCGCGCTCAGCGGCTGCGCGCTCCTGGGCGGCGGCAAGCCGGCCCACCTCTACCGCTTCGGCCAGTCAGCCGTCGGCGAGGCCACGCCGGCGCCCGCCGCCGCGGTCACCGTCTTCCGCGGTCCGGGCGCCTTCCAGCGCGAGGCGGCCGGCGACCGCATCCTCACCGTCACCGGCGGCAAGGCGGCCTATGTCGCCGAGACCCGCTGGATCGCGCCCGC
>NZ_JAPSKZ010000098.1 GCF_031181185.1 Phenylobacterium sp. | reverse complement strand
GTTCTTCGGGAGCCGCAAGCCGCTGGCCGCCGACTTCGTGTTCCGCGGCGAGACGATCACAGCCATCGACGTCCACTCGACCTCGCGCCTTGGCAGCGATCCCGGCCTGTTCGGCGAGCGTCAGCCGCCCTTCGCCGAGGGTGAGGACCAGCGCATCGCCCAGAGCACGGCGATCCGCGACTGGGTGGCGGACCTCGTGGACGCCAATCCGGACCGCCACGTGGCCGTCATGGGCGACTTCAACGGCTTCCAGTTCGAGGAATCGCTGACCCTGCTGGAACAGGGCGGGCTGTTCACCAACCTGTCCTGGAAGCTCGAGGCGGGCGACCGTTACAGCTACATCTTCGAGGGCAACTCTCAGCAGATCGACCACATGCTGGTGACGTCCGAGCTGTACGAGAACGGCGAGTTCGACCTCGTCCATCTCAACACCGGCAAGGGCGGGACGCAGCCCAGCGACCACGACCCGGTGCTGGGGCGCTTCCTGATCAACACCGGCCCGACCGCGGTCGCCGACGCCGCCTCGGTGGATGAGGATGCCCGGGTTGTGCTCGACGTGCTGGCCAACGACACCGACCCGAACAGCGGCGAGACCAAGACCCTGGTCTCGGTTTCGACGAGCGCGAAGGGGGCCACCGTCACCATCGAGGACGGCAAGGTGGTCTATGTCGCCGACGCCGACGCCTTCGATCTGCTGGGGCCGGGTGAGACCGCGACCGACACCTTCACCTACGTCATGAAGGACGCCGTGGGCGCGACCAGCACGGCCACCGTCACCGTGACCGTCGGCGGCGTCGCCAACGGCCCAGCCCAGGCCGGCGGCAACGGCGCGGACAAGCTGACCGGCACGGCCGCCGACGAGGCGATGACCGGCGACAACGGCTCGGACACGGTGGCGGGCCTGGCCGGCGCCGACACCCTGGCGGGCGGCAACGGCGCGGACGAGCTGCTGGGCGGCGCGGGCATCGACCGGCTGTCGGGCGACAACGGCGCCGATACGCTGAACGGCGGGGCGGGCGACGACGTGCTGACCGGCGGCCTCGGCGGCGACCGCTTCGTGTTCGAGGGCGCCTTCGGACGCGATGTGGTGACCGACTTCGGGAACGACGACCGCATCCAGCTGGACGACGCGCAGTTCGCCGATCTGGCGGCGGTGCTGGCGAAGTCCGCCCAGGCGGGGGACGACGTCGTCATCACCCTCGACGCCGGCAACGTGATCACGCTGCAGGACGTTCAGCTGTCCAGCCTGAAGGCCAGCGACTTCCTCTTCGCCTAATCGACGGTTTCCCGCGGCGGCGCCTTGCGCCGCTGCGGGCGCCGCGCGATATCGGAGGGGACGGCGCGGTCGCGGCCAGCGCCAACCGACTCTGAAGGAAGCTTCCTCTCCATGCGTGATCCCGTCACCACCGCCCTGGGCCTCGTGCCGATGGTCGTCGAGCAGACGAGCCGGGGCGAGCGCGCCTACGACATCTTCTCCCGCCTGCTGAAGGACCGGATCGTGTTCCTGGCGGGTCCGGTCGAGGACGGCATGGCCAGCCTGATCTGCGCCCAGCTTCTCCATCTCGAGGCCGAGAACCCGAAGAAGGAGATCCAGATGTACATCAACTCGCCGGGCGGGGTGGTGACGTCGGGCCTCGCGATCTACGACACCATGCAATACATCCGCTCGCCGGTGATCACGCTGTGCCTGGGCATGGCGGCCTCGATGGGCTCGTTCCTGCTGATGGCGGGCGAGAAGGGCAGCCGGATCGCGCTGCCGAACTCACGGATCATGGTCCACCAGCCCTCGGGCGGCTACTCGGGCAAGGCCACCGACATCCAGCGCCATGCCGAGGACATCATCAAGACCAAGCGGCGCCTGAACGAGATCTACGCGAAGCACACCGGCCAGCCCGTCGAGGTGGTCGAGGAGACGCTGGACCGCGACTACTTCATGACCGCGCAAGAGGCCAAGGACTGGGGCCTCGTGGACCACGTCTGGGAAAAGCGCGACAACGAAGGCTAAGCCCTTCGTCATGGCGAATTCGGGCCCGGGCGACTCGCGTCGCCCGGGCCTTTTTCGTGCGTGGAACTACAGTCTCCCTCACATTAAGTTCAGAGAGCTCCTCATTCTCTCAGCCCAACTGATGGTCTATCTGTGCCTGTGATGAGGGATATCGTTGAAATCATTGAGCAGTATGGTCGCTTCTCGACGATACTGGTCGCGCAAAACACTCCGGCCATCACCGCGGATCTTGTCAAGATACTGGTCGAAGCGGGGATCAATGTTATCGGACCTGTCGATAGAGCTGCGCATGCGCTGGCGATGGCGGCGCAGACGCCGGTCGACCTGGCTCTGGTGACGCCAAAGCTCGCGGGATGCCGTGACGGCGAGGAACTGGCGCGCGTCCTGGCCGACACCTGGGGCGTGCGGTCCGTCATCGTATCGGCCAGCTAGGCGCCCGCATGGGTCGCCTGATCGTCGTTTCTAACCGTGTGGGTCAGCCGCAACAGACTGCCGGCGCCTCCGTGGGGGGGCTGGCCATGGCGCTGGGCGCCGCACTCCGCGAGTACAATGGGGTCTGGTTCGGCTGGAGCGGCCGGACCGTCGAGACCTTCACGGGCCAGCTTTCTGTCCAGCGCGGGCAGGGCGCCACGGTGGCCACCGTCGATCTCGAGGAGCAGGATCGGCAGGAGTACTACAACGGCTACGCCAATCGGACGCTGTGGCCGCTGTTTCACTACCGCATCGACCTTTCGGCTTATGAGCGATCGTTCAACGAGGGCTACGCGCGGGTCAACGCCCGCTTCGCGCAGACGCTGCTGCCGCTGCTGCAGCCCGACGACTTCGTCTGGGTGCACGACTACCACCTGATCCCGCTCGCCCGGGAACTGCGGCGTCGCGGCGTGACCAACCGGATCGGCTTCTTCCTGCACATTCCCTGGCCGGCGCGACGGCTGTTCGCGACGCTGCCGTTCCACCGCGAACTCGTCGAGGCGATGTTCGACTACGACCTGGTTGGCTTCCAGAGCGAGGATTCCCTCAGCGCCTTCCACGACTACGTCGCGCATGATGAGGCCGGAAAGGTCCAAACGGGCGGGCGGGCCGTCGCCTTCGGCCGGACGGTGCGTACGGGCGCATTTCCCATCGGCCTCGACGTGGACGCGTTCACAGAGGCGGCGCAGGGCGAGGCGGCCGCCGCGTGGCGTGATCGCATGCGGGTGAGCCTGGCCGGGCGACGGATGATCATCGGCGTGGACCGGCTGGACTATTCCAAGGGGCTGGAGGAGCGCTTCCTGGCCTACGAGGAGTACCTCGCCAACACGCCCGAGGCGCTGGAGCAGGTTTTCCTCCTGCAGATCGCCACGCCTAGCCGGGACGAGGTGCCGGCCTACCAAGAAATCCGCGCCCGTCTGGACGGCGTGACCGGGCGGATCAACGGCGCGTTCGCGACGCCCGATTGGGTGCCGATCCGTTATGTGAACCGCAGCTACCGCAGGGATGAACTCGCCGGAATCTACGGCGCGGCCTCGCTCGGGCTCGTGACGCCGCTACGCGACGGAATGAACCTGGTGGCGAAGGAATATGTGGCGGCGCAGCGGCCGGATGACCCAGGGGTGCTCATCCTTTCCCAATTCGCCGGCGCGGCCGAGCAGATGCGAGAGGCCCTGATCGTCAATCCGTTCAGTCGCGAGGACGTGTCGGACGCCATCAAGGCCGGGCTCGCGATGCCCAGGCCGGAGCGCGTGCGGCGTTGGGAGGCCCTGATGGACGGGGTGCGCAAGCACGACATCGAAGCCTGGCGGGACGCCTTCGTGGCGGCGCTGCGGGAGCAGCCGGCGCCGCAACTCGTCTAGAGCGCCGCCGGGCCGGCGTGCTTCACGGCTTGCCCGTGAACACGCGGAATCCGGCCTCGTCGGCGATGGCCAGCATCTCGGTGTCGCCCGAGGTGTCGCCGTAGGCGGCGGCGAGCCGCAGGTCCGGGCCGAACACCTCGTGCAGGCGGACCACCTTCTCAGCTCCCCGGCAGTTCGGGCCGGAAAACGCCCCAAGCACCCGGTTGTCGGCGTCGTAGGACAGCTGGGTGCCCAGTACGAGATCCGCGCCGAGGCCGCGGCCGAACGGCGCCACGACGACGTCGGGCGAGGCGGTGACGATCACCAGGCGTGCGCCGCGATCCCGCCAGCGCTTCCACGTGGCCACCGCGTCCGGCCGGAACAGCCGCCGGGCGAAGAGGCTGGCGAAGCGCTGGGCGTCGGCCTCCAGCCGGTCGTGCGGGACGCCCCGGAGATACACCTTCACGGCCGCCGCCTTGATCCGGCCACGGTCGCGGTGGACGAGATAGGCGAGGGCGGCGGGGATCAGCTGCAGGCAGCCCAGCCACCAGCGGACCGGGCCCGCCCGCCACTTGAGGAACGTGGTGAAGCTGTCCTTGGTCGTAATGGTGCCGTCAAAATCGAAGGCTACGATCGGCGCGTCGGCCGCAGGCGCGTGGTCTTGTGCCATCTCGGGCCGAGTCCCATTTAGAAGCACGAGGCGTCCATCCACAGGTCGTCGCGCCGCGTTTTGTCGCTCCGGCGAGCGAGCCCTTGTGATCCGAGGCCGGATCGGGGAATGTCAAGACTTGGACAACCCGCGGCGCGTATTCTGCATTGATACGGCGGACATGCCCCCCGCCAACGCCACGGGGTGCGAGGCAGGCCAGGCGATCGGCCAGCGTCGTCGAGAGAGTGAGACGAGACCATGACCAAGGCCGCGAGCGGAGATTCAAAGAGCACCCTCTACTGCTCTTTCTGCGGCAAGAGCCAGCACGAAGTCCGCAAGCTTATCGCGGGCCCGACCGTGTTCATCTGCGATGAATGCGTCGAACTGTGCATGGATATCATCCGGGAAGAGCACAAGATCTCCTTCGTGAAGTCGAAGGACGGGGTGCCGACGCCCAAGGAGATCCGCGAAGTCCTCGACGACTACGTGATCGGCCAGGACCACGCCAAGAAGGTCCTCTCGGTCGCCGTCCACAACCACTACAAGCGCCTGAACCACGCGACGAAGAACAACGACGTCGAGCTGGGCAAGGCCAACATCCTGCTGATCGGGCCCACCGGCACGGGTAAGACCCTGCTGGCCCAGACGCTGGCTCGAATCATCGACGTGCCGTTCACCGTGGCCGACGCCACGACGCTGACCGAAGCCGGCTACGTCGGCGAGGATGTCGAGAACATCATCCTGAAGCTGCTGCAGGCGGCCGACTACAACGTCGAGCGGGCCCAGCGCGGCATCGTCTACATCGACGAAGTCGACAAGATCAGCCGCAAGTCGGACAACCCTTCGATCACCCGCGACGTGTCGGGCGAGGGCGTCCAGCAGGCGCTGCTGAAGATCATGGAAGGCACCGTCGCCTCCGTGCCGCCCCAGGGCGGGCGCAAGCATCCGCAGCAGGAGTTCCTGCAGGTCGACACGACCAACATCCTGTTCATCTGCGGCGGCGCCTTCGCCGGGCTCGAGAAGATCATCTCGGCGCGGGGCCAAGGCACCTCGATCGGCTTCGGCGCGAAGGTGGCGGACCCGGACGAGCGCCGCACGGGCGAGATTTTCCGTCAGGTGGAGCCCGACGACCTGCTGCGCTTCGGCCTCATTCCGGAGTTCGTGGGCCGCCTCCCGGTCATCGCCACTCTGGACGACCTGGATGAGAAGGCCCTGGTGAAGATCCTCACCGAGCCGAAGAACGCCTTCGTGAAGCAGTACGTCCGCCTCTTCGAGATGGAGAACGTGGGCCTGACCTTCACCGATGACGCCCTGATGGCGGTGGCCCGCAAGGCCATCGTGCGCAAAACGGGCGCGCGCGGCCTGCGCTCGATCCTGGAAGGCGTGCTGCTGGACACGATGTACGAGCTGCCGACCTACGACGGCGTCGAGGAAGTGGTGGTCAACGCCGAGGTCATCGAAGGCCGCGCCCAGCCGCTGATCATCTACGCCGAGCGCCGCGACAAGGGCGGCGCGGCCTAACATCGGCGACTGCCGGAACAGAGAGGCCCCGCAGGCGACTGCGGGGCCTTTTCGTTCGCGGCCATCCGGCGTCGGTCAGCCAACCGGCTCAGGCGCGCCCGTGCGTCGGGCGGCAGGCAGTCGCGAGACCATCGGGGCCGGTGGTTCGACCTTGAACACGCAGGCCATCAGATACAGGCGGCGCCGCGTCTCGAACGCCCTGTACTTGGCTTACCCTGGCGCGCTGAGCTCGGCCTTGCGCCCGACCTCTCGGCGCCCCCACTTTCGAGACGACTGGAGGCGGCATGGGCAAGGCGGCGGTGATCATCGGGGCGGGCGACGCGCTGGGCGGGGCGATCGCCCGCAGGTTCGCCCGCGAGGGGCTCGAGGCCGTGATCGTGCGCCGCCACGCCGACCAGCTGGAGCCGCTCGCGGAGCAGATCCGCTCCGAAGGCGGGATCGCGCACCCTTTCGGGGTCGACGCGCGGCGGGAGGACCAGGTCGTCGGCCTCTTCGAGCGGACGGAGGCCGAGATCGGCCCGGTCGAGGTCTGTGTGTTCAACATCGGAGCGAACGTGCGCTTCCCGATCCGGGAGACCACGGCGCGCGTGTTCTTCAAGGTCTGGGAAATGGCCCGCTTCTCAGGCTTCCTCGTCGGGCGCGAGGCTGCGAAGCACATGACGCCGCGTGGGCAGGGCACGATCCTGTTCACCGGCGCCACGGCCAGCATCCGGGGGCGCGAGGGCTTCGCCGCCTTCGCCGCGGCCAAGCACGGGCTGCGAGCGCTGGCCCAGAGCATGGCCCGCGAGCTCGGACCACAGGGGATTCACGTCGCCCATACGATCATCGACGGAGCGATCGATACCGCCTGGATCCGCGAGAACTTCCCGGAGCGCTATGCGCTGAAAGAGCAGGACGGCATCCTCAATCCCGAACACATCGCCGAGGCGTACTGGGCCCTGCACGCCCAGCCGAGGGACGCCTGGACCCACGAGCTTGACCTGAGGCCCTGGTCGGAGGCGTGGTGACCCCTTGAGCCGCGCCCGGCGAGGGGCCATCTAGAAGCTGTGAACGAGGCAAATCCTTGCGCCAACGGCGCCGTTTCAGCCCATCAACCTAAACTGTGGACGGCGATGAGGCTGAACGTCGCGCACAGTCGTTGCGGCGCTTGAACGCTGGACCAAACCGTCCACATAAATCACCCGAACAGCCCGCCGAGGCCCGGCGGACGGGTCGTCCGACTCAGGCGCATCGTCTGAAGTGACCACGATCCGGCAGGCCAGGTGCGATCCAAACGCGCCGGCCAGGAGTTGAAGCATCATGTCCGAGATTAAGATCCTCCCCATCCTGCCGCTGCGGGACATCGTGGTCTTCCCGCACCAGCCGGTTCCCCTGTTCGTCGGCCGCGAGAAGTCCGTGCGTGCGCTGGAGGAAGCGATGCGCGGGGAGGGCAAGCAGATCCTGCTGGCCACCCAGAAGGACAAGGACGACGACGATCCGGCGCCCGACGCGATCTATGACGTCGGCGTCGTCGCCACGATCCTGCAGCTGCTCAAGCTGCCCGACGGGACGGTGAAGGTGCTGGTTGAAGGCCGCGCGCGGGCCGGCATCACCCGGTTCACCGGCCAGGCCGACTACTACGAGGCGGAAATCGCCTACGTGCAGGAAGACGGCGCGAACTCGCCCGAGGCCGAGGCCCTGAGCCGCGCGGTGATCGAGCAGTTCGAGAACTACGTCAAACTCAACAAGAAGGTCCCGCCGGAAGCCCTGGCGGCCATTCCGCAGATCGACAATCCGTCCGAGCTGGCGGACCGCATTGCCGGCCACCTGTCGGTGAAGATCGCCGAGAAGCAGCAGCTGCTCGAGGTCTTCAACGTCGTGAAGCGGCTGGAGAAGGTCTACGCCCTAATGGAGGGCGAAATCTCGGTCATGCAGACCGAGAAGAAGATCCGCAACCGCGTGAAGCGTCAGATGGAGAAGACGCAGCGCGAGTACTATCTGAACGAGCAGATGAAGGCGATCCAGCGCGAGCTGGGCGAGCAGGACGACCATCGCGACGAACTGCTCGAGCTGGAAAAGCGGATCAAGAAGACCAAGCTTTCCAAGGAAGCCCGCCAGAAGGCCGAGGCGGAGCTGAAGAAGCTGCGCAACATGAGCCCGATGTCGGCCGAGAGCACGGTCGTCCGGAACTACCTGGACTGGCTGCTGTCGATCCCGTGGGGCAAGGCCAAGCAGAAGCCGATCGACCTGGCGAAGGCGGAAGAGATCCTCAACGAGGACCACTACGGCCTGGAGAAGGTCAAGGAACGGATCCTGGAGTACCTGGCGGTGCAGAGCCGCGTGGGCACCCTGAAGGGCCCGATCCTGTGCCTCGTGGGCCCGCCGGGCGTCGGCAAGACCTCGCTGGGCAAGTCGATCGCCAAGGCCACGACGCGCGAGTTCGTGCGGGTGTCGCTGGGCGGCGTGCGCGACGAGGCCGAGATCCGCGGCCACCGCCGCACGTACATCGGCTCCATGCCCGGCAAGATCATCCAGTCGATGAAGAAGGCGAAGTCCACCAACGCGTTCTTCCTGCTGGACGAGATCGACAAGATGGGCTCGGACTGGCGCGGCGACCCGTCGTCGGCGCTGCTCGAGGTGCTGGACCCGGCGCAGAACTCCACCTTCGCCGACCACTACCTGGAGGTGGACTACGACCTGTCGCCGGTGATGTTCGTCACCACGGCCAACTCGCTGAACATGCCCCAGCCGTTGCTGGACCGCATGGAGATCATCCGCATCCCCGGCTACACCGAGGATGAGAAGGTCGAGATCGCCAAGCGCCACATCCTGCCGAAGCTCACCAAGGACCACGGCCTGAAGCCGGAAGAGTTCGTGGTGCCCGAGGAGACGATCCGCGACACGATCCGCTACTACACGCGGGAAGCCGGCGTCCGGAACCTCGAGCGGGAGCTGGGCAACCTGGCGCGCAAGACGGTTCGGGACCTGATCCGCGAGAAGACGGTGTCGATCACGGTCGACGCCGAGCGGCTCGAGAAGTACGCGGGCGTCAAGAAGTACCGCTACGGCGAGACGGACAAGGACGACCAGGTCGGCATCATCACCGGCCTGGCCTACACCGAGTTCGGCGGCGACATCCTGACGATCGAAGCCGTCAAGATGCCGGGCAAGGGCCGCATGACGGTCACCGGCAACCTCAAGGACGTGATGAAGGAGTCCATCTCGGCGGCGAACTCGTACGTCCGCAGCCGGGCCACGAAGTTTGGTATCGAACCGCCGGTCTTCGAGCGGACGGACGTCCACATCCACGTGCCGGACGGCGCCACGCCCAAGGACGGCCCTTCGGCCGGCGCGGCGATGGCCACGGCCATCGTGTCGGTGCTGACGGGCATCCCGATCCGGGCCGACCTGGCCATGACCGGCGAGGTCACCCTGCGGGGCCGTGTCACCGCCATCGGCGGCCTGAAGGAGAAGCTGCTGTCGGCGCTCCGCTCGGGCGTGAAGACGGTGCTGATCCCGGAAGAGAACGAGAAGGACCTGGCCGACATCCCGGACAACGTGAAGTCGGGCCTGGAGATCATCCCGGTCTCGACCATGGACCAGGTGCTGGCCAAGGCCCTCGTGCGGCAGCCGACGCCGATCGAGTGGGACGACACGGCTCCGGTCGAGGTCGCCGCAGAGGAGCCGGACGCCGAGGTCGAGCCCCTGGTGATCACGCACTAGGCCTCCATCGGCGATCACAATCTGTGACAGGCGGGCGGCGCGGGAGAAATCCCGCGCCGCTTCGTTTGACGGCCAAGCTTCGGCGGGCCTTAAATGCCGGCCGGGGCGGCGTAGCGCGGTTGGGGCGCCTGCGGTCTGCCGACACAAACAAGAAGACGGTGGGAGACAACGCATGACCAAGGCCGAACTGGTCTCGGCGATCGCCGACAAGGCGGGCTTGAACAAGGCGCAGGCCAAGGAGGCTCTGGAGGCGTTCATCGCGTCGGTGTCGACGTCGCTGAAGGCCGGCCGCGAGGTGCGCCTGGTGGGCTTCGGCAGCTTCGTGCCCGTCAAGCGGGCGGCGGGCGTGGCGCGCAATCCGCGCACCGGCGAGAAGGTGCGGCGGCCGGCGAGCCAGACCTGCCGCTTCCGCGTGGGCGAGGGGCTGAAGAGCGCGCTGAACAGCTGAGTTGAGAAGCTCGGCGTGAGAGGGGCGGCCGCCTGTCGCGGCGGCCCTTTTTCATTTGCGGCCGGGAAGCCAATCGCGCTACCAGCCGCGCCATCCACGGGGAGTAGCCGTCCGCGCGACAGCGGAGCCCGCGTCAACAGACTTGTCCTTCGGGACATGGCGCGAGCGGCGGATCTGAAGATCCGGATTGGCGAGACCGGCGATGCAGCTTCCGGCGCGGGCGTGGCGGGGGCCAAGGCATCGTCGTGTCACAGCCGCGCCCCTGAAGAGAGTTCGTCCCTTGGAAGCGTTGCTCATCTCCACCGGCGTGGTCGCCATCGCCGAGATTGGCGACAAGACCCAGCTGCTCGCCCTCGTGCTCGCCGCCAGGTTCCGCAAGCCGGTCCCGATCATCCTGGGCATCCTGGCGGCCACCCTCCTGAACCACGCCGCGGCGGCGGCGCTGGGCGTGCTGGTCGCGCGGTTCCTGGCCGGTCCCGTCTTTCAGATCCTCGTCGGCGCCGGCTTCGTGGCCATGGCGCTCTGGGCGCTGATCCCCGACAAGGAGGACGAGGACGCCCTGTCCAAGACCCACGGCGGGATCTTCCTGACGACGCTCATCGCCTTTTTCCTCGTCGAGATCGGCGACAAGACCCAGATCGCCACGACCCTGTTGGCCGCCCGCTTCCAAGACATCACGCTGGTCACCGTCGGCACCACGCTGGGGATGATGGCGGCCAACGTCCCGGCCGTCCTGGTGGGCGAAGCCGCCACCAAGGTCGTGCCCCTGAAGTACGTCCGGATCGCCGCCGCCGCCCTGTTTGGACTCATAGGCGTCTGGGTGTTGCTGGCGGTCTTCCTCACGTCGCGGTAGGGCTTGTCCCAAAAGGGGAGGAGTTCATGACCGCGACGACGGTCGCCCGCGACGGCGACAAGGCCTTCCTCGGCCACCCCAAGGCGCTCGGCTTCCTGGCCTTCTCCGAAGCTTGGGAGCGCTTTTCCTACTACGGCATGCAGTCCCTGCTGGTCCTCTACATGGTCAAGCAGCTGCTCTTGTCGCCCCACGTCGAGCAGATCGCCGGCTTCGAGAGCTTCCGGGCCGTGATCGGGGCCATCTACCGCCTGCCGCCGGACGCTTCGACCCAGGCCGTCGCCTCGACCATCTTCGGGCTCTACACCAGCCTCGTGTACCTGACGCCCATCGCTGGCGGCTTCATCGCCGACCGGCTGCTGGGGCGGACCCGGACCATCATCCTCGGCGCGCTCTTGATGTCGGCGGGCCACTTCCTGATGGCCTTCGACGCCTCGTTCCTGCTGGCGCTGCTGTGCCTGGTGCTGGGCACCGGCTGCTTCAAGGGCAATATCGCGGGCCAGGTGGGCGGTCTCTACGCCGAGGGCGACCTGCGCCGGGCCGACGCCTTCCAGATCTTCTACCTGGGCATCAACGCCGGCGTGATCGCCGCCCCGCTGATCGCCGGAACGCTCGGCGAGGGCGTCGGCTGGCACTGGGGCTTCGGCGCCGCCGGCGTCGGCATGCTGATCGCGCTCGCCATCTACCTGGCCGGACGTCGGCACCTGCCGCCCGACCCGCCGCTGCGCAAGACCGAGAAGGCCGAGCGGCCGAAGCTGCACGCCTCGGAATGGCGGACGATCTTCGTCCTGATCGCGCTGATCCCCGTGTTGGCCGCCTCGGTGCTGGTGAACCAGCAGATCTTCAACGCCTACCTGGTCTGGGCCGACCGCAGCGTCGACATGACGTTCTTCGGCCAGAAGCTGCCGACGACCTGGCTGATCACCCTGGACAGCGTGGTCTCGGTCACCTTCCTGGCGCTGATGGTCGTTTTCTGGCGGGTGTGGGCCAAGCGGTTCAAGGAGCCCGACGAGATCGGCAAGCTGACCATCGGCACGTTCATCTCCGTGCTGGGCGCGCTGTGCCTGGCGGCCGGCGCGGCGGTGGCCGCGGCAACGGCGACGCAGGTGAGCCTGTGGTGGCTCATCGCCTTCGAAATCTTCAACAGCGCGGCGTTCGCCAACATGCTGCCTGTGTCGCTGGCTCTCTATGCGCGGGCCTCGCCGCCGGCGGTGGTGGGCACGATGATCGGGGTCTACTACCTGCACCTCGTCGTCGGGAACCAGACCGTGGGCGTGCTGGGCGCGCTGCTGGAGAAGATGCCGGCGACGAACTTCTGGCTGATGCACGCGGGGATCGCGGCGGCGGCGGGCGTGGTGTTCCTGATCGTCGGCCGGTTCTTCGCCAAGCTGCTCAGCCACGAAGAGACGGTTGGACGGAAGCCCGCCGCGCACTAAAGCGGAGGAGCCAAGGGCGGCTAGCTCAGTTGGTTAGAGCATCTCGTTTACACCGAGAGGGTCGGGGGTTCGAATCCCTCGCCGCCCACCATCCTGCTTCGCGGATCGTGTTTCGCAGGACTAAAGCCAAGCGCGAAGCAGGATTCCCTTCGGAGCGTCGGCGAGGAAGTGTTGCGGAATGCGTTACCGCCCGCTGGGCCGCACGGGCCTGACCGTTTCCGAACTGGGGTTCGGCTGCGCCAGCTGGTGGGGTAAGCCCCGCTTCCCCGAGGCCCAGGCGGTGGGCCTGGTGCACGCCGCCCTCGACCTGGGGTTCACCTTCTTCGACACGGGGGCAAGCTATTCGGCCGGCGAGGCCGAGCCGCGCCTGGGTCGGGCGCTGAAGGGCCGCGACACCTCGCGCCTCGTGATCGCCAGCAAGGCCGGCACCTATCACGCCGGGGGCGGACGGATCGCCCGCGACTTCTCGCCCGCCGCGGTCACCGCCAGCGCCGAGCGCAGCCTGCGCAACCTGGGTCTCGACACGCTCGGGCTCCTGCAGCTGCACGGGCCGGCCGTCCACGAACTGACCGACGAGCTGCGCGGCGCGCTCGCCGACCTCAAGGCTCGCGGCCTGGTGCGGTCGGTGGGCGTCAACAGCTTCGACCCGGCCGTGATCGAGCACGTGATCGGCCTGCCGGACTTCGACGCCGTGATGGTGGATTACAACGTGCTGCGCCCTGAGCGGGAACCTGTGATCGCTCGCGCCGCCGCGGCGGGGAAGGGCGTGCTGGCGGGCATGGCGCTGGCGATGGGGCACACCCGACCGCTGCTGGCGCGGCTGAAGGGCCCGCAGGACGTCTGGTACGCCGCGCGCGCCTTCGCGCGTCACCGGGACGAGCTGCGCCGGGGGGCGCGGTTCCGGTTCCTGCACGACCAGCGGGGCGTGACCGGCTCCCAGGCGGCGCTGGCGTATGTGCTGGCCAATCCGGGGGTGAGCTGCGCGGTCTTCGGCGCGACCCGGCTGGCGCACCTGACCGAAAACGCAGCGGCCTCGGGCGTGGAGCTCGACCGCGAGTTCGCGGCGCGGATCCGGGCGGCCCAGGCGGCGGCCTGACGTGGGGTGAGGGCTTCCGCCGCCCGCCCGCGGGAGTCATGCTCGCCCAAACAGAACAACGATAATGTTGGGTAGGAACATGTCCGAAGCGCGCGTCGACCTCGACGAGATCCTGAAGGACGCTCACCTGCCGGCCCTCATGGCCGCCCTGGTGCACGTCACGGGCGAAGACCACTGGCTGCGCCCACAATGGGCTCCGACCTACAATCCCTTCGCGCGCGGCGACATCGGCGTCCCGGAAGGTGAGCAGGCGAAGATGCGCGCCGCGGCCAAGGCGGCGATCCAGGCGCACCTGGACGAGCGGCCCGAGCTCACCGACCCGTCACCGGCGCTGCTGCGGCGAATGATCGATTTCGTGGCCGGCGCGCCGATCCCCGAGGGCTACGCCGACTTCCTGACGGACGAGCTCGCGCTCGGCGGCAGGTCGACGAAGGATCCCCAGTTCGAGCAGCCGCGCCTGAAGGCAGCCG
>NZ_JAPSKZ010000097.1 GCF_031181185.1 Phenylobacterium sp. | reverse complement strand
GCAGCTCCGCGACGAGCGGCAGAGCCAGGCCGCCGAGGGCCTGCGCGACAGCCAGTCGAAGATCGCCGACGTCGTGCCGCGCCTCACCACGGCGCGGCAGAGTCTGCAACAGACGGTCATCCGCTCTCCGGTTGACGGCTATGTCTTCAACCTGACGCAGTTCACCGTCGGCGGGGTTGTGGGTTCTGGCGAGACGCTGATGGACATCGTGCCGTCGGGCACGCCCCTGACGGTCACCGCCATGGTCAAGCCAGAGGATGTGGACCAGGTCCGGCAGGGCATGCCGGCCCGCGTGCGGCTGACGGGCCTGAATCAACGCTTCAGCGACGATCTCAAGGCGACGGTGTCGGTGGTCTCGGCCGACCGGATCACGAACGAGCAGACCGGTGTGGCATTCTACCGCGTCGATCTACGTATCGAGCCCACCGAGCTCAAGAAGCTGAAGCGCGGCATGGAGCTGACGCCTGGCATGCCCGCCAGCGCGATGATCGTCACGGGCCAGCGCACCGTGATGGGCTACCTGATTTCGCCCATTACGGACACGCTGCACGACGCCTTCCGCGAGGAGTAGAGGCGCCGCTGCAACACCGGCCGAGCCTCCGCCAGCCGACCCTTTTTGGTGTTGCGCAATTGGCAGGGTTCCGATACGTCTCGGCTTGGGCTCGTCTAACCTACGCCGCAGCCGTGCTATGGCGCTTGGGTGATGGACCGCCGGGATTGCTCCATCGGGGATGGGGGTCAGGCGTTCCGGGGGTCCGTGTGACACAGACTGGAGAGACTAATGGCTAGCTATACTTGGGAAAACCTGACGCAGGAGCAGGCTTCCGCCTTTACGACCGCGGACGTGATCGTGTTCACGAACGCCGCCACTCGCGCCAATCAGGCCGTGGTGACCTACAATGCCGCCACCGCGACGCAAGCCGCGACCGTGACGATCACGATCCAAGGCAAGTCGCTGACCTTCCCGCTGGCTTCGGTCGAGAACCGCGCCAACCTGGCGGTCTTCACCGACAGCGGCGTGCTGTACGTCGGCGGTGAGGGCACCCAGACGCTCGCGCTCACGTCGACCACCTCGCAGGACGGCCTGTACGGCGGCAACGGCGACGACAACCTGGACGGCGCCGGCGGCGCTGACCTGCTGCACGGCAACCGGGGCGAAGACACCCTGGTGGGCGGCAACGGCGCCGACTCGATCTACGGCGGCCAAGGCAACGACTCGATCACCACGACGGGCGGCACCGACGCCTCGTTCAACTTCGCCCACGGCAACCTCGGCAACGACACCCTGGACGGCTCGGCCGGCCTGGGCGTCCAGTGGCTGTACGGCGGTCAAGGCAACGACGTGATCTCTGGCGGGGCCAACAACGACCTGCTGATCGGCAACCTGGGCGACGACACCATCACGGGCAACGACGGCAACGACGACGTCCGTGGTGAAGACGGCGACGACACGATCACGGTCGGCGAAGGCGCCAACTCCGTGACCGGTGGCAACGGCAACGACACCATCTCGCTGTCGGGTACCGACGATGATGGCCAGTTCGCCCACGGCAACGCGGGTGACGACACCATCACGGCTTCCGGCACGGGCAATGACGCGCTGTACGGCGGTCAAGGCAACGACGTGATCACCGCCAACGGCGGCGGCGACAAGGTGATCAACGGCAACGCCGGCGACGACGCCCTCACCGGCGGCGCCGACGACGATTGGCTGATCGGTGAAGACGGCGCCGACACCCTGCTGGGCGCCGCCGGCGACAATACGCTGAGCGGCGGCAACGCCAATGACTCGATCGTTGGTCTTGCCGGCGACGACGTCATCGACGGTGGTAACGGCAGCGACGTGATCGACGCCGGCGCTGGCGCCAACAGCGTGGCGGCGGGCGAAGGCCACAACAGCATCACCACCGCCGGTGGCAACGACACCATCACGGCGGGCGCGGGCAACGACACCGTCGCCGCCGGTGCTGGCGCCAACAGCATCTCGGTTGGTGATGGCGTCAACAGCGTGACGACCGGTGACGGCGCTGACACGATCACGACCGGCAGCGGCAGCGACACCATCGCCGCCGACGCTGGTAACAACGTGATCAACGCGGGTGCTGGCGCCAATGGCATCACCACCCTGGGCGGCCGCGACAACATCGTGGCGGGCTCCGGCGCCGACACCATCAACTCGGGCGCTGGCAACGACACCATCGATGCCGGCGACGGCGCCAATCAGATCGACGCCGGCGCAAACGCCGACTCGATTTTGACGGGTGTGGGCGCCGACACGATCGTGGGCGACACCGGCAACGACACGATCAACGCCGGCGGGGGCAACGACCTCATCAACGGCGGCGCGGGCACCGACATCATGTTCGGCGGCGCTGGCGTGGACACCTTCGTGTTCGCCTCGGGGCACTCCGGCGTCACTGCTGGGACCCTCGACCAGATCCGTGACTGGGAGTCGACCGACCGGATCAACTTCGGCACGGCCGGCACCCCGGCGCTCTATGACGAAGACACGGCCACCGATTACGCGGCCGCTTTGACCTACGCCAACACGCAAATCGCGGCTGGCAAGGATATCGTGGCGGTTCAGATCGGCGGCGATGTCGTGGTCTTCCTCGACACCAACGGCGGTGCCGCCGGTGCGGAAGACGCGATCGTGCTGGTCGGCCGGACCCTCGCCGACATCTCGTCGACGAACTTCGTCGCCTAAGCGAAGCGCAAGCTTCGGACCTTTCGGGGGCCGCCTTCGGGCGGCCCCTTTTTCTTTTGGGTGCCGTGCTGCGGCGGTATCGCGCCGCACGCGGCGGCGGGCTTTCTGCAGCCAGCCTCCACCGCACCGATTTCCCGGCCGCGCCCCTCATGTGTGATGTGGTGAAGCTCAAACAAAACCGGGCGGCGGATGCAGGATCCACCGCCCGATAAAGCGACACAGCCTTGGAGAGCTCGGCTGACGCCCAAAGCTTAGCTGAAACTCCAGTTGAACGAAAGCGCCATGCGGATCAGTTCGCCCTCGCGCATGCGCGAACAGCCCCTAGCCTGAGCCGTCGTAAGCCGTTAACCCCCCGTCGAACCGCAAAGCCGCCGCGCCAGGAGTGATCCAGTTATGCCAACCTTGCTGCACGTGGGGTGTGGACCCAAACGCAAGGACCGGACGACACAGGCGTTCGACACGCCGGAGTGGACCGAGATTCGGCTGGACATCGACTCCTCCGTCCAACCGGACGTGGTGGGCACCATGACCGACATGTCCGCGGTTCCCGACGAGTCCGTGGATGCGGTGTTCTCGAGCCACAACATCGAGCACCTTTATACGCACGAGGTGCCGATCGCCCTCGCCGAGTTCCGGCGGGTGTTGCGACCCGACGGGTTCGTGGTGTTGACGTGCCCAGACCTGCAGAGTGTCTGCGCGCTGGTGGCGGACAACAAGCTACTGGAGCCGGCTTACCAGTCCGCCGCCGGGCCGATCTCGCCGATCGACATCCTATACGGCCATCGGGTGGCGATGGAGCGCGGCAACCTCTACATGGCCCACCGCACGGGCTTTACCCGCGACTCGCTGGCCGGTGAGATGGCCAAGGCGGGGTTCGGCGCCACGCTGGTTCGCCGTAGAGAACGTCACCTAGAACTCTGGGCCGTTGCGACGAAGCAGCGGACCACACCTGAAGCGATCCTGGGCCTGGCGGCCGCGCACCTCCCGAAGTAGCGCTCCGAGGTCGCCGCTCGTCAGCGGCCGATGATCATCGAGAACGGGTGCTCGGCCACCGCACGTCCGCCGCGAAGGACCTGGACCTTCGCGCGATAGGGGCCAGGCGTCCAGGCGGCCGTCGTGCGACGCTTGCCGACGTAGGCCATGTACTGGGCCTTGTCGCGGTCCATCGGCGGCGTGCGGCTCTGGGCCAACACCTGGCCGTCTGGCCCGGTGAGCGCCAGCGCCAGCTGGTCGCCCTTCTCCAGGCCGATCACGCGGGCATAGGCGACCAGGTTTGCCGCCCGCTCATCAGGCCGCTGGATGCCGCCCGCCTCGATGTCCGGCATGGCTACGGGAGCGCCAGCGAATCCCGTGTTCAGAACGATGCCGCTCCGATAGACGAGCTTCGCGGCGGCGGCCGGCGTCCAGTAGCTGCGGCCCGCCTGGGCGCCGCAGCCGGCGCCGCTGCCGAAGGGGTCTACCGGGGCTCCCTGGCGGCTCAGGCGCAGGTGGACGTGGGGGAACTCGGTCTGGCCCGACAGGCCGACGCGCCCGATGGGCTGGCCGGCGCGCACGGCTTGGCCGACGCCGACACGCAGGCTCCCCTGAGCAAGGTGGCAGTACTGCGTCTCCCAGCCGCCTCCGTGGTCGATCACCACGCCGTTGCCGCACTCCCGCCCCGCCACAGGCGCCGCGCCCGCCGCGCGGATCGAGACATCGGCCACGCCGTCGCGCAGCCGCGCCACGCGGCCATCGGCGGCCGCGAGCACGTCCACCCCGCGCCGCTGCGCCGCCATGTCGGGCACGCGGAAATCGACGCCGTTGTGACCGTCATAGGTCCGCAGGCCGCAGCGGTAATCCTTCGCGCCCGGCCCGGGGTCGCGGTCGACATAGCTCTGGATCTGACACACCCGCCCCACGTCACAGGCGATGGGGATGGAGAGCGCCGGGCCATCGGCCGGGGCGGCTCCGGCCAGCGGGGTGGCGGCCAAGGCTGCGAGACCGGCAAGAGTTCTGCGCGACATGCTGAGGTCCTCGTTTCGGCCGGCGATGAAGCTGCCCCCGGGGGCGGACCAAAATGTGACGTCCCGCCTCGCCCGCGTCGCGGCCGATAGTGCTAAGAGGACCGTAACGCCGACTGCCGGCGAATCGCACCGCCCAGGAGCCCACGCCTACCGATGCTCGCGCTCGCCCGCCGCTTCCTCTTCATCCATATCCCGAAGACGGGCGGCAACTCGGTGCAGAATATCCTGCGCGACTATTCCGAGGACGAGATCGTCTGTCGCGAGCCACATCAGGACGGGGTGGAGCGCTTCGAACTCAACAATCCCACCTGGGGTTTCTCGAAGCACAGCCCGTTGTCGGAGTACCGGGCGAAGCTGCCGGCAGAGACCTATGAGGCCGTCTACAAGTTCGCCTGCGTCCGCAATCCGTGGGACCGAGCCGTGTCGTACTATTTCTCCCCGCACCGCCAGGTCACGACCTTCACGCGCGAGGCGTTCGTGGAATTCCTGGCGACGATCCCGCCGATGACGCACCATCTTCGAGCCACGCCCGATCAACCGGCGTCTGGTATCTTGGCCAACTTCGACTATCTCATGCGCTTCGAGACGCTGCAGCGGGACTTCGACGTGATCTGCGAGAACCTGGGCCTGCCGCGGCAGACGCTGCCGACCCGCAACAAGTCCTCGCGTGGGCGCGTCGAAGACTACTACGACGCGCAGACCACCGAGATGGTGCGTCAGCTGTTCGCCGAGGATATCGCGCTCTTCGGCTACGATGTCCCCTGGGCCGGAGCACAGCATGTTCTTTAAGCCCATCGGCCGACAGGCGGCCAAGCCCGCGCCGCAAGCCACCGTCGAGCAGCGCACGATCAATGTGCGCTTCTTCACGGATTATCCGGTCTGCAACTACAAGTGCCCCTATTGCGTGGCCGGCCATGCGCCGCCCGAAGGCCGCGGTCCCAGTCCGTGGAACGAGGAGCGCTACCTCCAGATCATCGACAACCTCTGCAAGCTGCCGTTCCCGATCAACATCCGGATCGGCGTCGGCGGCGAGTTCTTCATCTCGAAGGTGCTGGTCGAGGGCGCGCGCCGGCTGGGCGCATCCGACAATGTCCGCGTCCTGAACCTGATCACCAACCTCTCCTTCCATCCGAAGCAGTACGCGCGGATCCTGGCGGGCATCCCGAAGGAGAAGGTGGCGCTGGTGGCGAGCTACCATCCCACCGAGATCAAGAACGAGGACGCCTGGATCGCCGCGGCGCAGGAACTCGGCACCTATTACGACCTGACCACCATGAGCGTGGCCTACCCGCCGTCGCTGCAGAAGCTGCCTGAGGTGAAGGCGAAGTTCGAGGCGGCGGGCGTCGACCACTTCGTGCAGCCGTTCATCGGCGAGTACGAGGGCAAGATGTACCCGCAGGCCTACACCGAGGAGGAGCGGGCGATCATCCGGCAGGTGATCTACTCGCGCCACGACTGGGAATTCCTGCTGAACCTGAAGCGGCCCGGCATGTGCAACGCCGGCTTCAAGTACCTGTTCGTGGACCCCGAAGGCGTCGTCTATCCCTGCGGCGGGGCGCAGGACGGCAAGCCGCTGGGCGACCTCACCAAGTCGCCGGAGATCACCTTCTTCAGCGGGCCGCGGCCCTGTCCGGCGATGACCTGCCAGTGCGACACCGAGAACATCAACACCAAGGTGTTCGAGGAGCACTACGCCTACCTCGACAAGAACCAGCACCGGTTCGCCTACCGCTTCGCCGAGGAAGCCAAGGACGCTCCGTGGATGGACGAGTGGAAGGTGGCTTACTAGCCGGCCGCCTGCACGCCCGCTAAGAGGTCATCAGCGCGCCGGGACGTGCCGCCGCGCGGGGGAAGTGCGTGCGATGAAGACGGTGATCCTGGCTGGCGGTCTCGGCACCCGGATTTCGGAAGAGAGCCACTTAAAGCCCAAGCCGATGATCGAAGTCGGCGGGCGGCCCATCCTTTGGCACATCATGAAGCTGTATTCGCACCATGGCTTCAACGACTTCATCGTCTGCCTCGGCTACAAGGGCTATGTGATCAAGGAGTACTTCGCCAACTACGTGCTCCACAACGCCGACCTGACCGTCGACCTGGACAAGGGGGCCATCGAGTACCACGCCACCAACCACGAGCCCTGGCGGGTCACCCTCGTCGAAACCGGTGCGGACACCATGACAGGCGGGCGGCTGAAGCGGGTCGCGAGGTACCTGGAGCCGGGCGAACCCTTCTTCTTCACCTATGGCGACGGCTTGTCCGATGTGGACCTCCGCGCGCTGGCCGACTTCCACCGGGGCCACGGCAAGGCCGCGACCATCACCGCCGTTGCGCCGCCCGGACGATACGGGGCGCTTGAGATCGCCGCCGGCCGGGTGGAACGCTTCACCGAGAAACCTCCAGGCGACAACGCGCTGATCAACGGCGGCTTCTTCGTGCTCCAGCCCGAGGTCGTGGACCGCATCGCCGGCGACGCCATGTCGTGGGAGTCCGAGCCCCTGGAAAGCCTCGCCCGCGACGGCCAGCTCATGGCCTACCGGCACGACGGCTTCTGGGCCGCCATGGACACCCTCCGCGACAAGAACCATCTCGAGGCGCTTTGGGCTTCGGGCGAGGCGCCGTGGCGCCGGTGAGCCCTGCGTTCTGGGGCGGCAAGCGGGTCCTGCTCACCGGCCATACCGGCTTCAAGGGCGCCTGGGCGGCGATCTGGCTGGCGCGGCTCGGCGCGAAGGTGACCGGCCTGGCGCTGCCGCCGGAGCAGCGCCCTAATCTGTTCGAGCTGGCGGGCGTCTCAGAGCTCGCGGACACCCACTACGTAGACTTGCGGAACGCCGAGGCGGTGGAGGCGGCGCTGTCCGCCCGCCAGTTCGACCTGGTGCTGCACATGGCCGCGCAGGCGATCGTGCGAACCTCCGTAGAGGACCCGGTGGGCACCTTCGCGGCCAATGTCATGGGCACGGCCCATCTGCTGCAGGCGCTGCGTGCTCAGCCCGCGCTGCAGGGCGTCCTCGTCGTCACCTCGGACAAGGTCTACCTCAACGCCGATACCGGAAGGCCCTTCCGTGAGGACGATGCGCTGGGCGGCAAGGATCCCTATTCCGCCTCCAAGGCGGCGACGGAAATCGTCGTCCAGAGCTTCGCCAAGAGCTACTTCGACGGCGATGGCGTAGCGGTGGGCACGGCCCGCGGCGGCAACGTCATCGGCGGCGGCGACTTCTCCCGCGACCGGCTGGTGGCCGACATCGTGCGGGCGGCCCGTATGGGGGAGGCGGTCGTCCTGCGCCACCCCGAAGCCACCCGGCCTTGGCAGCACGTGCTGGACTGTCTGGCAGGCTATTTCCGACACCTGGAGGCGCTGGCCACCGACCCGGCGGCGCCGCGGGCGTTGAACTTCGGCCCGCGGCCGGGCGGACCTGCGGTCAGCGTCGGCGAACTCGCCAGCTTAGGCGTGGAGGCGCTCGGGGGCCGCCCGTGGCGTCACGAGCCTGACACGAACTCGATCGAGGCGAAGGCCCTGTCCATCGACGCCAGCCTGGCGAAGCAGGCGTTGGGGTTCGAAAGCCGCCTGGACGCGCCCGAGGCGGTGGCCCTGACCATGGACTGGTATCGTCGGCAGGCGCAGGGCGAGGCGGCGCTCGGCTTGTGCGAAGCCCAGATCGCGGCCTACGAAGGCCGCCCATGATACCCGCCTGCCGCTTCTGCCGCTCGCCCCTGACGCAGACCTTCCTGGATCTGGGCGAACAGCCCCTGGCCAACAGCTACCTCACTCGCGAAGAGCTCGAGGCGGGGATCGAGCGGGCCTACCCGCTGCACACTCGCGTGTGCGGCCGGTGCTTCCTCGTCCAGGCCGATGACGTGGTGCCGGCCGAGGCGATATTCGATGCGGAGTACGCCTACTTTTCCTCGTATTCCGCCGGCTGGGTCGAGCACGCCCGGCGCTACGCGGAGGCCATGGCCGAACGCTTCGGCCTCGGGCCGGAGTCGCTGGTCATCGAGGTGGCCAGCAACGACGGCTATCTCTTGCAGCATTTCGTGGCGATGGACGTGCCGGTGCTGGGCGTTGAACCCACGGCCAATACCGCCGAGGCCGCCCGCGCCCGGGGCGTACGGACCGAGACGGTGTTCTTCAACGAGCAGACTGCGGTCGAGCTGGCCGCGCGGGGCGACCGCGCCGACCTGATGGCGGCCAACAATGTCCTGGCCCACGTGCCCGACATCAACGGCTTCGTGGCCGGCTTCCGGCACGTGCTGAAGCCGGAAGGCGTGCTGACGTTCGAGTTCCCGCACCTCCTGAACCTGATCGAGCAGGTGCAGTTCGACACGATCTATCACGAGCACTTCAGCTACCTGTCGCTGCTGGCGGTGGAGCAGGTGCTGGCCGCCCACGACCTGCGCGCCTTCGATGTGGAGCGCCTGCCCACGCATGGCGGCTCGCTGCGCGTGTATTGCGCCCTGAGGTCGTCCGGCCACGCCGAGAGCGACGCGCTGCGCCAGCTGCGGGCCGACGAGGCGGCGGCGGGTCTCGACCGCCTGGAGACCTACGCCGACTTCACGCCGAAGGTGGAGGCGGTGCGCGACAGCTTCCGCGCCTTCCTCGCCGAGGCGCGCGACGAGGGCCGCGAGATCGCCGCCTATGGCGCCGCGGCGAAGGGCAACACCTTCCTGAACTACTGCGGCGCGACGGCGGACGACATCGTCTGCGCCTTCGACGCCAATCCCGCCAAGCAGGGCCGCTATATGCCGGGGAGCCACATCCCCATCCTTGCGCCCGATCAGGTGGCGGAGGTGCGGCCGGACTATGTGCTGATCCTGCCGTGGAACTTGAGGGACGAGATCATGGGCCAGCTGGCCTATGTGCGCGAATGGGGCGGCCGTTTCGTTACGGCCTCGCCTGCGACGCGGGTCCTCGACTGATGCGCTTCGCGCCCACGGCCATTGCGGGCGTGGTGAGGGTGGAGGCCGCGCCCCGCGCGGACGAGCGGGGCAGCTTCGCGCGCCTGCATTGCCCCGACGAGTTCGCCGCCGCGGGCCATCCGTTCACGCCGGCCCAGACCAGCCTGTCGCGCAATCCGCACCTGCGCACCCTGCGCGGCCTGCATTTCCAGCCGGCGCCCTATGCGGAGACCAAGCTGGTTCGCGTCGTCCGCGGACGCATCTTCGACGTGGCGGTGGACCTTCGGCCCGACAGCCCGACGCATCGGCAGTGGGTCGCGGCCGAGCTTTCGGCCGAGGCCATGGACGCCCTCCTGATCCCCGAAGGCGTCGCCCACGGCTTCCTGACGCTCGAGCCCGACACGGACGTGCTCTACCAGATCGCGCCCGCGTACACGCCCGGCCGGGAGGCTGGCGTCCGCTGGGATGACCCGGCGTTCGGCATCGCCTGGCCGGCCGAGCCCCTGGTGATGTCGGACCGCGACCGCGCCTATCCGGACTATCGATGACGACGGTCCTGCTCACTGGGGCCAGCTCGTTCACCGGCCTGTGGTTCGCCGAGGCGCTGGCGCACGAGGGCTGGCGGGTCGTTGCGCCGCTGCGGCGGGCGAAGGGCGACTACACGGGCCTGCGCGCCGAACGGGTCGAGCGCCTAACGCTGTCGGCGGAGCGGGTGTTCGAGGCGCCGGTGGACTCGCCGACGTTCCGAGACCTGATCGGCTCGGTGCGGCCAGCGTTGCTCGCCCACCATGCGGCCGACATCCCGGGCTACCGCGACCCGGACTACGACGTCGAAGCCGGCGTCGCGCGCAACATGGCCGGCATGGCCGAAGCGATCGCCGCCTTCGCCGCGGCGGGCGGCCAGGCCGTGCTGGCGACGGGCACCTATTTCGAGAGCGGCGAAGGGGGCGGCCACGAGGCGGCGAGCCCCTACGGCCTCTCCAAGGCGCTGACCAACGCCGCCCAGCGGGAGCTCGCGCAGGCGGCGGGCCTCGGCTTCGGCAAGTTCGTCATTCCCGCGCCGTTCGGACCGTGGGAGGAGGGCCGGCTGGTCTGGTCGCTCTTCCAGGCCTGGACTCAAGGGCGGTCCGCCGAAATCCGCACTCCGGACTATGTCCGCGACCACGTGCCGGTCCCGTACCTGGCCAGGGCCTACGCGGAGGCCGCAGGCCGGATGCTGGAGCCGGGTGCGGAGCGGGCGTTCCGGCCGTCAGGCTATGTGGAACGCATAGGCGATTTCGCCCGCCGCGTCGCGCGCCACGTCCGGATGCAGACCGACATGGCCTGCGAGATCGTCGAGCACCCGCAATCGGCCTTCCCCGAGCCGCTGCGACGGGCCAACAGCGAGCCCTGCCTGGGCGACGACGACCACCAGGCCTTCTGGGACATCTACATCGACTACTACGAGGATGTGCGGGGGCGCGGGCTGCTGCACGCGACAGCGGCCTAGCGGTTCTGGGCGATCGCGCCCGCCACGGCGTCGAAGAAGCCCTCGGCCCACTGGCGCGTCTGGCCCAGCGGGCTCGCCTGCATCCGGGCCCTCAGGCCGCGGCGCAGGTCGCCGATGCGCGCCGGATCGGCGGCGAGGCCCACGGCGATGTCCTCGTACGCCACCACGGTATGGCCGCAGAGGTCCTCCAGGCCCAGGTTCGAAAGCACGGAATAGCTCAGGCGTTCGTACAGGGCCTCGCCCACCAGCGTGACCACAGGGGCACCCATCCAGAGGCTCTCGCAGGTCGTCGTGCCGCCGGTCTGGGGGAAGGTGTCCAGCGACATGTCGATCTGATTGTAGAAGGGCAGGTGCTTGCCGCGCACGGGCTCGAAGAGGATGCGCTCGGGCGCGACGCCTTCGGCCGCGAAGGCGGCCTGCATATTGGCGCGGAAGCTGGGAGCGCCGCCTTCGGGGCGGATGAAGAGGAAGCGCGATTCCGGCGTCCGCGCCATGATCCGCGCCCACGAGCGCAGCAGCTCGGGGCCGTACTTGTAGGGATTGTTCGCCGTGCCGAAGGTCACGTAGCCGTTGCGTTCGACGGGCGCCTGAGGCTCGACCGCAGGCTCGGCGCGGTAGATTTCCGGCGCCAGGCTGTACCAGCAGTGAGGCAGCATCAGCGGCTTCTCGATCAGCAGGGACGGATCCGCCGGCGTCATGAACGGATCGACGATCAGGTAGTCGATCGTCGAGGGGCCGGCCGAATGCGCATAGCCCAGCCAGCTGGCTGCTAGCGGCGCGGGCTTGTAGGCCATCACCTCCAGCTTGTTCATATGGGTCGAGCCGCCCAGCTCGATCAACATGTCCAGTTGATCATCGGCGATCATCTGGGCGGCGTCGTGGTCGGTGATGTCGGGGCGCCAGCGGAAGGCGTCGACCATCTTGGCGATCGCCCGCTGAGCCGGCTCTTCCTCACCGGCCTTGTACGAGTAACAATAGAGCTCAAACCGCTCTCGGTCGTAGTGCCGCAGGAGCGGTAGGGTGAAGTAGCCCACCGGATGCGCCCGCAGATCCGACGACATGAGGCCGATGCGGAGCTTGGCGCGGCCGGTGACGGCCGGCGGCCGCCGGATCGTAGCGTTGGCTGCAAAGCTCTCCTGGATCCGGCCCCAGGCGCGGTGCGCCTCGACCAATTCGCGTCGATCCTCAGGACTGCGCACGCGGGCGAGCAGGCTCATGAGCGGCGCGTGCATCCCTGCGCCGACGAACGCGCGGCAGAGATCCGAAAAGGAGCCGAGCTGGTCGAAGCGTTGATAGTCGCCGACCCGGAGGAAGATCTCGCTGGCGATCTTCTTGTTGCGGGTGGTGAGCGTCCGCAGGGCGGTGACGCCGCGCAGCACCTGGTAGGACTCTTCGATGTTCGCGGCCTCGTCGCCAAAGCGCGACCGCTGGAGGCTCTCGGCGAGGGCGAAGAGCGTGTCCGTGTCATCGGGCGCCAAGGCCACGGCCCGACGCAGGTGCTCGTTCGCGCGCGGTCGGTCCACGTCCGCCAGCATGACACCCAGCTGCCGGTGGGCCCAGGCCTGGCCGTCGCTCTCCGCAAGCACACCCTCTAGGTAGGCGACCGCCGCGTCGAGCCCCTCTCGGCGCTTAAGCGCTAGCGCCCGGCCCTCCCGGAACTTCTCCACCTGCGGCATCTGCGCGGCGGCGCGCTCCAGGGTCTCATCCGCTTCCTCGTAGCGGCGCATCTCATTCAGCTGGCCGATCAGGTCGAGCCAAGCGCTGACGTTGTTGCGGTCGAGCAGAATGGACTGGCGGAAGCGCGCCAGCGCCGCGTCAGGACGACCTTGACGGCGCAAGGCCCGCGCCAGGAGCCGCTGGTGCTCGGCGTTCTTCGGCTCCATCCGGACGAGACGCGTCAGCACCTGCTCGGCCGCGGCCGGATCGTCGCGGTCGAGATGCACGTTCGCGAGGTTCGTGAGGGCGGAGATGTTGGAGGGCTGCAGCCGCAGCGCCGCCCTCAGCGCCTCAACCGCTTCGTCGAGCCTCCCAAGCCGCCGCAGGAGCACGCCGCGAACGTTCCAGAGCTCGAGACTGCGGGGATAGCGCTGGAGCCCTTGGCTGGCCCAAGTGTCGGCCTCGGCGTAACGACGGGTCTGATAGAGCTGGACGGCGAGGGTCTGATACACGCCGGCGGGCTGGTCCGGCGCTTCCGAGAGGAGGGCCGCGAGGTGCTCGATCGCCTCCGCCTTCCGGCCTCCCTGAAGGGCCGCCTGGGCCGCCGCCAACCGCTGATGCATCCGTCATTCCTACGCGGTCCGTCGCGGACCCGAGGCCAGGGACTTACGGCGCGGGCGCGCGGCTGGCTAGACCCGGCCCGCCGGCTCGCGGCGCGAGAAGCGCCACTTCAAGAACAGGATCGTCGCGGACATCAGCAGGCAGACGGTGTTGGCGCCGGTCACCGGCCAGCTGCCGATCAGCACCCCATACGCGATCCACAGCGCGAACCCGGTGACGGTGATGGCGTACATTCGCAGCGACACCGAGGAGGCGTCGCGCTCCCGCCAGATCTTGAGAATCTGCGGCGCGAAACTGGTCATCGAGCAGAGCGCCGCGCCCGTTCCCACCACATTGGCCAATTGCGAGGCTTCCATCCGCCCTCAAGGCTGCGCCTGATCCATGGGGACCCAAACGGCGACGCGGACGCCGGGTTGCGCGTCCGCGGTCTCCAACTTGGCGCGCAGCTGCTGGGCGAGCAGCTGCAGGAGGGTGCGGCCGAACCCGTCGGACCTGCCGCCGGCGGCGCCGACGCCGTCGTCGGCGATGCTGAGCTGCAGGCCGTCGGGCGTCCGGGTCAGGGTTATGTCGATGCGGCCCGGCCGCCCGTCGGGAAAGGCATGCGCCAGGGCGTTGCCCAACGCCTCATTGAGGATGAGCGCCAGCGGCGGCGCATGGCGGGCGGGGATAG
>NZ_JAPSKZ010000096.1 GCF_031181185.1 Phenylobacterium sp. | reverse complement strand
GGCGACGCCTCGGTCGGCCGGCGCCTGGCCCAGCGCGCCGCCCGAGGCCTGCACGTTCTGGGCCTGCAGCGCGGCTACGATCTCCTGCGAGGTCAGGTTGCGCGCGGCGGCCTTCTGCGGGTCGATCCAGATCCGCATGGAGTAAAAGCCGCCGCCGAACAGCTGGACGCCGCCGACGCCGGGCACCCGCAGCAGCCGATCCCGCAAAGTGGAGTTGGCATAGTTGCCGACGTAATCGACATCCACGGCCGGGTCCTTGGACGTCAGCGCGATCAGCATCAGGAAACCAGTCTGCTGCTTGTTCACGGTGACGCCGATCTGGCGCACCTGGGCGGGCAGCCGCGGCTCGGCGAGCGCCACACGGTTCTGAACGAGCACCTGGGCCGCGTCGAGGTCCGTGCCCGGCTCGAAGGTCACGGTCAGCTGCACCGTGCCGTTCGACGAGGACGAGGTCATGTAGAGCATGCCCTCGACGCCGTTGATCTCCTGCTCCAGGGGCGCGGCGACGGTCTCGGCGAGCGTCTCGGCCGAGGCGCCGGGGTAGTTCGCCATCACCGCCACCGTCGGCGGGGCGATCTCGGGGTACTGAGAAAGCGGCAGCTGCGGGTAGGCGAACAGGCCGAGCAGGGCCACGAACACCGAGATCACGCCGGCGAAGATCGGCCGGTCGATGAAGAAGCGGGAGAACTTCATGTGAAGCGGCCTAGCGGGCGATGGAGCCGGTGGCGGCCGGCGCGGCTGACGGCGCGGCCAGAGACCCGGCGGTGGGGGGCTGTTGGCGAATGGCGACGTTGCGCGCCTGGACCTTCTGCCCCGGACGGACCCGCTGGACCCCGTTCACCACCACGCGGTCGTCTGGCCGCAGGCCGGCGCGGACCACTCGGAGGCCGCCGATCGCTGGGCCCAGCGTCAGGGGCCGGCTCTGCGGGGCGCCGTCCGGAGAGACAACGTAGGCGATCTTGCGCGGACCATCGGCGACGATGGCGGTTTCGGGGATCAGCAGGGCCTCGTAGGCGCCCGCGCCGGCCATCCGGGCGGCGCCGTACATGCCGGCCTTCAGGAAGCCGTTGGGATTGCCGATTACGGCGCGGATGCGGGTGGAGCCCGACTGCGGGTCGACCGCGTTGTCGAGGAAGTCGACGCTCCCTTCCCAGCGGTACTCCGCCTCGTCCTGCAGGCGCACCTGCACCGGCGCAGACCTCACCCCGCCGGCCTGCCGCTGGAGCTTGAGCAGTTGCGCCTCCGAGGCGTCGAAGACGAAGTGGATCGGGTCGGCGGAGACGATGGTGGTGAGCACGTCGCCCGCCGAGGTGCCGCCGGCGATCAGGTTGCCTGGATCGACCCGCCGCGCCGAGACCCGGCCGGCGATCGGCGCGGTGACACGCGTGAACTCGACGTCCAGCTGCCTCGCGCGGAGGGTGGCTTCCGCGACGGCCGCGGCCGATCGGCGGCTCTCGTACTCCTCCTGGGAGATCGCCTTCGCCGCGAGCAAGCTCTCGGCGCGCTTCAGTTCCGTGCGGGCTTGGCCGGCCTGAGCCTGGGCGGCGGCGAGCTGGGCCTGCGCGGGCCTCGGATCGAGTGTGAAGAGCAGCTGTCCCTTGCGCACCACCTCGCCGTCGCGGAAGTGGACCGCCTGGAGGTAGCCGCCCGTGCGGGCGCGGACGTCGACCTGCTGCACGGCCTCGAAACGGCCGGTGAAGTCGTCCCAGTCACGGACGGTGGCCTTGAGGGGCGCGGCGACCGAGACAACCGGGGCGGCCGCGACAGGAGGTCCCTCCTTCCGTCCGCAGCCAACAAGCGCCAAGCTCGCCAGCGCCATCAGCGCGAGCGTTCGGAAGGTTCGCATCGGTTATCCCTCGGACGCGCTGGGGAGGCGCGTGGCAGTAAGTCAACGGCCGGTGACTTATGGTGTCGATCGGTGTAAGTCAACAGGTGTGGACATGAGCAGGGAGCAACCATGACGCAGACCGAAGGGCCGATCCGCGCCCGCAACGCCGTTGCGACGCGGGGCGCCATCCTGTCGGCCGCACGGTCGCGGTTTGCGGAAGAGGGCTACGACGTGGCGAGTGTCCGCGGCATCGCCAGCGACGCCGGCGTCGATCCGGCGCTGGTCTTGCGCTACTTCGGATCCAAGGAGGAGCTGCTGGCGGCGGTTCTCGCTGAGAGCGGCTCGGTCCGCGACCTCTTGGATGGCCCGCGCCAGGAGTTCGGCGCCCGGGCGGCCCGGATGCTGCTGCTGGACCCGGTCGAGGACCATAAGCTGGCGGTGCTGCAGATCATTCTCCGCTCTGCGTCCTCCCCCAGGGCCGGGCCGCTGGTCCGGCGGAACACGCAGGAGCGGTTCTACGAACCCATGGAGGCTTGGCTGGGTGGAGCGGATGCGCCGATCCGCGCCCGCACGGTGGGTGCGATCATCATGGGCGCGGCGATGTCCCGAGCCATCGACAACAACGGCCTCGAAGACGAAGCGGACCGCCTGCGTCTTGCCGATCGCTTGGCGGACGCGCTGCAGAGAGCGGTCGAGTGACACCGGGTCTGCGTTCGACCTGCGAACGCCCGTATTCGCGCGCCGATCAAGTTCGGATCCCGATCGTTAGCTGACGCTCGTAGCGGGCAGGTCAGGGCGCGCAGCGGGCATGGGCGCGAAAGTCGGCTTCGCGCGCCGACACGAACGTCCGCTTCGGGTCGGGATCGGACGTTGGAGGTGTCCGCTTGTGATTCCGACGTAGTGCGGCAGTCGAGCCGTTGCGGAAGTTGCCGGACATCGCCGGCGGATGCCGCCAGGATCAGATGTCGTCGCGGCGTCATGGGTCCATGGCACGTCGGCGGTGCGCAGAGGACCCTGCGAGAGCGTCCTCCGCCCTGGGGTCTCGGGTTTCGCGCCCGGGACCCTGCTTTTTTTTCGCGTCCGCGCGGGCAAGCTCTGCAACAGGACTGTCACGCTTCTGTCGGGGGGCTGTCATAGCGCATCCCTAGAACCCCGCCTGGGCAGGCGGGCGGCTGGGGTCCGGGGGATGGACTCCGCACTCAGGTCTCGCGTGCGCCGCCAGAAGCCACGGTGGAGAACACGATGACCGGCGTCACCAAGCTGAAAACCCTTCTCGTTATGTCGCTCAGCGCGCTGGCCCTGGCGGGCTGCGGCGGCGGCGCCGACAATGTCGCCTCGCCCGGCGAAGGCGCCTTCCCGCCCGGCAATGGCGGCGGCGGCAACAACGGCGGCGGCGATCCGCCGCCCGGCACGCCTGCGGCCGACTGCCCCGCGGGGCTCGCCAACATCGGCACCGTCGCGAACGGCACCCTGCGCGCGTGCCAGCTGCCGGCGAAGATCGTTGGCAACCTGGTCCTCACGGCTCGCGCCGGCACTGTCTACGCCATCAGCGGCCGAGTGGACGTGGGCGACGACCGCGGCGCCGACCCGGCCAACCCGCTGCCGGGCACGCAGCAGGGCATCCTCACCATTGAACCCGGCGTGCGCCTCTACGGCTCGGGGGGCCTCGACTACATCAACGTGCAGCGCGGCAATCAGATCTTCGCCGAAGGCACCGCCACGAACCCGATCATCTTCACCAGCCGCTCGAACCTCGACGGCAACTCCGGCGCCGACCTGATCGGCCAGTGGGGCGGTATTGTCATCGCCGGCCGTGCGCCGATCGCGTCGTGCCCCTCAGGGGCGACGCCGCCCAGCATCAGCTGCGTGGCCACGTTCGAGGGCGGGATCTCGCTCTACGGCGGCAACAGCCCGACCGACAACTCGGGCCGCATCCGCTACGTCCAGATCCGCTACCCCGGCTTCGAGGTCCAGCCGAACCGCGAACTGAACGGCATCAGCCTGCTGGGCGTCGGCTCGGGCACGACCATCGAGTACGTGCAGGTGCACAACAGCTCGGACGACGGCATCGAGTTCTTCGGCGGCACGGTCAACGCGAAGCGCGTCGTGATCACGGGTGCTGACGACGACTCGATCGACACCGATGAAGGCTGGCGCGGCGGAATCCAGTACCTGCTGGTCCGGCAGCGGCCGAACGGCGGCGACCGTGCGTTCGAGCAGAGCTCGGCCGGCGTGCAGGCCTCGCTGAACTCGCAGCCGAAGTTCGCCAACTTCACCGTGATCGGCTCTGGCCGCACCGGCGCCGGCGACCTGCAGGTGCTGAACACCGGCACGGGCGGCCGCTTCATCAACGGTGTGATGACCTCGGCCAACAGCGCCGTGGCGTGCCTGGACGTGGACGACAACGCGACCGTCGCCGCCGCACCCCGGTGGGATGCCGTGAACTTCTCCTGCGCCATCGCCTTCCGCAACGACTCGGGCGTGGACGCGGCGGCCACGGGCACGCTGTTCAACGCCGGATCGAACAACAATTCGGCGTTCACGGCCTCGCTCAACGGCTTCATCAACGGCCCGAACGAGACGGCGCGGCCGGCGGTGGACCCGAAGGCGATCTACTCCTTCTTCGACACCACCAACTACGTGGGCGCCGTTCGAGATGCGAACGACACCTGGTGGCAAGGCTGGACCTGCGGCCTCGCCGCCAACAGCAGCTGCTGATTGCGCGGGGCGGGGCCCGGCGCTCCGCCCCTTTCGCACCGTCGAACTCCAGAGGCGATCTCAGACCATGACCAAGCTCCACCGCCCGCTTTTCGGGCTGCTGCTCTGCACCACCGCGCTGATGGCGCCCGGCCTCGTCCACGCCCAAGCGGCCGATCAGGGCCAGGAGGTCGAGGAGGTCGTGGTCCGGGGCAAGTACATCCCCGAAGTGATGCGGGAGACCTCCGAGGTCGCCTCGATCGTCACGCCTGAGGACCTGGTCCGGCAGGGCGACGATACCGCCGCCCAAGCGCTCACCCGTCTTGCGGGTCTCAGCGTGGTCAGCGGCCGGTTCGTCTACGTGCGCGGTCTGGGCGAGCGCTACTCTTCGGCCCTGCTGAACGGTTCCCCGCTGCCCAGCCCCGAGCCGCTGCAGCGCGTGGTGCCGCTGGACCTCTTCCCGTCGAACGTTCTGGCCGGGGTCAATGTCCAGAAGACCTACTCGCCGAACCTGCCGGGCGAGTTCGGCGGCGGCCTGATCGACCTGCGCACCGTGGACGTGCCGGACGACGGGTTCGTCTCCCTGGGCTTCAGCGTCGGCATGAACGACGAGACCTCGCTCAAGCGCGGCCTCACCTATTACGGGGGCGACTCCGACTGGCTGGGCGTCGATGACGGCACCCGCGAACTTCCCGCTGCGATCCGCCGCGGCATTGAGACCGGCAAGCGGATCGACGCCACGAACTTCTCCGCCCAGGAGCTGACGGTCATGGGCCGCAGCTTCCAGAACGCCAACATCAACCTGCTGCAGTCCACCAACGACGTGCCCCTGAACGGCAGCGTGGATTTCGCTGCCGGTACGTCCTTCCCCATGGATTGGGGCACGCTCGGTGTCGTGGCCGTGCTGGGGTACGACTCGAGCTGGTCGAACCGGGACGCGGTCCAGCAGGAAGGCGTCGTCGATCTCGAAGGCTTGTCGGTGCTCGAGGATCTGCGGTCGTTCTCGACCCAGAACGACATCGTCATCAACGGCCTGACCAGCGTCGCGCTGGAGCTGGACAATCACACCTTCAAGTGGACCAACTTCTACGTCCGCAACGTCACGAAGGAAGCCCGCTCGGTCGAGGGCGAGAGCTCGCGGGCCTCGAACTACATCCGCGACGACTGGACCTCCTGGTACCAGCGCGAGCTGATCGACACCCAGCTGACCGGCCAACACCGCTTCGGCGATCTGGAGATCGACTGGCGCGGTAGTTATGCGCGCACCGAGCGCGACGTCCCCTACGAACGCCAGGTGCGCTACCGCCAGGTCGACGGCGTCTATCTGCACAACCCGCAGTCGGACGCGAACTTCATCCGCTTCAGCGAGCTGGAGGATAAGGCCACCGGCTTCGGGATCGACGTCAAGTACCGGCTGGAGAATCCCCTGATCGCCGACATGACGGTGTCCGCAGGGTACGCCTACTATAAGAACGAGCGCTTCTCGGACAGCCGAGCGTTCCGGTTCACCATGAACCAGACGCCGTCCATCGCCTTCCAGATGCAGCGCGTCGACTTCCTCTACTCCGACTACAACATCGGACCGAATGGCCTGATCCTGCGTGAAGTGACGGGCTCCGACGGCGCCGCCGCTTACGAGGCAGAACTGACCACCAACGCCGGCTACATCCAGGCGGAAGGCGAGATCTTCCCGGCCGTTCGCGCGACCGTCGGCGCCCGCTACGAGAGCGGTGAGCAGTTCGTCCGCGCTCTCGACCTCTTCTCGGCCACTCAGGGCGAGGGCCGCGAGCTCAACAACGACTATCTGCTGCCGGCCGCAACGCTGACCTGGAACTTCGCTGAGGATCAGCAGCTGCGCTTTGGGGTTTCCAAGACGATCGCCCGGCCTCAGTTCCGCGAGCAGGCGCCGCAGCTGTACCTCGACCCGGAGTCGGACCGCACGTTCATCGGCAATCCGTATCTGGAGGACTCCGAACTCATCAACTTGGACGCCCGGTACGAACGCTACTTCGACCGGGGGCAGTTCGCGACGGTCGGCGTGTTCTACAAGGACATCGACAAGCCGATCGAGTCGGTGGTGAACGAGTCCGGCTCAGGCCTGCAACAGAGCTTCCTGAACGCGCCGCAGGCGACGCTCTGGGGCGTCGAGGCCGAGTTCAAGAAGTTCTTCGAACCCACCTTCGACCAGCCCTGGGTGGACGGCCTGCGCTGGTTCGTGGGCGCGAACTACACGTACACCAAGGCCGAGGTGAAGGTGGACGAAGGCGACGTGGTCTATCCCCGGACGTCCTCGGGCCAGCCGGCGCCGGCGCGAGACTTCGTCATCGACGGCAGCCCGCTGCAGGGCCAGTCCGAGCACCTCGCGAACGTGCAGTTCGGCTTCGAGACCGAAGATGGCATGACGCAGGCGACGCTGCTCGCCAATTACGCCAGCGAGCGGGTGACCGCCCGCGGCCAGGCTGGCGCGCCGGACTTCGTCCAGGATCCGGGCATCCTACTGGACTTCACCTTCCGGCAGAAGTTCGAGGTGCGAGGCCAGGAGTTCACGTTCGGCGTCGAGGCCCGAAACCTGCTGGGCGAAGAGTTCGACGAGCACCAATCGCGGGGCGGCGACGAGATCAAGCTCAATAACTATGAGCTCGGCCGCAGTCTGTCGGTCAGCCTGTCGGCCCGGTTCTGAGGCAGAGGTCGGGCGGTGGCGGCGCTTCGCCGCGGCCGCCCGCTCGACTGTCACGGCAACGTCGCACAAGCTTCACGGGAACGTCGGCGTCGTCCGCCAAGAGTTCGCCGTCCCGCCGCGGTCCGCGGCGGCAACGGGGGATGCGTTGAGGTTCGATCTTCAGACTATGGGCGCGGTGCGTCCACGCAGCGTGCTGACAGCGCTGGAGATCGCCCTCGCGGCCGCGCTCGCCGTGCAGGCGGCCCGCCTGACCTGGTTGCTCGCCACGCCGTCGAGCCCCTTGGGCAGCCCCGTCGCGGCGAGCCCCGCCCAGCGGCCTCGCGCCGACCTGTCGATCCTGGCTCAGTTCGATCCCTTCTTCCGGGTCGCCGGCGGCGGGGGACCAGCGACGGTCCAGGCGGCCTCCTCCGAGGGCTTCACCCTTTATGGCGTCCGCGCCCTGCCGGGCGGCCGCGGATCGGCCATCCTCGGATCCGAGGGGCAGCAGCGATTTTATGACGTGGGCGATGAGGTCCAGCCTGGGCTGGTTCTGACTGTCGTCGGCGCCGATCACGTGATCCTCAGTCGCGGCGGCGCCCGCCAGCGCGTGAGCTTCCCGAGACCGGCGCCCGGTGCGGCCGTCCTGCCGATCACGACGCCTGCGCACAGCCCCTCTGCGTCGGCGGGCGAAGCCCCGGCGGTGAACGTCAAGCGACTGCTGGACCAGATCGGCCTCACGCCCCGCCGGAGGGACGGTCAGCTGGCCGGCTACCAAGTGATCCCGCGCGGTTCGGGCGAAGCGCTGCGCGCGGCCGGCCTTCAGCGGGGCGACGTACTGCTGGCCGTCGACGGGGTCGTGCTGACGCCCGAGCGGGTTAGCCAGCTGCAGGACGAACTTTCCCAGGCGACCGGCGCCGAACTCCGCTTCGAGCGGAACGGCCAGGTCATGACCACTCGCATCCGGATGGCCCCTTGAGACGTCTCCTCGCCCTAACCCTGCTTGCGAGCGCCATGACCGCGACCCTGCCGCCCGGGGCGGTGGCCCAGGAGCAGGTGCTCAACCTGCAGGACGCCGACATTCGGGTGTTCATCCAGGACGTGGCGCGCGCCACGGGCCGCACCTTCATCATCGACCCGCGCGTGCAGGGAAAGGTCTCGGTCGCCAGCCAGGAGCCGCTGTCGCGGGCCGAGCTCTTCGACGTGCTTCTCTCGACGCTGCGGGCCAATGGGTTGGTGGCGATCCCCACCGGCTCGGGCGCCTACCGCATCGCGCCGGAAGAAGGCGCCGCTACCCAGCCCGCCACCCTGGGCGCGTCGTCGGGCTACGGCTTCGCCACGCAGGTCATCCGCCTGCGCCACCTGGACGCTGTCTCGGCCGCCGAGACCTTGAAGCCGCTCGTGGGCCGCCAGGGTGCGATCCAGCCGATCGCCCGCGGCAACATGCTGGTGGTTGCCGACTACGCGGACAACCTGCGCCGCATCCGTGGGCTGTTGGCCCAAATCGACCAGGACCGCGGCGTAACCGAGACGGTTACTCTGAGGTCCAGCTCGGCGCGCGAGATCGCCGGCGTGCTCAACGACCTTCTGAAGGCGCCGGGCTCGGACCCCGCGGCGCGCAACGGCGTCGTCTCGATCGTGGTCGTGGAGAGCAGCAACTCGATCATCCTGCGGGGCGAGGCCGAGGCGGTGCGGCCGCTGCTGGCGATGGTGGCGGACCTCGACCGGCGCGCCGAGACGGCGGGCGACGTCCGCGTCGTCCAACTTCAGCACGCCAACGCCGAGCAGCTCGTGCCCGTGCTCCAGCAGCTCGTGGGCCAGTCGCCGTCCGCCGCGCCAGCGGCGTCGACGCCGGCGGGCCGCCGCGGGCAGGGCGCCTCCCAGGAGACAGCGCCAGCTCCGGCCCCGGCGCCCGCCTCCACTGGTCCAGCCCGAGCGAACATCGCGCGCTATCCGGGCGCCAACGCCATCGTCATCGCCGCCGATCCCGAGACCCAGCGGATGCTGTCCGAGGTGATCCGCCAGCTCGACGTGCGCCGCCGCCAGGTGCTGGTGGAAGCCGTCGTCGTGGAGATTTCGGACGAGGCGGCCAAGCGGCTGGGCGTGCAGTTCGCGCTGGCCGGCATCAACGGCTCGGCCATTCCGTTCACGGCGACGAACTACTCCAATACTGCGCCGAACCTCACCGCGCTGCTGGGCGCCGCAGCGGCCGAGAAGAACCTGCCGGACAACGATGAGGCCAAGGCGCTGCTGCGGGAGACGGCGATCCGCTCGCTCCTGGCGGCGAACGGAGCCCTGATCGGCGGCGGCGGCCAGATCGGCGACGACGCGCTGTTCGGGGTGGTGATCAACGCCGTGAAATCCGACACCGCCTCGAACCTGCTCTCGACGCCGTCGATCATGACCCTAGACAACCAGTCGGCCACGATCCTGGTGGGTCAGGAGGTTCCGATCACCACAGGCGAGAGCCTGGGCGCCAACAACGAGAACCCGTTCCGCACGATCGCCCGCCAGAACGTGGGCGTGCAGCTGGAGGTCACGCCGCAGATCAACGCCGGCGGCACCATCACGCTCTTCCTGCGTCAGGAGGTCTCCAGCGTGGCCGGGCCGGTCAGCGCCAACTTCACTGAACTCGTGCTCAACAAGCGGGAGATCGAGACCACCGTGAACGTCGACGACGGCGAGATCATCGTGCTGGGCGGCCTCTTGGACCAGACCGAGCGCGCATCGGTGGAGAAGACGCCGCTGCTGGGCGACATTCCCGGCGTCGGCGCGCTGTTCCGCGGCACCAACAAACAGAAGACCAAGACCAACCTGATGGTCTTCATCCGCCCGAAGATCGTGGGCGACGCCGCCCAGGCGCGCGCGGTGACCGGGCCCAAGTACGAATACATCCGCGACCAGCAGGCCGCCCGCGACCCCGCGCGCCAGAGCGAGCTGGAGGCGCTCGTGCGCGAGTACCTCCGCGCCCAGCCGCCGACGGCGCTTCCGGCCCCCGCGCCAGCCCCGGCGGTCGCCCGATGAGCCAACTCCCGCGCCTGGACTATGGCTTCGCCAAGAAGAACGGCGTCCTGCTGCTCGACCTCGGCGAAACGGCGGTGGTCGGCTTGCGCGAGGGCGGCGAGCCGGCGGCGTTGATCGAGACCCGGCGCGCCCTGCGCGTGCCGCTGCGCGTCGAGCTCTTGAGCCGGGCCGAGTTCGAGCGGCGGCTGTCCGAAGCCTATGCGGGCGAGGGCCTGGCTGCGCCGGCCGAAGATTTCGAAATGGCCGGCGGCCTGGACCACCTCGTCGACGAGCTGCCGGCGACGGCGGACCTGCTGGACGCCCAGGACGATGCGCCCATCATCCGGCTCATCAACGGCGTGCTGGCCGAGGCCGTGCGCCAAGGCGCTTCCGACGTCCACATCGAGCCGTTCGAGACGGCGCTGGTCGTGCGGCTTCGCGTCGACGGCCTGCTGAAGGAGGTCTTGAACCTCTCGCACCGGATCGCACCGCTGCTGGTGAGCCGGGTGAAGGTGATGGCGAGGCTCGACATCGCCGAGAAGCGCGTGCCCCAGGACGGGCGCATTTCGCTGACCCTGGGCGGCCGGGCGCTGGACGTCCGGGTCTCGACCCTGCCGGCGCGGGCCGGCGAGCGGGTGGTCATGCGGATCCTCGACCAGGACCAGGCCGCGCTCGGCCTCGAGGACCTGGGCATGTCGCCGCGCGCGCTGGAGGTGTTCCGCGGGGCGCTGCGCCAGCCTAACGGGGTCATTCTGGTCACCGGCCCGACAGGCTCCGGCAAGACGACGACGCTGTACGCGGGGCTTTCCCTGCTGAACGACGCCACCCGCAACATCCTGACGATCGAGGACCCGGTCGAGTACGCGATCCAGGGGTTGGGCCAGACGCAGGTGAACGCCAAGGTGGGCATGACCTTCGCCGCCGGGCTGAGAGCCATCCTGCGCCAGGACCCGGACGTGGTGATGGTAGGCGAGATCCGCGACGTGGAGACGGCCCAGATCGCCGTCCAGGCGAGCCTGACCGGGCACCTGGTGCTGTCCACCGTCCACACCAACGACGCGGCGGGCGCGGTCACGCGACTTCGCGACATGGGCGTCGAGCCGTTCCTGCTGGCCTCCACGGTCCGCGCGGTCATCGCCCAGCGGCTGGTGCGCCGCCTCTGCACCGCCTGCCGCCGGCCCGAACCCGCCGATGCGGCCACGGCTCGCATGATCGGCATGCCCCGCGGTCATGTCTGCTTCCGCCCCGTGGGCTGCCCGGCTTGCGGTCAGACCGGCTATGTCGGCCGCGTGGGCGTCTACGAGGCCCTGCGCGTCGACGACCGCATCCGCAGGCTGGTGGCAGAAGACGCGGACGAGGACGCCATTGCGAAGGCTGCTTTCCCGGACGAGGGCGGCACGCTGCAGAGCGAGGCCCGCCGCTACGTCGCCGAAGGGATCACCACCGTCGAGGAGGCGATCCGGGTCAGCCGCCAGGAGAGCGCTGAGCATGTCGGCGTTTGAGTACACTGCGCTGGACGGCGCCGGCCGCCCGCGCCGGGGCGTGATCGCCGCCGCGACCGAGCGCGCCGCGCGCGAGCAGCTGCAGGGCCGGCGGCTGACGCCGGTAAAGCTGGCGCCCGCCGCCGATCGGCCGGCCGCGCGCAGCTTCCGCCTGCTGCCCGACCGCATCGGCCCCCGGGCCCTGGCCCTGATCACACGCCAACTGGCGACGCTGGTGGCCGTCGCCCCGCTGGAGGAGGCGCTGCGCACCCTGGCCATGCAGGCCGAGCGGCCGGCCCAGCGTCGCGTGCTGCTCGCGACCCACGCCGCCCTGCTGGAAGGCCACCGCCTGTCGGACGCCATGGCCCGGCAGGGCGAGGCGTTCCCCCGACTCTACCGCGCGATGGTGGCGGCGGGCGAAAGCTCGGGCGCGCTGCCCGAGATCCTGGAGCGGCTGGCCGACCTGCTGGAGCGTGACGAGGCCGCCCGCAGCCGGATGCTGGTGGCCCTGATCTATCCCATGGCGCTGGCCGGCACAGCGCTGGCGGTGGTGGTGGCCCTGATCACCTTCGTTGTGCCCAAGGTGGTCGAGCAATTTGACAGCATGGGCCAGCGGCTGCCGTGGCTGACCCGCGCGATCATCTTCCTGGCCGAAGGCGCGCGCGACTGGGGCTGGCTGGTCCTGCTGCTGCTGGTCGCGGCGGGCGCGGGCGCGGCCCATGCGCTGCGCCAGCCTGACCTGCGCCTGAGATTCGACACAGCCTTGCTGCGCCTGCCGCTGGTGGGCAAGCTGATCCGCGACCTGCACGCCGCCCGGCTCGCACGCACCCTGTCGACGATGATCGCCAGCGGCGTCCCCGTGCTGGAAGGCCTGCTGCTCACCGCGCCCACCGTGCACAACCAGGCGCAGCGCGCGGCCGTGTCGGAGATGGCCACCTTCGTCCGCGAGGGCGGCAGCCTGTCTGGCGCCCTTCGCAAGGCGGCGATGTTCCCGCCGATCCTGATCTACATGGCGGCCAGCGGCGAGAACGCTGGCCGGCTCGACGTCATGCTGGGCCGCGCCGCCGAATACCTTGAGCGCGAGGTCAACGCCGTCGTCGCCGTCGCCCTCAGCCTGCTTGAGCCGGCGATCATCATCGTGATGGGCCTGATCGTCACGCTGATCGTCCTCTCGATCCTGCTGCCCATCCTCCAGATCAACACGCTCGCTTACCGCTGATGAGAGACGCCATGACCTTGCCCGCTGAGACCCGCCGCCGCGCCGAAGCCGGCTTCACTCTCGTGGAGGTGATGGTGGTGGTCGTCATCATCGGTCTGCTGGCCACGGTGGTGATGATCAACGTCCTGCCCAGTCAGGACCGCGCCATGAAGGAGAAGGCCCGCACCGACGTCGCGGTGCTGGAGCAGGCCATCGAGACCTATCGACTGGAGAACCTGACCTTCCCGACGAGCGAACAGGGGCTCTCGGCCCTGGTGAGCCCGCCACCGGGCCTCAGCCGACCGGACCGCTATCGCGAGGGCGGTTACATCCGCCGCCTGCCGCAGGACCCGTGGGGCAACCCCTACCACTACCGCTACCCCGGCGAGCACGGACGCTTCGATGTCTGGTCCATGGGCGCGGACGGTCAGCAGGGCGGCGAAGGCGATGACGCCGACATCGGCAACTGGAGCTAGGCCCGCATCGGAGCGCGGCTTCTCGCTCGTCGAGGTGATGGTCGCGCTCGCGATCCTGGGCCTGCTGACGGGCGCGGTGCTGATGACGCTGCCCGCCGACGGTCCGCGCCTCGCGGACGAGGCCGAGCGCCTCGCCGCGCGGCTGGAGCACGCCCGCGAGGAGGCGCTGGCCAAGAACCGGCCGGTGGAGGTCGCCTTTGTCGCGAACGGTTACCGCTTCCGAGAGCAGCGGCGCGGCGCCTGGGAGCCGCTGGACGGCGGCCCCTTCGAACCGCAGACCTGGCCGGAAGGCCTCGCCGTTGCGGTCGAGGCGGCGGACGGCCGTCAAGCCGTGCGCTTCGACACCACCGGCGCGGCCGAGCCGGCGACGATCCGGCTATCCAATCGCACACGGGCGGTTCGCATCGCCGTGGACGCCCAAGGCGAGACTCAGGTCCATGCCGATGCGCGTTGAACAGGGCTTCACGCTGCTCGAGATGCTGGTCGCCATGGCTGTCCTTAGCCTGGGCGCCCTGGCGCTGTTGAACCTGGCCGGCGAGAACACCCGCACCGCCCAAGCGCTGGAGACCCGGCTGTTCGCCAGCGTCGTGGCCGAGAACCGGGCCATCGAGGCCCTGACCGCGCCCGCGCCGCCGGCGGTGGGCGAAGAGCGCGGCGCCGACCAGGCGGGCCTCGAGACCTGGCGCTGGACCCGTCGGGTCAGCCGCACCGGCGAACCCGGCATGCTGCGCCTCGATGTGATCGTCACCGGGCGCGACGGCCGCACGGCCGGCGAGATCACCGTGTTCCGGGGGCCCGCATGAAAGGCTTCACCCTGGTCGAGATGATGGTGGCGCTGCTGATCTTCGGCCTGGTGTCGGCCGCAGGCGTGGCGATCATGAGCTTCAGCGTCGACAACCAGCAGGTGGTC
>NZ_JAPSKZ010000324.1 GCF_031181185.1 Phenylobacterium sp. | reverse complement strand
GCCGGCGTCGGGCTGGGCGTGCTCGACCCTGCGCAACAGGCGGGTCAGTACCTCGCCGAGGGCCGACCGCTCGTCCGCCGAGAGGTCCTGGAGCAGGTCCTCCTCGAAGACCGTGGCGAGGCGCATGGCCTCCAGCCACTTCTCCCGCCCCTCGGCCGTCAGCTCGACGATGACGCGGACCCGGTTGGACTCGTCCCGGTCCCGGGTGACGAGGCCCTCTCCCACCATGCGGTCGATCCGGTGGGTCATGGCGGCCGGGGTGAGGCCGAGGCGCTTGGCGAGGTCACCGGGGCCCAGGCGGTAGGGGGCGCCGGAGAGGACGAGTGCCTTCAGCACTTCCCAGTCGGTGTTGCTGATGCCCAGCTCGGCGGTCTGCCGGCCGTACGCGACGTTCATACGGCGGTTCAGCCGGGAGAGCGCCGAGACGATCTTCTCGACCTGGGGGTCGAGGTCCTGGAACTCGCGCTGGTAGGCGGCGATCTGTTCTTCGAGTGTCGGCTCGCCGGCGCCGGAGGTGTCGCCCATGGCCGCAGTATGGCATGGCACTGCTTTGCCTTGAAGTCCTTCGCTGTGTACTCTTTACCTTCGAACTTTAGCTTCTAAGTCTTCAGCTTCAACGGCTGGAGCGATCGATCCGGAGAGGGTGAACGTGACCAGGGCGATGGGCGCAGCGATGCGCCGGATTCATGTGGGCAACGCACTCAGCGCGTTCGGGCTCGGCTTCACGGTCCCCTACCTGTACGTCTATGTGGCGCAGGTACGGGGACTGGGTTCTGTGACGGCGGGTCTCGTGCTCGCCGTCTTCGCCGTGGCCGCGCTGATCGTGCTGCCGTTCGCCGGGCGGGCCATCGTCCGGCGCGGCCCGCTGCCGGTTCTGCTGGTCGCCCTGGTCACCGCCGCGCTCGGAGCGCTGAGCCTCGGGCTGTCGGCCTCGGCGGCCACCGTGCTGCTGTCCGCCGCCGCGCTGGGCGCCGGGCAGGCCGTGATGCAGCCGGCGCTGGCGACGATGATCGTGGACTGCTCCACGGCCGAGACGCGGTCGCGGGCGTTCGCGATGCAGTTCTTCCTGCAGAACCTGGGGCTCGGTGTCGGCGGGCTCATCGGCGGTCATCTGGTCGACACCACGAAGGCGTCCTCGTTCACGCTGCTCTTCGCGATCGAGGCGGCGATGTTCCTGGTGCTGGTCGCGGTGATGGCGACGGTGCGGACGCCGCGGGCGCCGCACGTCGGGGAGGCGCCCGGGCAGTCCGCCGGGGGCAGCTGGAAGCAGCTGCTCGGCAACCGGGCCATGGTGCAGCTGTGCGTGCTGGGCTTCGTCCTCTTCTTCGCCTGCTACGGGCAGTTCGAGTCGGGGCTGAGCGCCTACGGTGTCGAGGCGGCGGGCATCTCCACCTCCGCGCTGGGGACCGCGCTGGCGGCGAACACGCTGATGATCGTGATCGCGCAGTTCGCGGTGCTGAAGTTCGTGGAGCGCCGGAAGCGGTCGCGCGTGATCGCGGCCGTGGGACTGATCTGGGCCGTGGCATGGGCCGTGGCCGGATACGCCGGGCTGGGGCACGGCAGCCAGGCGATGGCGACGGCCGCGTTCATCTCGACGTACGCCCTGTTCGGGCTGGGTGAGGCCATGCTGTCGCCGACGCTGGCGCCGCTGGTCGCCGACCTGGCGCCGACCGGTCTCGCCGGGCAGTACAACTCCGCCTTCGCCCTGGTGAAGCAGCTCGCGCTGGCCATCGGGCCGGCGGTGGGCGGGCCGCTCGGGGCGTCGCTGCACGCGCCGTACATCGTGGTGTTCACGCTCTTCTCGCTGGGGATCACGATGCTGGCGGTGCGGCTGGGGCGGC
>NZ_JAPSKZ010000095.1 GCF_031181185.1 Phenylobacterium sp. | reverse complement strand
CCAGCATCATCAGGCCCATGATGGATCGGGCGTCGACGGTCTGGCCGTCCTTGGAGACGCGCACCTCGGCGTCGAAGCCGGCGGCCATCTTGACGAATTTCGCCGAGGCGCGGGCGTGGAGACCCCGCTTGTTGACGATCTCGACGGTGCGGTTGGCGGCTTCGCTCACTTCTCTCCGGCCAGGACGTAAGACGCGACGGAGATGTACTTTCGCCCGGCTTCCTGCGCCGCTGCAACCGAGTCTTCGAGGCTGTAGCGGGTCCGCACGCTGGCGAGCTTGATCAGCATGGGCAGGTTGAGGCCGGCGATCACCTCCGCCTTCGTCTGCTCCATCACCGAGATCGCCAGGTTGGAGGGCGTGCCGCCGAACATGTCCGTCAGCAGGATCACGCCCTGGCCGCCGTCCACGCGGCCGCAGGCATCGAGAATGTCCTTCCGGCGGCGCTCCATGTCGTCGTCCGGCCCGATGCAGATCGCCTCGACGGCGGCCTGAGGCCCGACCACGTGCTCCATGGCGAAGACGAACTCCTCCGCCAGTCGCCCGTGGGTGACGATCACGAGCCCGATCATGCCTGATGTTCCAAAGGGTATCCCCACCCGATGGCGCCTTAGCCTGGGCGCGAGCGGTGCTAAATACGCCTCTTGTGCGCCGCGTCAAAGCTTGAGAGCGCGCGACTGAGTTTCGCAGGAGCCGACTCCTCGAACGCCGGAGTGGCAAGCGCCGGGAGCTGCACGCCCAGGATGTCCTCGTAGGCCGGATCGGGGATGCGCTCGGCGGGCCCGAGCCGGACCACCAGGCCCACCTCGCAGACCGGCAGCGCCTGCACGCGGATCACGTCCAGGCCGCGCACCTCGAGCAGGCCCTGCAGTGTCTCAGGCGCCCGGCCGAAAAGGCGCTCGCCGGAGGCCCAGAGCACGACCCGATCGTCGGCGACCAGCCGGAAGCCTTGGCCTAGGGCCCGCAGCGCGAGATCGCTCTTGCCGGCGCCCGAGGGCCCCTCCACCAGCACCCCCAGCCAGCGGCCGGCCACTCGCTGGGCGATCAGGCCGGCGTGGCGGATCACAGCACCGGCTCGGGCAGGCTGAGGATGAAGATCGCGCCCTGCACAGTTCCGTCCGGGTGCGTGCGGTTGCGGGCCTGCAGCGTGCCGCCGTGCGCCTCGGCGATCTGCCGGGCGATGGAGAGGCCAAGGCCCGAGTTGCCGCCGAAGGCCGCCCCCTTCGGCCGGGAGGTGTAGAACCGCTCGAAGATGGTCTCGAGGTTCTCAGGCGGTATGCCCGGGCCGTTGTCCGAGACGGTGGCCGCAACGCGCCCGCCGCCGCGGCCCAGCGCCACGGTCACCTCGTCTCCCGGCGGGCTGAACGAACGGGCGTTGTCGATGAGGTTGCGGAAGATCTGCCCCAGGGGCCCCTCGCGGCCCAGCACCCGCACCGGCTCCGCGCCGGGCGTGAGCTCCAGGCGTACGCGCACATCGCCGGGTTTCGCCGTCGCCTGATAGAGCGCCACGATGTCGCCGACCAGACGGCCCAGGTCGACCATCTTGGGCTGGTCGCGTGAGAGCTCGGCGTCGAGGCGCGAGGCGTTGGAGATGTCAGTGACGAGCCGATCCAGGCGCTGGACGTCGTTCTTCAGGATGTTCAGCAGCCGGTCGCGGGCCGCTGGCTCGTGCACCAAGTCCAGGGTCTCCACCGCCGAGCGGAGCGACGTCAGCGGATTGCGAATCTCGTGGGCCACGTCGGCGGCGAAGGCCTCGATCGCGTCCATGCGCTCGGACAGCGAATGGGTCATGTCCTCCAGGCTGCGCGTCAGCCCGCCGATCTCGTCGTCGCGGCGGGCGAGGTCCGGCAGCGAGATCGCCCGCGCCCGCGACAGGCGCACGCTGTCCGCGGCCCGCGCCAGACGGTTCACCGGCTGGGCCACCAGGCTGTTCAGCAGGATCGAGGAGGCCAGGGTCACACCGATGGCGATGAGGATGAACGGGATCAGCGCCGCGCGCTCGCTGGCGATGATCTCGTCGACGTCGCTGGCTTCGAGGGTGATCACGCCCAGCACGGCCTTCACGTGGCGGATCGGAATCGAGACCGAGACCACCCGGTCGCCGTCCGGGCCTCGGCGCATGCCGGACCAGCGGCGGCCCTTCAGCGCCTCGCTCACCTCTTGCGCCAAGGCCTTCTCGGCGTCGGCGGCGGTGGGCTCGGGCCTGCGCGGGATGAGGTCCAGACGCACCCCGCGATCCTCTTCGCGCGGCCGCGCCGGCGGCAGCACCTTCCATTCGACGCGGTCCGCGACCAGGTCGGTGTCGGCCACCAGCCGGCCGGTCGCATCGAAGAGCCTGGCCCGCTGGGTCTCCGGACTCTTGAACGTCTGCATGATCTCGGTGGCGAGCGCCGCGTCCATCTGCGGCTCGGGCTCGCCGACCGTCGCGGCGCGGTTGATGATGTCGGCGATCAGCTCGCCTTGGGCCGACAGGCTGTCGATCCGCGCCTTGACCAGGCCTTGCCGGTATTCGTTCAGCACGAGCGCGCCGACGATCAGGATCGCCAGCCCCAGCAGGTTGAGCGCAAGGATCAGCCGGCCGAGCTTGGAGCCCGGCAGCCAACGGAACTTCGACGGCCGGGGCCTCGTGCGAGACCGGCTCCGCTCAGCTTTCGCGGTATCGGTAGCCGACGCCATAGAGGGTTTCGATCGCGTCGAACTCAGGATCCACCTCGCGGAACTTCTTCCGCATGCGCTTGATGTGGCTGTCGATGGTGCGGTCATCGACGTAGACTTGGTCTTCGTAGGCCGCGTCCATGAGGTTGTCGCGGCTCTTCACGAAGCCGGGCCGCTGGGCCAGCGACTGCAGCAGCAGGAACTCGGTGACGGTGAGCTTCACCGGCTTGCCGTCCCACAAACAGTCGTGGCGCGCCGGGTCCAGCGTCAGCTTGCCCCGCTTGATCGCCCGGGCGCTGACCTCGGCGGCGGTCGCGGGCCCCGCGACGCCCTCGTCCTCGCCCCGTCCGGCGCGGCGCAGCACCGCCTTCACCCGCTCGATCAGCAGGCGCTGGCTGAACGGTTTGTGGATGTAGTCGTCGGCCCCGAGATTGAAGCCCAGGATCTCGTCGATCTCCTCGTCCTTGGACGTCAGGATGATCACCGGCAGGTCCGAACTGCGGCGCAGCCGGCGCAGCACCTCCATGCCATCCATGCGCGGCATCTTCACGTCTAGGATCGCGAGATCCGGCGGATCGTTCTCGAGCGCGGCCAGGCCCGCCGCCCCGTCATAGTAGGCCTTGATGGTATGCCCGTGGCTTTCCAGCGCCAGGCTGACGGAGGTGACGATGTTCTCGTCGTCATCCACCAGGGTGATCTTGGCCATGTGGTGTCGGTGTCTCCTTGCCCGAGATGTCGCAAGCTATTCGCGGTGAAGCATGGCCTCAATGGGGCCGGCGGCAGGTGTAGCGGCAGTCAACGCGCCCTTAAGCTTGTTCGAGGAACGTGTGAGCGTCCGGGGGGATGCTTTCATGGATGGATACAGCGTGCATTTCGAGGTGTTCGTCCGGAAAACCCCCGGCGCTTCGTGGACGCTTGAGATGGCGTCCGAGAACCGGAGCGCCGCAGTCCGGGTCGCCGAGGAGCTCTACAACGAGGGCCGCGTCGCCGCCGCCAAGGTGACGAAGGAGACCTTGGACGAAGAAACCCGTGAGTTCCAGACGGTCACCATCCTGAAGCTGGGCGCCGCCGAAGCGGCCCGAAAGGCCAAGTCCCAGGCTGAAGCCCAGCCGCTGTGCGTCACGCCCGAGGACCTCTACACCATCCACGCCCGCGAACGGATCGGCCGGCTGCTGGAAGGCTGGCTCGACCGCAACAACGCCACGCCGTTCGAACTGCTGCACCGCCCGGACCTGGTCGAGAAGCTGGAGGCGTCCGGCACCGACCTGCAGCACGCCGTCCAGAAGCTCGCCATCCCCGAGGCCCATGCCCGCGGCATGTCGGTCCACGAGATGATGCGGGTGTTCCACGCCCTGGTTCAGCGGTCGATCGACCGGCTGATGCGCGACGCCAAGCGCGGCGCCCTGCCTGACGTCGACAAGGAAGGCTTCGCGGCCGCCGCCGAGCGGGTGGCCAAGGAGCCTGAGCGCGCCTACCTGCTGGGCGCGGGCGTCGCGGCTTCGATCGCCCCGGCGGCCTCCTGGTCTGACAAAGTGCTGCGCCTGCTGGACCTCGCCGACGCGGCGCCGAAAGGCCAGGGGCCGCGCGTCCTGGCGCTCTCCGTGATCGAGCAGCCGCTGGCCGAGATCCTGGAATCGAAGCCCGGCCTGGGCGACCTCCTGGGCAAGGGCATGGACCTGGGCGCGACGCTCGCCGCCCTCACCCGCCTGACCGCCTATGAGGCGGTCGAGACCCTGATCCGCATCGAACCCTCGGTCGCCAAGGTGATGCCGCAGCTGTCCCCGGCCGCGCAGCGGCTGGCCAAATGGCTGTCGAGCGAGGACTTCGCCGACGTGCGCACGGCGCTGGGCAAGCGGATTCTGCGCGAACTGAATGGCCCGCGGCGCCTGAAACCAGGCGACGCCGAGGCCGAGATCGACGTCCTGCGGGCGCTTGCCATGTCGCTGACTGCGGCGGCCGGCAAGCTGCTGCCGCTGGAAGACGTGCAGCACGCCTTTTCGGTGCGCTCGCGCATGCTGATCACCGGCGACTTCGTCGAAGCCTACCTCGGCCAGGGCAAGACTTCCCGGGAGGAGGTCGAGGCGCTGATCTGGCTGACCGAGAACGTCATCGGCGGCGCGAACAAGCGCCAGGCCGGCCGCTGGCTGAAGGCCGTGGTGCATTCGCTGCGCTTCGAGAAAGAGATGCTGAAGGCGGCCGGCGAGGATTCCGCCTCGGCCAGGCTGGCGCAGCTGGCGGCGCTGCAGCGGTCGGTTGGCCGGTGCGGCCTCGCGCCCGAGGACTCAGAGCCGTTGCAGACCAAGCTCGGCGACCTGGGCGGGCTGATCGAGGGCGAGGCCAAGGTGACGGCGAGCCTGGCCAAGGCCAACGCTTCGGCGCTGCAACGGCTGACCCTTTTGCTCAAGCTGGCGTGCGGCGAGTCCGCGCCTCTGGGACCCGCGGCCAGCCGCGCCAAGGCCGAAGCGCTGAAACTGGTTCGCAATGACGACACCCGGGCCGAACTGGCCCGCGCGCCCGAGCAGATGAACGCCATGCGCGAGCTGATCCAGCAGGCGGGCCTGGCGGCCTAGAGCCCCAGGACCTCTTGCAGCGCGGCCGCCACGCGGCCCACGTCCTCATCCGCCATGCCGGGATACAGCGGCAGCGACAGGCAGCGGGCGTACCAAGCCTCCGCGCCCGCCAGGTCGAGCTCGCCGTACCGTTCGCGGTAGTACGGCTGGCGATGCACCGGGATGTAGTGGACCTGCGTTCCTACGCCGCGTTCACGCAACGCCTCCACCACCTGAAGGCGGGTGCGGCCGGCGGCTTCGAAGTCGATCAGCACGCACATCAAGTGCAGGACCGGATCGCTCCAGGCGGGCTGGGCGGCGATCCGGACGAGGGGCGCCAAGGGCGCGAGGACCTCGCGGTACGCCGCGGCGAGGGCCCGGCGCCGGGCCGCGAAGCGTGGCAGCTTCTTCAACTGCGAGAGACCCAGCGCGCACAGCACGTCCGGGAGCCGGTAGTTGAAGCCCGGCTCCGGCATCTCGTACCACCAGGGCTCGCAGCCCTCGGGCCGGACCATGCCGTGGGTGCGCAGCGTGCGCAGGCGCTGGGCTAGGCGATCGTCGTTTGTCGTCACCATGCCGCCCTCGCCGGTGGCGATGGTCTTCACTGGGTGGAACGAGAAGGTCGCCATCGCCGAATGGTGCACATCGCCGACCTGTTCCGACAGATTGCCGAACCGCATCGTCGTTCCGAGCGCGTGCGGCGCGTCCTCGACCAGCACCCCGCCGGCGGCCTGGGCGAGCTCGGCCAGCGCCGGAAGTTCGACGGCGTCGCCCCGCAGGTGGACTGGCAGGACGGCGCGGAGCCGACGCCCGTCCAGGCGCTGCAGCGCGTCGGACAGGGTCTGCGCCGACATCAGGCCCGTGTCCGGATCGACGTCGGCGAACACCACCTCGGCCCCGACGTAGCGGGCGCAGTTGGCGGTCGCCAGGAAGGTGATCGTCGGCGCGATCACGGCTTCGCCCGGCTGCACGTCCAGAGCCAGCATCGCCAGGTGCAGGGCGGCCGTCCCATTGGCGCAAGCGACCGCATGGCGGGCGCCCACTGTCTCGGCGAAGGCGCGCTCGAAGGCCTCGACGGTCGGTCCGGTGGTCAGAAAGTCGCCGCGCAGGGTCTCGGCCACGGCGGCGATGTCGTCATCCTCGATGGTCTGTCGGCCGTAGGGAAGCAGCGGGGTGGTCATCGAAGCCCTGGCCTGTCAGTCCGTCGCCCGCCGCCGGCGGCGCGGGCCATCGGTCTCGAGCATGGCGAGGAAGGCCTCGGGCTCCAGCCATTCGTCGTTGGTGTCCGACGCGTACGAGAAGCCCTCCGCCACCTCGCCGCCGTCAATCGGCGCGCGCTGGTACTCGGCGAAGGCCGGTTCGATCACATAGCGGTCGCCGAGGTCGACGGTGGTGCGGGCGTCGTCGGACGAGATCATCATCTCGTGCAGCTTCTCGCCCGGCCGGATGCCGACCACCTTGATCGGCAGCTGGGGCGCCATGGCGGCGGCGATGTCGGTGATCTTCATGGAGGGGATCTTCGGCACGAAGATCTCGCCACCGCGCATCATCGAGAGCGACGAGAGGACGAAGTCCACGCCCTCGTCGAGGGTGATCAGGAAGCGGGTCATCCGCGGGTCGGTGATCGGCAGCTCGGCCGCCCCCTTGGCGATCAGCCGCTGGAACAGGGGAGCCACCGAGCCGCGCGAGCCGACCACATTGCCGTAGCGCACCACCGAGAAGCGGGTGCCGATGTCGCCCGAGAGGTTGTTCGCCGCGACGAAGGTCTTGTCCGAGGCGAGCTTGGTCGCGCCGTAGAGGTTGATCGGATTGCACGCCTTGTCGGTGGAAAGCGCCACGACCTTGGCGACCCGGTTCGCCAGGCACGCCCAGACCACGTTCTCGGCGCCGAGCACGTTCGTGTGGATGCACTCCGAGGGATTGTACTCTGCCGCCGGCACCTGTTTCAGCGCCGCGGCGTGGATCACCACGTCGACGCCGCGGACGGCGAGGCTCAGCCGCTCGCGGTCGCGCACGTCGCCCAGGAAGAACCGCATGCGGGCGAGCTTCTCCGGACCGAAGCGGTCGGCGAGGTCGATCTGCATCTCGCTCTGCTTCAGCTCGTCGCGCGAATAGACGATCAGCTTCCGCGGACTGCACCGCGCCAGCACTGTCTCGACGAAGCGGCGGCCGAAACTGCCGGTGCCGCCGGTGACGAGAATGACCTTGCCGTCGAGGTCCAGGGTGGTCGGCGCAAATCGGCCCAAGCGGCGCTCCGGTAGCCTAGCGAATCGTCTCGTGGGCCCGACTGTCGCCGCCAGGCCGTAAAGAGACCGCTAACCATGTTTTGGCCTGATGCGGCCGATGGACCGCCGCCGCTTCGCCGCCCTCACCCTCAACCTCGCGCTCGCGAGCGCCCTGCCCGGCGCGGCCCGCGCCTCGTCCGAAAAGGGTGAGAAGAAGTTCACCGGCGGCGCCAGCTACGTGCCCATCCAGACGGTCCTGGGCACCATGCGGCGCGGCGACGGCCGCCGGGGCGTGCTCTCGGTCGAATGCGGGCTGGACATCCCCGACGCAGCGTTGCGGGAGCGGGCGCACGCCTCGATCCCTCGGCTGCGGTCGGCCTACGCCTCGACGGTGCAGACCTATGCCGCGGGTCTGCCCGCCGGCGCGCCGCCGAACGTCGACTTCATTGGCCGCAACCTTCAGCAGCAGACCGACGCCATACTCGGTCGCCGAGGCGCGAAGGTGTTGTTGGGCGCGGTGGTGGTGAACTAGCGCCGCAGCGCCCTCACATCGCCGAGATGCCGCCGTCGAGCTTCAGTTCGGCGCCCGTCATGAAACGGCTCTCGTCCGAGGCCAGGTAGAGCACGGCGTTGGCGATGTCGTCCGGCTCGCCGATGCGGCCCAGCGGCACTTGGCGCGCGAGCTTGGCCTCAGCCTCCTCCTTGCCGAACCGCTGGCGCAGCGGGTCCAGGATCGGCGTGTCGATGAAGGTCGGGTGGATCGAGTTCGAGCGGACGTCCAGGCCCTGCTTGGCGCAATGGAGGGCGATGCCCTTCGACAGCAGCCAGACGGCGGCCTTCGAGGCGTTGTACGACGGGCTGTTATGGGCGGCGATCAGGCCCGCGATCGAGCTGATGTTGATGATCGAGCCGGGCTGGTTCTGGCGCAGGTACTTCAGCGCGTGCTTCGTCCCCAGGAAGACGCTGTCGACGTTGACGCTCATGACGAGCTTCCAGTCCTCGAGGCTCAGGCTCTCGATGTCGCCGCCGCGGCTGATGCCGGCGTTGTTCACCAGCACCGAGATGCCGCCCATGGCGGCGTCGGCCTCCTCGAGGGCGTAGATCCACTGGTCTTCCTTGGTGACGTCCAGCGGGAAGGCGAAGGCGGTCCCCTCGCCGTGAACCTGGTTGATCTCGTCGGCCACCGCGCGGGCGCCGGCGGCGTTGATGTCGGCGAGGCTGACCTGGGCGCCCTCGGCGGCGAGCCGGCGGGCGAAGGCGGCGCCCAGGCCCTGAGCCGCCCCGGTGATGAAGGCCTTCTTGCCGGCGACCCGTCCCATCGGGGTTTCCTCCGCTACTGTTCCGCGATCTCGTCCATGAACCCGGCCAGGGTCACGTCCAGCTCCGTTACGCCGTCAGCGTCATGAGTGGCGAGCGTGACCTCGACCCGATTGTAGACATTGAACCACTCGGGGTGGTGGTCGAGCTGGTCGGCCTTGATGGCGACGCGCGCCATGAAGCCGAAGGCCTCGTTGAAGTCCTTGAAGCGGAAGGTCTTCCGGATCGCGTCACGCTCGCCGTCCACGCGGCTCCAGCCGTTCAGGCGCGGCAGCGCCGCCTCGGCGCCGATCTTCTGGGGACGGCCCATCACGCAAACTCCAGCCCGACGATCTTCGCCAGATCGTCCAGCGCCTGGTCTTCGGTGGTGACCTTGATGGCCTGCATGCCCAGGCCCGCGGCGGGCTTGCAGTTGATCCCGAGGTCGTCGAGGTAGACGCACGCTTCGGGCTGCACGGCCAGCAGGTCGCACATCATCAGGTAGATGCGGGGGTCGGGCTTGCGCACACCCGCCTTGGAGCTCTCGATAATGGCGTCGAATAGCGGCATCACCTGGGCCATGGCGCCCGCCATCCGCTGGCCCGCATCCTGGCCGGGGCTGTGCTCGGACACGACGTTGTTGGTGATGCAGCCCACCTTGAAGCGCTGCTTGCACGCCTTCAGCGCCTCGACCATCCGCGGCCGGAGCTGGCCCGACAGCAGCGGCAGGACCTCGGCGCCGCGGACCGGATGGCCCAGCGCCGTCGATTCCTCGAGGAACAGCGCATCGAAGCGGCCGGCGTCGATCTCGTTGCGCTCGAACAGCGCCCAGGCGTTGCTATCCGGATTGGTCGCGTTGACCCGGCGGATGAGGTCCTTGGGCAACCCCTTCTCGGCCTCGTAGCGGTTGAACGCCTCGAACGGGGAGGTCGTGAACACTCCGCCGAAATCCCAAATCACCGCCTCGATAGCCATCAAGCTCACTCCGTTCGCCCATCGGCTCTAGAGAGCGGCGGGCCGGCGTGCAAGTAAGCGGCATGCTCCGCTTCGCAGCCTTCGGCCTCGCCTGCGTCGCCGTCCTCTACGTCTGCCTCGCCCCTACCGGCTCGCTGCCGAGCGTGAGCGTCTGGGACAAGGCGGAACACGCGCTGACCTGGGGCGCCCTTACGGGGTTCGGCTTCGTGCTGTGGCCGCGGAGGCCGTGGCGGGTCGCGGCCTTCACGCTGCTGTTCGGCGCGGCCACCGAGGCGCTGCAGGCGACGATGGGCTTCGGCCGTCGCGGCGACCTGGCCGACTTCGTGGCGGACGCGGTCGGGACCGGCGCGGCGCTCGGCGCGTGGGCCCTATTCCGCCGGCGCCGGGGCGGCGTCGGGGATGCTACCTGAGTCCTTCCTGGCGGCGGCGGCGTCGTCGGCCTTCGTCTTGGCCCGCCGCGCCAGCAGCGCGGCGCGGGTCTGCTCGTAGCTGTTCCGGTCGATTTTGTAGAGCGAGTAGAAGAACACGGCGATGACGCCCGGGATGGCCGCCATGATGCTGTCCCACAGCGCCAGATCGAACAGCACCTTGGCCGGCACGTCGGCGATGCTCTTCGCTCCCTCCGGGAAGTTGATCAGGGTGATCACGGCGCCGGCGACCATGGTGCCTACGGCCATGTCGATCTTCCCGGCCATCGTGCGTGTCGAATAGAGGATGCCCTCCTGGCGCAGGCCGAATTTCAGCTCGTTCTCGTCGGCGACGTCCGCCAGCGCCGACATGACGCTGATCTGCAGCACGCTGATCGAGCCGTACTGGACCGCGGCGAAGGCGATCAGCAGGGGCACCAGACCCGGGGTGGTCGGATCGAGGACGCCCATCATGCCCAGCACCAAGGGAATCGGCGGCACGATGGCGTAGGTCAGGGCCGCGAGGATGATGGTCCGCTTCTTGTCGAACTTGCCGTGCAGCTTGGCCGCGAACAGGAAGGCGGTGAGGTAGCCGACGAGGCTGCCGGCCACGAACCAGCTGAGCTGCTCGCTGGAGAGGTCCCAGTAGTAGGTGTTGACGTAGAGCCGCATGCCCTCGCGCATGCCGATCATCAGGGCCACGAAGAAGTAGGCCACCAGCAGCCAGACGTAGTTGATGTTGGCGAGCGCCTTGCCGATGTCGGAGATGAAGCCGCGTAGGCTGAGCTTGGGCTGGTCGGCCCGCGGCTGGGGCAGGTACGGGATCCGGTCCCTGGTGAACCACGCCGAGAGGAACAGGGCTGCCATCGAGACAAGGCCGATGGTGGCCGCGTAGGCCCCCCAGGGCTCGGGGTTCAGGAGGCCGCGGGGGAATTCCGGGGTCGAGGGGAAGAACACCCGGAGCGCCACGATGGTGGTCAGCGCCCCGCCGGCCCAGTTGAAGAAGCTGTAGTAGGACATCACCTTGGAGCGCTCGGTGTAGTGGGGCGACAGCTCGCCCCCGAGGGCCAGGTGGGGGACGTAGAAGAAGGTCATGGCCTGGCGCATCAGGATGACCGCCGCGCCGAGCCAGATCAGCAGCCCGGTCTCGCCGAGACCCGCCGGCGGCGAGAAGATCGCCCAGACCGTGAGGCCCACGGGGATTCCCGACGCGAAAAGATAGGGGTGGCGCCGCCCCAGCTTCGACTTCGTGCGGTCCGAGATCGAACCTACGATCGGATCGGAGATAGCGTCGAGGATCAGGCTCGCCGAGATCGCCAGGCCCACGAGGTGGGGGGGAACGCCGAGAACCTGGTTGTAGAACAGCATGGCGAAGCTGGAGACGGAGTAGAGCGCCACCATCTCGGCGGCGCCGCCCAGCCCGAAAGCCAGCTTCGTCTTCATAGGCAGCCGGTCGGCCGCCACGGCGGTCTTCGCCATCCATCTTCCTCCAGATGCGCTCTGTCGGCGCTCTTTGGGGCGAAGCAAGCCCGAAGGTCGGGAAGGCGTCAATCTCGGCGTACCGAAGATTCGACAGTCGCGGCGGCGCTCCGAGCGCCTGACGTTCCGCCCGGAAACCTGCTAGAGACCGAAAAAAGCGTGCCTGCAGCGTCAGCTTCAGCGCAAGATCGCGCCTCGATCCCTTGGAAGCCGGAACATTCCATGCCTCGCGTTCAGTCCGCCCCCGCCGCCGGTCACAACCTCGGGACCGCCGACGCGATGCGGCGCCTGGAGCAGATCGACGCGCGGCTGCGCTGGCTGGCGACCTGGACGATCCACAACGCCAATCACCTGCGCGAGAGCCGCGATGGGCTGAAGGTCGGCGGCCACCAGGCCAGCTGCGCCTCAATGACGACGATCCTGACGGCGCTCTACTTCCACGCGCTGGGGCCGAAGGACCGGGTGGCGGTCAAGCCGCACGCCTCGCCGGTGTTCCACGCCGCCCAGTACCTGATGGGCCGCCAGACGCAGCAGCAGCTCGAGGGCTTCCGCAGCTTCGGCGGCGCCCAGTCCTACCCGTCGCGGACCAAGGACAAGGACGACGTCGACTTCTCCACCGGCTCGGTCGGCCTGGGCGTGGCGATCACCGCCTTCTCGTCGCTGACCCAGGATTACCTGAAAGCCCACGGCTGGCTGGATCCCGCCCGCGAGGGCCGGATGGTCGCCACCCTGGGCGACGCCGAGCTGGACGAGGGCAACATCTACGAGTGCCTGATCGAGGCCTACAAGCACGACATCCGCAACGTCTGGTGGATCGTCGACTACAACCGTCAGAGCCTGGACGCGACCACCGCCGACCGGATGTTCGACCGGTTCGACGACATCTTCGAGACCGCCGGCTGGCGGGTCGTCACGCTGAAATGGGGCAAGGCCCAGGAGCGCGCCTTCGCCCGGCCCGGCGGCCCGGCGCTGCGCAACTGGATCGAAGCGTGCTCGAACGCGGAATACGCCGCCCTCACCTACCAGGGCGGCGCGGCCTGGCGCGAGCGGCTCACCCGCGACATCGGTCGCGAGCCGGGCGTCCGCGCGCTGCTGGAGGGCTTCTCGGACGACGAGCTGCACAGCCTGATGATCGGCCTTGGGGGCCACTGCATCGAGACCCTTACGGAGGCCTTTGACGCCGCCGCCAAGGACGACACGCCCACCCTGTTCATCGCCTACACGGTGAAGGGTTTCGGCCTGCCGCTGCAGGGCCACAAGGACAATCACGCGGGCCTGATGACGCCCACTCAGGTGGACGCGCTGCGCGAGAGCATGGGCATTCCGGCCGGCGAAGAGTGGGAGCCCTACGCCGGCCTTCCGCCCGAAGAGGCCGAGGCGCTGAAAGCGTTCGTCGCCGAGACGCCGTTCGGCCGACCGGCCGAGCGCCGGTTCGAGGCGGCGACGATCTCCGTGCCAGGGCCGGCGGACTTCCCCGTGCCAGACGGCGCGGAGCAGTCCACCCAGGCCGCCTTCGGTCGCATCCTGCTGGACCTCGCCAAGAGCGGCCATCCCATCGCCGATCGCATCGTCACCACCAGCCCGGACGTGACAGTCTCCACCAACCTCGGCGGCTTCGTGAACCAGCGGGGCCTGTTCCGACGGCGCGAGACTGCCGACGTCTTCCGTGACGCCAAGATCCCCTCGGCCCAGAAGTGGATCGGCGGCCAGGCGGGCCAGCACATCGAGCTGGGCATCGCCGAGCACAACCTGTTCCTGAACCTCGCCGCCCTCGGGTTGGCTGGTCCGCATTTCGGCGAGCGCCTGCTGCCGATCGGAACGGTGTACGACCCCTTCATCTCCCGCGGCCTCGATGCCCTGAACTATGCCTGCTACCAGGACGCCCGCTTCATGCTGGTGGCGACGCCGTCGGGCCTGACGCTCGGCCCCGAAGGCGGGGCGCACCAGTCCATCTACACGCCGCTGATCGGTATGGGCCAGCCGGGCCTGACCTACTTCGAACCCGCCTTCGTGGACGAGCTCGCGCTCGTGATGCGGTGGTCCTTCGAACACATGCAGGCCAAGGACGGCGGCTCGGTCTACCTGCGGCTGACGACCCGCACCCTGGCGCAGCCGCAGCGAACGGACGAGGCTTGGAAGGCCGACGCACTCAAGGGCGCCTACTGGCTGAAGGCGCCCGCGCCGGGCTCGGAAGCCGCCCTGGTGTTCTGCGGCGCCATAGCGCCCGAGGTGCTGGTTGCCGCCGAGCAGCTCGCCGAGGACCTGCCCGGCCTGGGCGTGCTGAACGTCGTCTCGCCGGGTCTGCTGCACCGCGACTGGATGGCGGCGCGCCGCCGCCGCTGGACCACCGGCGAGAAGCGCGAGAGCCACGCCGAGGCGCTGCTGGGCCAGCTTGCGCCGGGCGCCGGCTTGGTGACGGTGGTCGACGGCTCGCCCGCGACGCTTTCCTGGCTGGGCGGCGTGCGCGGCATGCGCGTGAGTTCGTTGGGCCTCGACAGCTTCGGCCAGGTCGGCGACCTGCCGGACCTCTACCGCCACTACCGCCTCGACACCGACGCCATCGTCGACGCCGCGGCGGAGCTGTTCCTCTAGGCTGCCAGCGCCTGCTCGAGGTCGGCGATCAGGTCGGCGGTGCTCTCGACGCCGACCGACAGCCGGATCAGGCCGTCCTCGATGCCGATGCGGGCGCGGGTCTCAGGCGGGATCGAGGCGTGGGTCATGATCGCGGGGTGCTCGATCAGGCTCTCCACCC
>NZ_JAPSKZ010000323.1 GCF_031181185.1 Phenylobacterium sp. | reverse complement strand
CTGATCCGCCACGACAACGGCTACGTCACGGCCTACGCCCACAACAGCGCGCTCAACGTGAAGCGCGGCGATCAGGACGAGATTGCCGTACCCCTTCACCTCGCTGCCCGCATAGGTCACGGTGCCGGCCTCGGCGGCCTTAGGCCAACCTGGGGACGTAGTCTCGACGACCGTACCCGAGAGCTTTACGGTCGTCCGCAGCGGGGGCCAGGAAACCTTGATCGTCAAGACCAACACCAATGCCGAGTACCAGGTCGGCATGGGCGGCGTCGTTCTGAACGGCGACGCGATGAGCGTGGACATCGGCGGTTCACTGGCGCTCGCGTCAGCTCAGAACCTTGTCCCCGGCCCTTACGAGGGCATGCTCGTCGTGGTGGTCCAGTACAATTGAAAAAGCTCGCCCTCTTCCCCGCCCTCGCCCTGCTCGCGGTTCTTGGAACTGACGCCCAGGGCCAGCCGGCGCCCGCCGCCCCGCCCGTCACCACGACGACCGTGGGCGCGAACCTCAACATCACGCCCAAGCGTGTGACCTTCAGCCCGACTCAGCGGACGGCGACGGTCTACATCTTCAACCAGGGCACCGCCCCGGCCACGTTCGACATCGCCCTGATCGACCGGGTGATGCTGCCGGACGGCCAGATTGTCGCAGCCGACGACCCGCGCCACAAGGATACGGCGAAGCCGATCATCGACAAGCTGGCCTCCGCCAAGGGCATGGTCATGGTCGCCCCGCGCCGGGCCACGCTCGCGCCGGGCCAGGGCCAGACGATCCGCCTGCGCGTGGGCTCGGTGCCCGCCGACGCCAAGAGCGAGCATCGCACGCACCTGACGGTCACCACCATTCCGCCGGCCAACGTCGGCACCACGGCCGAGGACGCCGCCGGCCTGAACCCGGGCGAGCTGCGCTTCCAGATCACCTCGGTTTTCGGGCTCAGCATTCCGGCGATCGTCCGCACCGCGCCGCCCGACGTCCGGGCCGCGGTCGAGAACCCTCGTATTGAGTATGCCGAAGCCTCGCCCGCGGGAGGCTCGGGGGCTAGCCGTACGCCCGTCATGGCTTTCGACCTGGTGCGCGTCGGCGCAAGCTCCCTGTTCGGCAACGTCGAGGTCCGCCCCGCCGGCAAGCGGGGAGACCCGATCGGCCTCGCGCGCGGCGTGGGCGTCTACACGGAGATCGACCGCCGCACGATGCGCGTCCCTCTGACGCGCGCGCCCGCACCCGGTGAGAAGCTAGAAGTCTCGTTCATTGACGACGACACGTCCCCGGGCAAGCTTCTTGCGACCGTCCAAGCGCCGTAGATGGATTGTCACCGTCCCTGCAGTCGTAGTCCTCGCCGCCGCCTCTCCCGGTTGGGCGGCTGAGGACGCTGCAACGGCGGCGCCGGCTGGATCCCCGATCCAGCCGCCGGCCGGTGCTGTCGACCCGGACAGCCTGCTCCTCCTTTCGATCGAGCTCGACCGGCTCACCCTGACCGACGGCCTTGCCGCCTACGGGGACGAGGCCGACCCGCTCCTGCCGCTGGCCGAGCTGGCCCGCCTCCTGGAACTCGACATCGATGTCCTGCCCGCCGAGGGCCGCGTCGTCGGCCGCATCGGCGAAGCCCGGCGCTCGCTGATCATCGACCTGAAGACCGGCGCCGCCCGCGACGGCCCTCGCGAGGTTCCGCTGGCGCCGACGGACATCGCCGTCACGCCCAGCGAGATCTACCTCAAGGCCTCCGCCCTCCAGCGGCTGCTGCCGCTGCGGCTCGAGGTCAACGCCCATAACCTCGCGATCAAGATCACGCCGACCGAACAGCTGCCGATCCAGGCGCGCCAGGAGCGGATCGCCCGCCTGCGCGACCTCGGCGCCAACCCCGGCTCCGGCCCGGACGAGACCCTGCTGGTCCAGCGGCCGTACAG
>NZ_JAPSKZ010000094.1 GCF_031181185.1 Phenylobacterium sp. | reverse complement strand
AGCCGGTTCGCCCGTCGGGGGCGTCCACCTCGATGGCGGCCAGGTTCGAGGCCACGCCGGGCTCGGCGTACAGCGGCTGGAAACCGGCGCAGCCGGAAAGCGCCAGGCCGGCGAGCGTGAGGGCGAGAAGCGCTGCCTTCGTCATGCGGCCACGATATTCACGATCCGGTCCTTGACCACAATGATCTTGCGGATCGTCAGGCCCTCGAGGCGCGATGCGATCTCGGCGTCGGCCAGCACGATCTTCTCGACGTCGGCCGGCTCGGCCCCGGCCGGCGCCGTGATCTCGCCGCGGCGCTTGCCGTTCACCTGAACGGGCAGGACCTTTATCGCATCTTCGGTGAGCGCCGGGTCGAACTCGGGCCAGGGCGCCTCCACGACCATGCCCTGGCCGCCGATGCGGGCCCAGCATTCCTCGGCCAGGTGCGGGGTGAACGGCGCGATCAGGCGGGCGAACGCCAGCAGGGCCTCGTGGCGCGCGGCCAGGATCACCGGGTCGCCATCGACAGGCGGCACGGCCTTCAGCGTGTTCACGAACTCGTACAGGCGCGCGATGCCGGAGTTGAAGCGGAAGCTGTCGATCGCCTCGGTCACCGCCTTGATCGTGCGGTGGGTCGCCCGGCGCAGCTCGGCGGCGGCGTCGGTGGCGTCCTCCAGCGCGTCCTTCCAGTCGATGCCGCCGGCCGGATGGGCGTCGAACTCGTCCCACACCCGGTTGACGAAGCGCCAGGCGCCTTGGACGCCGGCGCTGGACCATTGGAAGTCCCGCTCGGGCGGGCTGTCGGACAGCACGAACAGGCGCGCGGCGTCGACGCCATAGACTTCGAAGATCTCGCCCGGCGCGACCGTGTTGCGCTTGGATTTCGACATCTTCTCGACGTCGCCGATCACCAGCGGCTCGCCGCCATCGATCAGGCGGGCCGTGCGGGACTTGCCCTCAACGACGACCTCGACCTCGCCCGGTTCGACCCATTCGCCGCTCTGCCGGCGATAGGTCTCGTGGGTGACCATGCCCTGGGTGAACAGGCCGGCGAACGGCTCGCGCACGCTCAGCATGCCTTCGTCCGCCAGCGCCTTGGTGACGAAGCGGGCGTACAGCAGGTGGAGCACGGCGTGCTCGATGCCGCCGATGTACTGATCCACCGGCAGCCAGTAGTCGGCGGCGGCCTTGTCGATCGGCGCGTCGGCCTCCGGGTTGGCGAAACGGGCGAAGTACCAGGAGCTGTCCACGAAGGTGTCCAGCGTGTCGGTCTCGCGCGTCGCCGGCCCGCCGCAGTCGGGGCAGGTGGTGTGTTTCCAGGTCGGATGCCGCTCCAGCGCATTGCCCGACTTGCCGAACTCGATGTCGGCCGGGTGCGCGACGGGCAGCTGATCCTTCGGCACGGCGACCACGCCGCACTTCCCGCAGTGGACGATCGGGATCGGGCAGCCCCACGCGCGCTGTCGCGAGACGCCCCAGTCACGCAGGCGGTAGACCGTCGCGCCTTTGCCGTCGTCCTGGCGCTCGATCCGCTCGATGGCGGCCCCCTTGGCGGCCTCGATGTCCAGGCCGTCCAGGAAAGCCGAGTTGTAGATGGTCCCCGGACCGACGTACGCCTCGACGCCCACGTCGAAGGTCGCCGGATCCTCGCCCGGCGGCAGCACCACGGGCTTCACCGGCAGGCCGTACTTGCGGGCGAAGTCCAGGTCGCGCTGGTCGTGGGCGGGGCAGGCGAAGATCGCGCCCGTGCCGTAGTCCATCAGGATGAAGTTGGCGATCCAGACCGGCAGCTCCCAGGTCGGATCGAACGGGTGCTTTACGCGCAGGCCGGTGTCGTAGCCGATCTTCTCGGCGGTCTCGATCTCGGCTTCGGAAACCGCGCCCTTGCGGGCCTCGGCGATGAAGGCGGCCGCCTTGGGGTCCTGCGCCGCGATCATCTCGGCCAGCGGATGGTCCGGGGCGACGCCCACGAAGCTCGCGCCGTACAGGGTGTCAGGCCGGGTCGTGTAGACCTCGATGCCGCCCTCGTGGCCCTGCGGCGCCTGGCCGGCGAAGTGGAACCGGAAGCGGCAGCCCTTCGAGCGGCCGATCCAGTTCTCCTGCATGATCCGGACCTTCTCCGGCCACCGATCCAGCTTCTCCAGGTCGTCGACCAGCTGGTCGGCGTATTGGGTGATCTTCAGGAACCACTGGGACAGCTTGCGCTTCTCGACCGGCGCGCCCGAGCGCCAGCCGCGGCCGTCGACCACCTGCTCGTTGGCCAGCACCGTCTGGTCCACCGGGTCCCAGTTGACGACGCTCTCCTTGCGATAGACCAGGCCGCGCTTGAACAGCTCCAGGAACCAGGCCTGCTGCTTGCCGTAGTATTCGACATCGCAGGTCGCGAACTCGCGCGACCAGTCGATGGCCAGGCCCAGCTCCTTCAGCTCGGACCGCATCCGGTCGATGTTTTCGTAGGTCCAGGCCTTGGGATCGACGCCGCGCTCCATGGCGGCGTTCTCGGCCGGCAGGCCGAAGGCGTCCCAGCCCATGGGGTGCAGCACCGAGAAGCCGCGGGCGCGCTTGAAGCGGGCGATCACGTCACCCAGGGCGTAGTTGCGCACATGGCCCATGTGCAGGCGTCCCGACGGGTACGGGAACATCTCCAGCACGTAGTACTTGGGCTTGGACTTGTCCGCGACGGCACGGAACGCCTGGGCGTCGTCCCAGCGCTTACGCCACTTGGGTTCGGTTTCTTTGGGGTTGTAGCGGGCCATGGGCGGGCCTTTGGACAGGAGTTGGACTTCCGGTCAACGGCCCGTTGCAGGCGCGTCGACGATCGAACGCGGGGATCAGCCCCGGATGTTCGAAAGTCGAAGCTGGCGCGCGCGCGTCAGGATGGCGTTCTCGATGTCCGCCTCGGTCTGGGTCGCGGCCGGCGCGTCCACCCAGTTTCCGGCGGCGTCGCGGGTCTGCTTGAACACCGCGACGTTCAGGCCGTCGGCGCGCAGGCGCGAGTCCAGGATGTAGACCGTGCACTTGAAGCGCTCGTCAGGCTTTTCCGGATTGATGTACCAGTCGGTGATGATCACGCCGCCGTAGGGGTCGGCCGAGGCCAGCGGCATGAACGACAGGGTGTCGAGCGTCGCGCGCCAGAGGTAGCCGTTCACCGCTATGGCGGTGTTGGCTGGAGCTTCGACCCGGCCGCCGCCGGTAAACGGCAGACGGGGGCCGCTCGAGCACGCGGCCAGGCTCAGGGCGCCCAGCCCCACGGCGCTCACCAGCAGGCCACGCTTCCACTCACCGCGCACAAACGGCATATGCATCCGTCTCCAAAGATCTTTCCGCGACGCATGGCGCCACGGCGCCGCCCCGCGCCGGGCCCTCTATAACAATGCGGCCACCGGCGCCAAACAGGAATCGCGTGGCCGAAGCGCCACATGTCCCGGCCAACTCGCGCGCCATGGACCCCTGCGGCCCTGGAGTCGGTTGACCTGTTCCCTTGCGCTTCTCTAATCGCTCTCGAGATCGCGAACCTGTGCAGTGGCTTAGAGCCGCCAGGGGCTGCGATGACGGGGCTTAGGGGCTATATGTTGCGTATGACGGTTGGTCGTACAGTTGCGTTGATCGCTGCGACCGCGCTTCTCGGCGCGGTGGCCGGCGGCGCGCACGCGGCCGACAAGAGCAAACGCATCGACTTCACGGTGAAGTCCGAGCCGGCGGCGGCCGCGCCGGGCTCTGGCCGCATCCAGAAGTATGACGCCAGCAAGGGCCGCTTCGGCCTTACGCTCGGCGTGAAGCAGACCGAGTCGCGGGAAGCGACCCCGAACGACGTGCAGGCCGGGGCCTACTTCCGGATCACGCCATCTCTGCGGGTCGGCGGTTCGGTTGCCCTGGGCGAGCAAGAGATCACGCCCCGGTTCAACCAGGCCCGCCCGGCCGACCAGCCGAAGGTCCGGCTCGAAACCGCCTTCAAGTTCTAAGCGCGTCGACCGCTGCGAGACCGACGAGGCCCGCGTCCCTGAGACGACGGGCCGTTTTGTTGTTCACCCCGCCCAGCGCATAGGCTGGCCGTCCCGCCGCCCGGACCAGGGCTGACAGGCGCACCGGACCCAGCGGCCAGCTGGCCGAGGGGCTGCGCGAGGGGAAGGCGGCGGAGATCACCACGGCGTCGGCGCCCGGAACGCGGGCCGCGGCCAGCGAGTGGGCGGCCGCCGTCACGATCCAACCCGGGTTCGCGCGCTTCAGCGACGCCGCCCGGTGCGCCAGGCGCTCAGGCAGGTGGACGCCGTCGGCGCCGACGCGCCGCGCCAGGGCCGCGTCCTGGCCGATCAGCAGCATCAGGCCGCCCGAGCGGACCACCGCCTTCAACTGGAGGGCTGTGGCCTCGGCGTCGGGCGCGCCGAAGCTGCGGTAGACGATGCCTGCCCCCTTCGGCAGCGCGCGAGCCGCGGCGACGGGATCGGGCGTGCGCGCCGGATCGGTGAAGAACAGCAGGGCCGGCAACCCGCTCCGTTGGGCCTTTCGCAGGCCTCGCCGGGCCGGTAAGAGCCGGGCCGTCCGCTCCAGGGTCCAGAACGTGTCCGAGATGACCGCGCCTCCCGCCTACTCCGACGTCGTGGCCCGGATCGCCCGCGCCGCGCAAGCCTGCGGCCGCGATCCGGCCGAGGTGAGCCTGGTTGCGGTTTCCAAGCAACAGCCCTGGGAAGCGGTCGAACCGGTGCTGGCGGCCGGCCAGAGGGTGTTCGGCGAGAACCGCGTGCAGGAGGCGATGGCGCGCTGGGACGGCAAGGCGGACGGCCTCACCCTGCACTTGATCGGCCCGCTGCAGTCGAACAAGGCCAAGGAGGCCGTCGCGTTCTTCGACGTGATCGAGAGCCTGGACCGCGACAAGCTGGCCCGAGCGCTGGCGGAGCAGGTGCAGAAGCAGGGCCGCACGCCAAGGCTCTATGTGCAGGTGAACACCGGCGAGGAGCCGCAGAAGGCCGGCGTCATCCCGGCCGAAGCGGACGCCTTCATCGCCACCTGCCGAAAGGACTACGGCTTCGAACTCGAGGGCCTGATGTGCATCCCGCCGGCGCACGAGCCGGCAGGGCCGCACTTCGCCTTGCTGGCCAAGGTCGCCCAGCGCAACGGTCTGTCGAAGCTCTCCATGGGGATGAGCGACGACTTCGAGACGGCGATCCGCTTCGGCGCCACCAGCGTCCGCGTCGGTTCGGCGGTGTTCGGCGCCCGAAGCGGCTAGGCCGGCTTCGGCCGCGGCCATAGCTGGTCGGGCGGAGTCATGGTCACTTGGCCGGCGAAGGTGCGGATGCGTTCGGGCGAGAGCTTTCCGGTCTTGGCCGCATCCTCCATCCAGCGCGCGATGTTCCCGCCTGTGCGGTCGTAGCCCTCGGCCTTGAGCATGCCGTAGAGGGCGGCCGCCAGCACATGCATGCCGTCGTCGGCCTTGCTCCAACGCTCAGCGGGGTCGCGGGCGACGCCCAGACGCTCGGAGACGATCTGGTCCAGGGCCTCGACCGTGTCCTCGTTGAGGATGCCGTCCATGGAATTGTAGCCGAAGTCTGGATTGTGCTCCTTCAGCACCCGCTGCATCAGCTCGTCCTTCTCCAGCACCGCGAGCGCCGCCGTGGCCGCCGGCCCGTCCATCGGGAACGGCGGGTGCAGCATCTCGTGGGCGACGATCCGGACCACGTTTTCCGGCGCGTAGTCGAAGTGCGACAGCGAGCGCTGGATCCCGGCGCTGACCCCCATCGGCTTGGAGAACCACAGCAGGACGACGGTGATGGTCGGCATCAGCGGCCGGCCGATCAGCCGCTCCTGCTCCGCGATCACGTCGTACTTGGCGAGAGCCGCCGTGAGCTCGGCGGGCCGCGTCTTGAGCTTTTCCGCCACCAGCCCGCGCCGGAAACCCACGAAGTCGGCGTCGCGCAGCCCCGCGAGCGCGGCGTGCAGGTCCTGGCGGTTGTCGCTGACGAAGCCCCAGACCTTCTCGTCCCAGTGACTGCTGGCGCGGAACGCCGGCAGCACCCGCGTCTCGGGCGCCTCGAGCGAGACCAGCAGGTCCTCGATGCGGTCGGTCGGACCGTACGACAGGAAGTTCGCGACCGTCGGCCACAGCAGCTTGCCCGTGGCGTCAGCCTTGGCCTGGGCGCGGTCCAGCGCGGCTTTCGCGGCCGCCGAATAGCGGGGCTGGAAGGCGGCGAGTTCGTCCTTGTAGCGGCCGACGTGGATCGGCTTGCCCGAGAGCGGGCCGAGGAAGGCGATGGCGTCGAAGCCGTCCGAGCTGGTGACCACCCAGCGCGTCCGGATCGACGCCGGGGTCTGGGCGACGGCGGAGCCGGCGAAGGGAAGGGCGGCGGCGGCGGTGAGGAAGGCGCGTCTGTGCATGCGCCTCTAGATGGCGCCTGAGAGAACCTCGGTCTTGAACGGATTTGACCTGCGCCAGGCGCCGGGCGGCCGGCCGGTGAGCGCAACCACCGCGCGCGTCATGTGCGCCTGGTCCGAGAAGCCGGTGGCCTGGGCGATCTCGGCGAGGGACAGCTCCCCAGACAGGCTGGACGCCAGAGCTGCGCGCGCCCGCACCTCGCGCCCATAGGCGAGCGGCCCTTCGCCGAACACCTGCCGGAAGCCGCGGGCCACATGCTCGGCCGACAGGCCGTGCGCGCGCGACCAGTCTCCGATCCGGACGGGGCCCTCCCTCAGCGCGGCCGCCAGGAGGTCGGGCCAGTCGCTGGGCGGCGAGCGGGCGGGTCGATGCTGGTCGACCAGCAGCGCGACGGCGGCCGACACGTCGCGCTCGGCGGCCCGGGCGATGGAGTCGGGATCCGTGACCGCCCCGAAGGCCGGCAGGGCCTGATGCGGCAGCGGGAGGTTCACGACGAGGGCGCCGGCCGGCGGCGTGCGGTTCAGGTGGGCCTCGAACGCGCCATGCACGATGACGTCGCCGGGCCCCACGATCCGACGACCGTTGTCGCCAGCCTCCTCGTAGGTTCCGGCGAGCACGACTGCGGCGTAGCCGTGATCGTGCCGATGTCGGGGCAACTGGCCCCCGGCCACATGCTGCCGCGGGGGCGGCAGCGTCACGGGCGGATCTCGACGGCGTCGCCGGGCTGCGCCTTGGCCAGCAGCTCTTCCAGGTCGGCGCGCTCGACCGCGACGCAGCCTTCGGTGGGCGGAAAGCCCGGCCGGCACAGATGCAGGAAGATGCACGAGCCCAACCCAGGAACCACCGGATCGTCGTTGTGCCCCAGCACGACCACGATGTCGTAGACATCGTCGTCGCGCCAAAGGCGCTCTGCGCTGGCCGGGTAGGGCAGCGTGACGTGGCGGTTGTAGGCCGGATCGGCGGGGTCGTCGCACCAGCCGTCGGCCTCGGTCATGGCGTGGACTTGCAGGGCGCAGGCGGGCGGCGGGCCCTTGTCGGGACGGTACCAGACCTCGCGGATCGGCCACACGCCGGCGGGCGAGGCCTGATCGCCTTCGCGCTTGTCCGCGGCGGGCTTCACCCCGGCCGGACCCAGCGCGCAGCGCACCTTCCGGTCGCCCAAATCCAGCCAGCCGTCAGCGGTCGCCGTGAAGATCAAAGTCGCAAACCCTTTGCCCGACACCCTGCATATGGTGTTTGTTTCAAGAATGGCTCAACGCAAGACCCTCCTCATCGTCGACGACGACCAGGACCTTCGCGGGGCGATCGCCGAACAGCTCCAGGCCGAAGGCTTCGAAACGGTCGAGGCCTCCACCGCCGGCGAGGGTGTGACACGGGCGTCCGAGACCCGGCCCGACCTCGTGCTGCTCGACGTCGATCTTCCCGACATGGACGGCCGCCAGGCCTGCCGGCAGATGCGCCAGAACGGCGTCGCCGCCCCGGTGATCATGCTGACGGCGGCATCCGGAGATGACGACACGGTCATGGGGCTGGAGGCCGGCGCCAACGACTACGTCACCAAGCCCTACAAGTTCGCCGTGTTGCTGGCCCGCATCCGAGCCCAGCTGCGCAGTCACGAGCATTCGGAAGGGGCGGTGTTCCGGCTGGGCGCCTACGAGTTCCGACCCGCGGCCAAGATGCTGGTCGACGAAAAGCAGAAAAAGATCCGGCTGACGGAAAAAGAGACCAACATCCTGAAGTACCTCTACCGAGCCGGCGAGAAGGCCGTTTCGCGCGAGGAGCTGCTGGCCGAGGTCTGGGGCTACAACGCCGGGGTGACGACGCACACCCTGGAGACCCACGTCTACCGCCTGCGCCAGAAGATCGAGCCCGATCCGGCGAACGCCAAGCTGCTGCTGACGGAAGCCGGCGGCTACAAGCTGGCGCCTTAGACGCCTACAGCACCAGATCGGCGCTGACGGGCGCGTGGTCGCTCGGGCGCTCCCAGGCGCGGACATCCTCGTGGACGCGGCTGGCCGCAGCGCCCAGCCGGAAGGCCGCGTCGCGCAGGCCGGGCGTCACCAGGATATGATCCAGGCGCAGGCCACGGTTCGACGCGCGGAAGTCGGCAGCGCGGTAGCTCCACCAGGAGGCCATCTTCACCGGCTCTGGCGTGGTCTCGCGCGGCAGATCGATGAAGTGCAGCGACGCCTTCAGCTTGCCGAACGCCTCCACCTCGATCGGCGTGTGGCTGACGATCTTCGACATGTAGCGGTGGTTCCAGACGTCGAATTCGCCGGGCGCGACATTCAGATCGCCGACGACGGCGAGCGGCGCCTTCGGACCACGCTTGGAGAGCTCGGCGGTCAGCTTCTCGTAGAAGTCGAGCTTGTGGTCGAACTTGGGGTTCTGCTCCCGGTCGGGCAGGTCGCCGCCGGCCGGGATGTAGAAGTTGTGAATCTCGACGCCGGCGACCTTAGCGCCGACGCAGCGGGCGTGACCCTCGCGGCAGACGTCCAGCTTGGGCGCGTCTTCGATCGGCAGGCGCGAGGCGATGGCGACGCCATGCCAGCCCTTCTGGCCCGCGATGCGCACGTGCGGCAGGCCCATCTCGACGAAGGCGTTCAGCGGGAATTCGCCCTCGCGGCACTTGATCTCCTGCAGGCACAGGACGTCGGGCGCCTGTTCCTGCACGAAGCGGGCGACCTGCTCGACGCGCAGGCGGACGGAGTTGACGTTCCAGGTGCAGAGGCGAAGGCGCATGCCGGCTACTTAGGCGTTCGCGGCCGCTTCGGGAACGCGGCGTAAAGAAACGCCCGGGCGATGGCTGCGCCCGGGCGTTGGAAGTTGTCTCTCATGCCGCCGCCGGGAGGGGATAGGTTCCGGCACGGACACGCCCGCGCATCGGCGCGAGCGACGTAGTGGCAATATCGCAACAGTATGACAGAAAGTCAAAGGCCGAGGTCGTTTCCCACCGGTAAAGCTTGCGTGTGCCTAACGCATCACACCTTGCCGCGGCCAACGTTCTTCGGGCGGGGATCCTTCAGCACGAACAGCGAGCCGGCCAGGCCCGAGGTCCGCTCCAGGTTCTGCAGCTGCACGCGGGTCTGACGATTCTGGGCGTCGGTGATCGTCCAGCCGGTGAGCGCGAGCTGCGGCGCCTCGCGGAAGTGCAAGGTGATCTGGCCGGCGGTGCGCTTGTTCCCGTCGCGGGCGGTGATCGAGAAGCCATCGGCGAGCCGGGAGACGCGGGTGACCGTCACGCCGCGATCCAGTCGAATGTTCTTGGCCAGGAAGACCGACAGCGGCGTCGCCGAGAGCGGGTACCTGTCGAAGGTCTTCAGCCGCGCATCGTGCACCGCCACGGTGCCGCCGTCCGAGACGACAAGCAGGCCGGACGGGTCGTCGTAGTCGAACCGGGCCTTGCCCGGCCGCTTCAGGAACACCTGGCCGCCGATGGCGCGGCCGCGGGCGTCGGTCTGGACGAAACGGGCCTTAGCCTCGGTCAACTCCTGGAGGTAGGCGGCGGCGCGGTCCACCAGCGCCTTGTCGGCGACCGACAGGCCGCCTTGCGCAAAGGCGGGGCCGGCGAGCGGGGCGGCGCAGAGCGCCAAAGCCAGGCTGCGGCGGGTCAGGGTCATCGAGAACTCCATGCGCAGGTTTCCTATCGCACGCCAGCGGCGGCAATAGGGCTCAAATAGGGTAGGCGGCTGCAACGCCGAAGCTTGAGCGGGTGTTCCGAAGCCATGGGCGCGATCGAGGACCTGGAACGGCGGATGGCCGAGGCGGCGGAGGCGGGCGATTTCGAGACCGCCGCCCTGCTGCGCGACGCCATCGCGCGGCTCAAGAGCGGCGAGAGCAACCTGGTCGAGCAGGCGCCGGGCCGCATGGGCCTGGGCTCGAGCCAGGAGATCTACCGCCGCGATCCATCGAAGCCGCTGCCGAAGAAGCCGGACCTGATGACCAAGGGCGTGAAACCCGGCGGTCGGCGGCGCTCCTAGGGCGCCGCGCTGGCCAGGATCTCGCGCTTGCCGGCGTGGTTGGCGGGGCCGACGACGCCTTCCTGCTCCATCCGCTCCATGATCGAGGCGGCGCGGTTGTAGCCGATCTGCAGCCGGCGCTGGATGTAGCTGGTCGAGGCCTTGCCATCGCGGGTGACGATGGCCACGGCGCGGTCGTACAGGTCGTTGGAATCGCCCGTGTCGCCGCCGAAGCCCAGGTTCGGGCCCTCGTCGCCCTCCTCCTCGCCGCCGGCGGTGACTTCCTCGAGGTACTGAGGCGTGCCCTGTTCGCGCAGAAACTTGGCCACCGCCTCGACCTCGCCGTCGGAGACGAACGGGCCGTGAAGACGGGTGATGCGGCCGCCGCCGGCCATGTAGAGCATGTCGCCCTGGCCCAGCAGCTGTTCGGCGCCTTGCTCGCCCAGAATGGTGCGGCTGTCGATCTTGGACGTGACCTGGAAGCTGATCCGGGTCGGGAAGTTGGCCTTGATGGTGCCGGTGATCACGTCCACCGACGGCCGTTGCGTCGCCATAATCAGGTGGATGCCGGCGGCGCGGGCCATCTGGGCCAGCCGCTGGACGGCGCCTTCGATGTCCTTGCCGGCGACCATCATCAGGTCGGCCACCTCGTCGATGATCACGACCAGGTAGGGCATGGGCTCGGGCACGATCTTCTCGGACTCGAAGATGGGCCGGCCGGCGTCGTCGAACCCGGTCTGCACCGTCCGCTCGAAATGCTCGCCGCGGGCGACGGCCTCGCGGGCGCGTTCGTTGTAGGAGGCCACGTTGCGGACGCCGATCTTCGACATCCGGCGGTAGCGGTCCTCCATCTCGCGCACCGTCCACTTCAGCGCGACGATGGCCTTCTTCGGATCGGTGACGACGGGCGCCAGGAGGTGCGGGATGCCGTCGTAGACCGACAGTTCCAGCATCTTGGGGTCGATCATGATCAGCCGGCACTGCTCGGGCGGCAGCCGGTACAGGATCGACAGGATCATGGCGTTGACGCCCACCGACTTGCCCGAGCCGGTGGTGCCGGCGATCAGCAGGTGGGGCATTTTGGAGAGGTCGGCGATGTAGGGCTCGCCGCCGATGGTCTCGCCCAGCACCACGGGCAGGTTCTGGCCGCCGCGCTCGTACTCGGGCGCTGCCAGCAGCTCGCGCAGATAGACGGTCTCCCGGCGCTGGTTCGGCAGCTCGATGCCGATCGCGTTGCGGCCCGACACCACCGAGACGCGGCAGGCGGCGACGCTCATGGAGCGGGCGATGTCGTCGGCCAGGGCCACCACGCGGGCCGATTTCACGCCGGCGGCGGGCACCAGCTCGTAGAGGGTGACGACCGGGCCCGGGCGGATCTGGTCCACCTGGCCGCGCACGCCGAACTCGGCCAGGACGCTCTCCAGCAGCTGGGCGTTCTGGCGCAGCGCGCCTTCGTCGAACTGGGCGGCGCGGGCGGGCGCCTTGGCCAGCATGGACAGCTCGGGCAGCTTGAAACCGCCGGGCTGGACGAACTCGAAGGTGGCCTGGGCTTCCTTCTGCTCGCGAACGCTCTCCTTGGGCGGAGCCTTGGGCGCCTTGACCTTGGGCTCGGAGCCCAGAGCGATCGGGGCCATGGCCGGCGCGGCCGGCGTCTCGTCGGCGTCGAAGGCGGGCTCGTCGGGGATGACGCTGTCCAACGGTCGGCGGCGCGCGGCCCGGACGGGCTTGGCGGGCTTCTCGGGCCGGGCGGCCTTGAGCTTGGGTTCGAAGGCGCGCGCCAGGCCGTGGCTCGCCGCGCGCAGGTCGACGCGGGAGAGGCCGATCGCGTAACCGAACGCGACCACGCCGCCCAGCGCAAGCGCGACGCCGGCGACCATCTCCGCGAAGGGGATGCGGGCATATGCGACGAGCCCAGAGAGCCCCGCCAGCAGGCTATCGCCCCAGAAGCCGCCGAGGCCCTTGGCCAGCGGCCAGGCCACCGGGGGGGATGGCCAGGCCAGCGCGCCCGCGACGGTCAGCACGCCCAGGAAGCCCAGCACGGCGCGCAGGCGCAGCCGGGTGCGGTTGGCGTCAGGCGTAGGATCGGCCACGCGCGACAGGCCCAGCACCACGACGAGCAGCGCGAGCAGGCCCGCGGCGACGCCCAGCGACTGCACGCCGATGTCGGCCAGGAGCGCGCCGCCGCCGCCGAGCGCGTTCTTCGGCGGCTCGCCGCTGGCCGCGTTCAGGCTGGGATCGGCGGCGTGGTAGGTCGCAAAGGCCACGGCGAGGATCACGCCGACGGCGGCCGTCGCCCCGCCGCGCACCCGCGCGGTGTTGGGGTGGGCCCACACGAGCTTGGCGATATGGAGGATCAGCTCCATGCCGGTCTTCCGCGCCGCCCGCGCCATGCCTGTCAGATCCCCTGGTCGAACCTTCGCCTGAAGGTCCTGTTTGGCCGGGCAGGCGTTAACGGGCGTTTACCAAGGCGGCGCGTCCGTTGCGGCGGCTTGCCGCTTCCGCTCGCGCGGCCGCCGCATTAGGGTCGCGCGCCATGAACTGGACCATGCCCCGCCCCGTGCTGCAGATCGTCGCCGCCGTCATCGGCGTCGCCGCCGTGGGGTCGTTCTCGATCGGGATCCTGACGGCCGACGCGCCGGCCAAGCTGCCCGGCGAGCGCCAGACGGGGGGCTATGGCCAGGCGATCGAGGCGCAGGAGGCGACCCCCCTCGCCCAGGAGCGGATCGAGGGCCCGCCGCCGCCGCCCGAGCTGACGCCCGAGGAAAAGGCCAAGCAGGAGGCCGAAAAGAAGGCCAAGGAAGACGCCGCCCGCGCCAAGGCCGAGGCGGACGCCGCTGCCAACGGGCTGCCGCAGCTGGCCCCGCCGCCGTCCGACCAGATCGGCGCGGTGCTCGAAAAGGCGCGTCCGGCTCCGCCGCCCCCACCGGAAGAGCCGCTGTTCTAGAATCGGCAGGCTGCGTCGCGCCGGCTGGGAACCCATGGCCAAGCTGCACGTCTAGGCGTGGTCCCCCGCGGAACCGCCGCCGAGATCGACGATGGCCGAGCGCTTCATGAAACGGCTCTCCGTCCGCCGCCTCACGGCTGGCGAACGGGCGCTGGCGGCCGAGATGTTCGGCGAGCGGCTGGACGCCGCGCGCGTGCGCCTGCTGGCCATACCGCTGTGGAACCGCGCGTTCGTCGCAGGTCCCGGCCTGATCGTCTGGCCGGCCACCTCCGCGCGCCCTGATTTCTCGGCGCCCGACGTGCCGCTGCGGACCCAGGCGGTGTTCGTCCACGAGCTGACCCACGTCTGGCAGGCGCAGAACGGTGTGTCGCTGATCCTGGGCAAGCTGAAGGCCGGCGACGGGGCGCAGTCCTACGCCTACGATCTCTCGGGCGAGCGGGCCTTCGCCGACCTCAACATCGAGCAACAGGCGATGGTCGTGGAGCACGCCTTCGTAGCCTCGCGGGGCGGCCGGACGCCGCATCCGGCGGAACTCTACGCGAACGCCCGTTCGAACTGGCGGGGCGCTTGAGCCATGTCCTTGATGCGATTAGGGACATTCCCACTTGCAGGGCCCCCATCTTTCCCCATATCGGCTGGCGACGCTGGTTCCCGCGAACGTAAAGCTTCGAGGAGCCAGCCGGGACCTGATCGAACCGGGGGCGTCGCAACAGAAGGGCGCTTCACAAGAAGGCCCACCCGCGTCGTCCGCCAACAAGGAGCGAGCAAGACTCTCAAATGAGCAAGATCATCGGCATTGACCTCGGCACCACGAACTCGTGCGTCGCCATCATGGACGGCAAGACGCCGAAGGTGATCGAGAACGCCGAAGGCGCGCGGACCACGCCGTCCGTCGTGGCCTTCATGGAAGACGGCGAGCGTCTGGTCGGCCAGCCGGCCAAGCGCCAGGCGGTGACCAACCCCGCCAACACGTTCTTCGCGATCAAGCGGCTGATCGGCCGCAACTTCTCGGACCCGATGGTCGAGAAGGACAAGGGCATGGTGCCCTATGAGATCGTCAAGGGTCCCACGGGCGACGCCTGGGTGCGCGCCCACGGCAAGGACTATTCGCCCCAGCAGATCTCCGCCTTCATCCTGCAGAAGATGAAGGAAGCCGCCGAGCAGCACCTCGGCGAGAAGGTCGAGAAGGCGGTCATCACCGTTCCGGCCTACTTCAACGACGCCCAGCGCCAGGCGACCAAGGACGCGGGCAAGATCGCGGGCCTGGAAGTCCTGCGCATCATCAACGAGCCGACCGCCGCGGCACTCGCCTACGGGCTCGAGAAGAACGAAGGCAAGAAGATCGCGGTCTACGACCTGGGCGGCGGCACCTTCGACGTGTCGATCCTGGAGATCGGCGACGGCGTGTTCGAGGTGAAGTCGACGAACGGC
>NZ_JAPSKZ010000322.1 GCF_031181185.1 Phenylobacterium sp. | reverse complement strand
TCATAGCCCTCGGCCACCGAGCGCTTGCCGGCGAGGGCCTGTTCGACGGTCTGGCCTTGGCCGAGGGCGAGGCCCAGGCTCATGTTGCGCGACTGGGGGCTGGAGCAGGTCAGCACCAGGTCGCCGAGGCCGCACAGGCCGGCGACGGTGGCGGCCTGGCCGCCCAATGCTACCCCGAGGCGGGTCATCTCGGCGAAGCCGCGGGTGATCAGGGCGGCGTGGGCGCTGCGCCCGAGGCCGCGGCCCTCGGCCATGCCGCAGGCGATAGCCAGCACGTTCTTGACCGCCCCGCCGACCTCGGCGCCGATCAGGTCGTGGGCCAGGTAGGGGCGGAAGGTCGGGGCCGACAGGGTCTCCATCAGGGCCTGGCCGAGGGCGGCGTCGGCGCAGGCCAGGGTGACGGCGCTCGGCAGGCCGCGGGCCACCTCGCCGGCGAAGCTGGGGCCGGAGAGGACGGCGGCGGGGGCGTCCGGCAGGGTCTCGGCGAGGACGTCGGTCATCAGCTTGAGCGAGCCGCGCTCGACGCCCTTGGAGCAGAGCACGATGGGCACGCCGGGGCGGTGGTGCGGGGCGAAGGCCTGCAGCGTCGCGCGCATGTGCTGGGCCGGCGGGACGGCGAGGATGAGGTCGCAGGCGGCGAGGTCGGCGAGCTCGTTGCTGACGGCGACGCGGCTGTCCAGCACGACGTCGGGCAGGAACAGGTCGTTGACCCGGCGGGCGCGGATGCTGTCGGCCACCTCGGGCTCGCGCGCCTGCAGCAGGACGTCGAGCCCCGCCCAGCCGCAGACCTGGGCCAGGGCCGTGCCCCAGGCGCCCGCGCCGATTACGCCCGCCGTGCGGAATTCCATGGGCTCTCCTTAGGCCTTGGCGCCCTTGCGCCCGGGTTTGTGGGCCGGATCGGACAGGGCGGTCGCCTCGTCCAGCGGCCAGCGCGGCCGGGCCGCGGCGTCGATGTCTGAAGTCAGTCCGAGCTGCAGCCGTTCCGCCCCGGCCAGCGCGATCATGGCGGCGTTGTCGGTGCACCAGGCCAGCGGCGGGGCGAGGAAGCCGAAGCCGTGCCGGGCGGCGGCCGCCTCCAGGACAGCGCGGATCGTGCGGTTGGCGGCGACGCCGCCGGCCACCACCAGCAGGCGGTGATCGTGGCGTTCCGCGTAGACCTGCAGGGCGCGTTCGGTGCGGTCGGCCAGCTGGCGGGCGATGGCGGCCTGGACGGCGGCGGCGAGGTCGGCGCGGTCCTGGTCGGTCTCGCAGGCGTGGGCGAGGCGCGAGGCGGCGGTCTTGAGCCCGGAGAAGGAGAAGTCGCAGTCCTTGCGGCCGAGCAGGGAGCGCGGCAGGTCGTGGCGGTCCGGGTCGCCCCGTTCGGCCAGCTTCTCCAGCGCGGGGCCGCCGGGGTAGCCGAGGCCGAGCGCCTTGGCGATCTTGTCGAAGGCCTCGCCGGCGGCGTCGTCTATGGTGGTGCCCAGCCGGGTCATGTCGCCGACGCCGCGCACCTCGAGCAGCTGGCAGTGGCCGCCGGAAACGAGCAGCAGCAGGTAGGGATAGTCGACCGGGCGGGCGAGGCGGGCCGAGACGGCGTGGCCCTCGAGGTGGTTGACCGCGACCAGCGGCAGGCCGCGGGCCAGGGCGACCGCCTTGCCGAAGCTGAGGCCGACCATGACCCCGCCGACCAGGCCCGGCCCGGCGGTGGCGGCGATGCCGTCAAGAGCGTCGTAGCCGAGGCCGGCCTCGTTCATGGCGCGGCAGGCAACCTCGCCGATCATCTCGACGTGGCTGCGGGCGGCGATCTCGGGCACCACGCCGCCGTAGGCCGCGTGGTCGTCGATCTGGCTGTGGACCACCGAGGACAGGACGGTCGCCTCGCCCCGCGGCGTCAGGCGCACCACCGAGGCGGCGGTCTCGTCGCAGCTGGTCTCGAGACCGAGCACGGTCAGGGGT
>NZ_JAPSKZ010000321.1 GCF_031181185.1 Phenylobacterium sp. | reverse complement strand
TGCTGCAGGACGAGCACCTGATCTTCGAGAGCGACGGCTGGGGCAAGACCGGCGTCGACCTGCCGGAGCCGAAGGCGGACGCCTCGGACCTCGGCGACCTGGTGCGGCGCGATCCGATCGGCCTGCCGGGCCTGTCGGAGCCGGAGGCGATGCGCCACTACGTGCGCCTGTCGCAGAAGAACCACGCCATCGACCTGGCCATCTATCCGCTGGGCTCGTGCACGATGAAGCACAACCCGCGCCTGAACGAGAAGATGGCGCGCCTGCCCGGCTTCTCGGACATCCATCCGCTGCAGCCGCAGTCGACGGTGCAGGGGGCGCTGGAGCTGATGGACCAGCTGGCCCACTGGCTGAAGACCCTGACCGGCATGCCGGCCGTGGCCCTGTCGCCCAAAGCCGGCGCGCACGGCGAACTGTGCGGCCTGATGGCCATCCGCGCCGCCCACGAGGCTAGGGGCGAGCACGAGCAGCGCCGCAAGGTGCTGGTCCCGACCTCGGCCCACGGCACCAATCCCGCCACCGCCGCCTTCGTCGGCTATTCGGTCGTGGAGGTCGCCCAGACCGACGACGGCCGCGTGGACGTGGCGGACCTGGCTTCCAAGCTGGGGCCCGACGTGGCGGCCATCATGGTCACCAATCCGAACACCTGCGGCCTGTTCGAGCGCGACATCCTTGAGATCAGCCGGCTGACGCACGAGGCCGGGGCCTACTTCTACTGCGACGGCGCCAACTTCAACGCCATCGTCGGCCGGGTGCGGCCGGGCGACCTGGGCGTCGACGCCATGCACATCAACCTGCACAAGACCTTCTCGACGCCGCACGGCGGCGGCGGGCCGGGCGCAGGTCCGGTGGTGCTGTCCGAGGCCCTCGCCCCGTTCGCTCCGGCGCCGTGGGTCGTCTCGGGCGACGACGGCTTCAGACTGGTCGAGTTCGCCGAGGGCCAGGCCGCGCAGGCCTTCGGCCGGCTGTGCGCCTTCCAAGGCCAGATGGGGATGTACGTCCGGGCGCTCAGCTACATGATGAGCCACGGCTCGGACGGCCTGCGGCAGGTGGCCGAGGACGCGGTGTTGAACGCCAACTACATCAAGGCCCGGCTGCAGGACCTGATGAGCCCCGCCTTCCCCGAGGGCCCGTGCATGCACGAGGCGCTGTTCGACGACGAATGGCTGAAGGGCACGGACGTGACCACGCTCGACTTCGCGAAGGCGATGATCGACGAGGGCTTCCACCCCATGACCATGTACTTCCCGCTGGTCGTCCACGGAGCCATGCTGATCGAGCCGACCGAAACGGAGTCGAAGCAGGAGCTGGACCGCTTCATCGAGGCGATGCGGGCGCTGGCGCAGGCGGCGAAGGCCGGGGACGTCGAGCGCTTCAAGGGCGCGCCCTTCCACGCGCCCCTGCGGCGCCTGGACGAGACCCGTGCGGCCCGTCAGCCGGTGCTGCGCTGGACCGCCCCCGAAGGGTCGAACATCGCGGCCGAATAGGCCAATCGCGGCAATGTGAACGCCGTCCTCCCAGACAGGCGTATGCTTCGCTCTGCGTAGTCAGAACCGAAACATGCGTTGGGAGGCGCTAGGGTCATGATGCCACGCGTACAAAAGGGCCTGCTCGCGGGCCTGGCGGCCACGGTGGTGGTCTCGATCATCGAGGCCATCAACGTCACCGTAGGGCACTGGGCGGTTGCATTCCCGCAGCTGCTCTCGGTCATCCTTCAGACCCAGGACATTCCGGCTGTCGGCTGGGTCGCTCACCTGATCGCCGGCCTGGGCCTGGGCGCCCTGTTCGGCGTGCTGTGCCCGCGGCTGCCGACGGACACGGCGGAATCGAAGGGCATCCTGTTCGCGGTCGGGGCCTTCATCCTGATGGGGCTGGTCATCGCGCCGATCGGCGGCGCCGGCCTGTTCTTCATGCGGGCCGGCTTCGGCACCCTCGCCTGGATGATCGCCAGCCA
>NZ_JAPSKZ010000093.1 GCF_031181185.1 Phenylobacterium sp. | reverse complement strand
GCCGTAGTAGCGCTTGCCCGGATAGCCCTCGGCGTACTTGTTGGTCAGCACGCTCCCCTGCGCGTCCAGCACCGCCTTCGAGACGATGTTCTCGGACGCGATCAGTTCGATCTGGTCCTGCTGGCGCTTCAGCTCGCCGTTCAGCACGGCGGCCACCGCCGGATCGGCCCCGTCGACGCTCTTCGTGAAGAACTCGTCCGTCTGGGCTTGCGATTGCACGTGCGCGTTCAAGGGCGTGCCTTTCTGGCTGGTTGGGTCCGGGAGCGGCGGAGCGCGTTCTTTACTCTCTTGCCGCGCGCGTTCCAACCGCCGGGAGGTGGGAACGAACCTCCGCCTTCGGCGTTGTCCGGTTCAGGCCGAGGTGCACCGCGCGGGCCGCCTCTGGCCCAGTGCAGCGTGGATAAAGGGGGAACTATGAGCGTTGGACCCGACTCCGGGGCTTCGTCGGGGGAAGACATCCTGCGCCTGGGCGCCGGAATCGTCGCGGCCTATGTCAGCCGCAACGCCGTGTCGGCCGAGGCCGTGCCGGACATCATCCGTACGGTTCACCAGACCCTGGAGCAGCTGACCCGCGGCCAGGGAGCCCCTGCGCCGGAAGAGCGTCCGAAGCCCGCCGTTCCCGTCGGGCGTTCGGTCCAGCACGACTACATCGTCTGTCTCGAGGACGGGAAGAAGCTGAAGATGCTCAAGCGGTATCTCCGCTCCCGCTACAACATGAGCCCGGACGAATACCGCCGCCGGTGGGGGCTCCCGCCGGACTATCCGATGGTCGCCCCGGCCTATGCAGCCCGCCGGTCCGACTTCGCCAAGAAGATTGGCCTGGGCCGCGGCGTCCGACGGAGGAAGTGATGCCCCAGTTGAAGACCGACGCCGGCCTGCGCCCGTTCAGCGAGAGCGGCTACGAGATCCTGGACGAGGAGCTGGAGACCCGCCGCGAGGTGGCCATCTGGTCCGTAGACCCGCTGACCCCCAAGCTTGGCGACCTGTTCACCGTCGAGAGCCGCGGCGTCATCCACGAGGTCGCCGTCGTGCAACTCGCCACCTTCAAGGGTGGCTGGAGCGCCATCTGCCGGGTGACCGACGTCTTCTAGGGCGTTGCCGCTTAGGCCGCGACGCCGCCGACGCGCTTGATGTTGCAGTGGACCCAGAGCGCCTCGAGCGCGTGGGCCAGCTTGTCCATCATCTCGTCCGTGTGGGCCGGCGACGGCGTGAACCGCAGCCGCTCGGTGCCCCGCGGCACGGTCGGATAGTTGATCGGCTGGACGTAGATGCCGTGCTCTTCCAGCAGGATGTCGCTGATCATCTTGCAGTGGACGGGATCGCCCACCAGCACGGGCACGATGTGGCTGACGCTTGGCATCACCGGCAGGCCGGCCTTGGCCAGGCGCGCCTTCAGGGTGGCGGCGCGCTCCTGGTGCGCCTCGCGAACCTCGTTGTGTTCCTTCAGCCAGCGGATCGAGGCGGCCGCGCCCGCGGCCAGCGCTGGCGGAAGCGACGTCGTGAAGATGAAGCCGTCGGCGTAAGAGCGGATCGCGTCCACGATCACCGCGTCGGCGGCGATGTAGCCGCCCATGACGCCGAACGCCTTGCCGAGCGTGCCCTCGATGATGTCGATCTCGGCCATCAGGCCGTCCCGCTCGGCGACGCCCGCGCCACGAGGGCCGTACATGCCGACCGCGTGGACCTCGTCGATGTACGTCATGGCGCCGTACTTCTTGGCCAGCGCCACCGTGCCGGCGATGTCGGCGATGTCGCCGTCCATCGAATAGACGCTCTCGAAGGCGATCAGCTTCGGGCGGTCCGGATCGGCGGCGGCGAGCAGCTCTTCCAGGTGCTCGAGGTCGTTATGCCGGAAGACGAACCGCTGCTCGCGCTTGCCGGCGCGAATGCCCGAGATCATCGAGTTGTGGTTCAGCTCGTCCGAGAAGACCTGCAGCCCCGGCAGGATCTTGTAGAGCGTGGATAGCGTCGCCTCGTTCGAGACGTAGCCAGAGGTGAACAGCAACGCGGCTTCCTTGCCGTGCAGGTCCGCGAGCTCGCGCTCCAGCTCGACGTGGTAGTGCGTGGTGCCCGAGATGTTGCGGGTGCCGCCCGAGCCCGCGCCGGCCTCCTCGATCGCCTTGTGCATGGCGTCCAGCACGACGGGGTTCTGGCCCTGGCCCAGGTAGTCGTTCGAGCACCAGACGGTGACTTCGGTCTCGGAGCCGTCCCCCCGCGTCCAGGTCGCCTTGGGGAATTCGCCGCGATGGCGCTTCAGGTCCGCGAACACGCGGTAGCGCCCTTCGGAACGGATGTTCTCGAGAGCGGTTCGGAAAGCGGACCTGTAATCCATCGACTTGATCCCGGCGTCGTACGAAGCAGCCGGCCCCTGAAATACGCCCGCCTTTTGGCGCCGTGATTTCACATTGTCCATAAAATCGGCCCCGGCTACGCCTGAGCATTCGTGGATAGCCGCTTAGAATTCGTGGGCGGCGCCTGTCGGAAATCCCGCGGGGCGTTCGTCCTCTAGGCAGACCCGGAGAGCAAGATATGCCCGTTCACGTCAGCTGCCATTGCGGCAAGATCGCCCTGACCCTCGACGCCGAGCCGGCGGAAGCGATCGAGTGCAACTGCTCGATGTGCCGCCGCAAGGGCTCGATCCTGTTCGGCACGTCCAAGGACAAGCTCAAGGTCCGGGCCGATCCAGAGGCCGTCGGGACCTACACCTTCCACAAGCACGTCATCCAGCACCACTTCTGCAAGACGTGCGGCTGCTCGCCCTACGCCGAGGGCGAGGTGAACGGGACGCCGATGGCGATGGTGAACCTGCGCTGCGCCGAAGACGTCGATCTCGACAGCCTCAAGATCATGAAGTTCGACGGGGCGAACTACCTTTAGGCTGCCGGGGCCTTGCCCCGCAGCAGCTCCAGGATCGCCGAGAAGTCCTTGCCTCCGCCGCCCAGGCGGTCGAACAGGGCGTAGAGCCCCTCGGCGGTCGATCCCAGGGGCGTCGCCGCGCCGGCCTTCGCCGCGGCCTCCTGGGCGAGCTTCAGGTCCTTCAGCATCATCGCCGTCGCGAAGCCGCCCTCATAACCGCGGTTCGAGGGCGCCGTCGGCACCGGGCCCGGCCAGGGGCAATAGCTCGTCAGGCTCCAGCACTGGCCCGACGACTTCGAGGCGATCTCGAAGAACCGCTCGCCGTCCAGGCCCAGCTTCTCGGCGAGCGCGAAAGCCTCGCAGACGCCGATCATCGAGATGCCGAGGACCATGTTGTTGCAGATCTTGGCCGCCTGCCCGGCTCCGTGGTCGCCGGCCCGGATGGTGGCGCGGCTCATGGGCTGGATGGTCTCTTCCACGGCGGCGAAGTCCGCCTCGTCGCAGCCGACCATGAAGGCCAGCGAACCGGCTTCGGCCGCCGCCGTGCCGCCAGAGACCGGCGCGTCGGCGAAGCGGAAGCCCTGATCCTTGGCCTGCTTGGCCACGGCCCGGGCGCTCTCCACGTCGATGGTCGAGCAGTCGATCAGCAGCGCCGACTTGGGCGCATTGGGTAGCACCTGCTCTGCATAGACCTGGCGCACGTGCGGCCCGGCCGGCAGCATGGTGATTACCGCGTCGGCCGTCTTCACCGCTTCCGCAACCGAGGCGGCCGGCGTGCAGCCTGCGCCCCTCGCCTTCTCCAGCGCCGCGGCCGAGAGGTCGAACGCCATCACCTCGCGCCCGGCCTTCGCCTGGTTCGCGGCCATGCCTCCGCCCATGTTGCCGAGGCCGATGAAAGCGATGCGGGTCATGCGGAAAGCTCCGGAAGCGGGGTCCATTCCTGGTCGGCCGGCAGCGGCGCGAAGATCTCGTCCAGCATGGCCTCGGTCACGCCTTCCAGCGTGGCCGGGTTCCACTTCGGCGCGTTGTCCTTCTCGACGATCACCGCGCGGACGCCCTCGATGAAGTCGTGCCGCTGCACGACCCGCGCGCCGATGCGGTACTCCATGGCGATGTTCTCGGCGAAGGTCTTGGCCCGCGCGCCGAGCTGCAGCTGGCGGAAGGCGACCTTCATCGTCTGCGGCGATTTCGTCCGCATGACGTTCAGCTGCTCCGTCGCCCACTCGGTGCCCGCCGCTTCGAGGGCGGCAACGATGGCCTCGACGCTGTCGCCAGCGAACAGCTTGGCGATCTCGTCCTGGTGCGCGGCGATCGTGGGCCGGCCGGGATCGGCCTCCAGCTCGGTCAGCAGGGTCTCGGTCTTCCGGGGGTCGGCCAGGATCCCGGCCTTCAGCTCGGGGATCCGGGCGCTCTCCACATAGTCGGTCGCGATCCCCAAGAGCTCGCAGCTCGCCGCCTTGATCCTCGCGCCGGTCAGGGCCAGCCACAGCCCGATGTGCTCCGGCATCCGCGACAGGTACCAGCCGCCGCCCACATCCGGGAACAGGCCGATCCCGGTCTCGGGCATGGCGAAGGTGGTCCGCTCGGTCGCCACCCGGAACCGGCAGGGCCTGGACAGCCCCACGCCGCCGCCCATGGTGACGCCGTCCATGATCGCCACGGTCGTCTTGGGATAGCGGAACAGCAGGTCATTCAGGCGGTACTCGGTGAAGAAGAACTCGCGCGCGGCGTTTCCGTCCCCCTGCCCGCTCTCGGCCAGCATGCGGATGTCACCGCCGGCGCAGAACCCGCGCTCGCCCGAGTGGTCCAGCAGCACCAGCTCCACCGCCCGATCGTCCTTCCACGCCAGCAGCGCCGCGGTGATGTCGCGGCACATCTGCGTCGTCAGGGCGTGCAGCGCCTGGGGGCGGTTCAGCGTGATGCGGCCGACGCGGCCCTCCACGCGGGTCAGGACTTCCGGTTCGCTCATGCTCGGAACAACTCCCGGGCGACGATCACCCGCATGATCTCGTTGGTGCCTTCGAGGATCTGGTGGACCCGCAGGTCGCGCACGATGCGCTCCAGCGGGAAGTCGCGCAGGTAGCCATAGCCGCCGTGCAGCTGCAGCGCCTGGTTGGCCACTTCGAAGCCGGCGTCGGTGGCGAACCGCTTGGCCATGGCGCAGTACTGCGTCGCCTTCGGGTCCTTGTTGTCCAGCGCGTGGGCCGCGCGGCGCACCATCAGGCGGGCGGCGTCCAGTTCGGTGGCCATGTCCGCCAGGCGCCACTGCAGCCCTTGGAACTCCTTCAGGGCCCGGCCGAACTGCTTGCGCGTCTCCAGGTAGCTCTTGGCGGTGTCGAGCGCGAAGCCGGCCCCGCCCAGCGAGCACGAAGCGATGTTGATCCGCCCGCCATCGAGGCCGGCCATGGCGATCTTGAAGCCCTGGCCCTCCTCGCCCACGCGGTTCTCCGCGGGCACGCGGCAATCGTCGAAGTTCACCAGCGCGGTCGGCTGGGCGTTCCAGCCCATCTTCCGCTCCTGGGCCCCGAACGACAGGCCGGGCGTGTCCTTCTCGACCACGAAGGTCGAGACGCCGCCGGGACCGTCGCCGCCCGTCCGGGCCATCACCACATAGACGTCCGAGGTCCCGGCGCCGGAGATGAAGGCCTTGGAGCCGTTCAGGACGTAGCTGTCGCCGTCCTTCCGCGCCGTCGTCTTCAGCGCCGCCGCGTCCGAACCCGAACCCGGCTCGGTCAAGCAGTACGAGGCGATGAGCTCCATCGTCGTTAGCCTGGGCAGATACCGCCGGCGCAGCTCGTCCGAGCCGAACCGGTCGATCATCCACGAGGCCATGTTGTGGATCGAGATGAAGGCCGCCGTCGCGACGTCGCCGTACGACAGTTGTTCGAAGACGATGGAAGCATCCAGCCGGCTCAAGGCCGAGCCGCCGACGTCGTCGCGCACGTAGAGGCCGGCGAAGCCCAGTTCGGCCGCCTTGCGCAACACGTCGACCGGAAAGTGCTTCTCCTCGTCCCAGCGCGCCGAATGCGGCGCGAGCTCAGCGGCGGCGAAGGCGCGCGCGGCGTCTTCGATGGCCCGCTGGTCTTCCGTCAGGTTGAAGTCCATGGGCGGGAGTTCGCCCGCCCCTGACGCTGTGTCAATCTGCCGCTGCGGCAGGCGCCGGCCGCCGCCCGGGACTTGCCTCGCGCGGCGTCCGGGTCCAAAGCGCCGCCGATGACCAAAGCTCCCCTCGCCGCCTATCCCGCGCTCCGCCTGCGCCGCCTTCGCCAGGCTGACTGGACCCGCCGCCTGGTCCGCGAAACCGTGCTGACGCCGGCCGACCTGATCTGGTCGATGGTGGTGCACGAGGGTGACGGCGAGGTCCCGGTCGGCTCGATGCCCGGCGTCGCCCGGTTATCCGTCAAGGAGGCGGCGAAGGCGGCCAAGGAAGCCAAGGCGCTGGGCATCCCGGCCATCGCCGTCTTCCCGCACATCGACGGCGCGAAGAAGGACGCCCGGGGTTCGCTAGCCGCCGATCCGAACGGCCTCGTCTGCAATGCGGTGAAGGCGATGAAGGACGCGGCCCCGGAGGTCGGGATCATGTGCGACGTCGCCCTCGATCCTTTCACCGACCACGGCCACGACGGCCTGATTGAAGGCGGTCGCATCCTGAACGACGCCACCATCGAGGCCCTGGTCGCCCAGGCGCTCGTCCAGGCGAACGCAGGCTGCGATATCCTTGCGCCGTCCGACATGATGGACGGCCGGGTGGGCGCGCTGCGCATCGCCCTCGAGCGCGACGGACTGCAGGACGTGATGATCATGTCCTACGCCGCCAAGTACGCCTCGGCCTTCTACGGGCCCTACCGCGAGGCCATCGGGTCGGGGAAGCTCGGCACGGGCTCGGTCGACAATCCCGGCGACAAGAAGACCTACCAGATGGACCCGGCGAACCAGGCCGAGGCCCTGCGCGAGGTCGCCCTCGACATCGCCGAGGGCACCGACATGGTGATGGTGAAGCCAGGGCTGCCCTACCTCGACATCGTCCGTCAGGTGGTCGACGCCTTCCAGATGCCGACCTTCGCGTTCCAGGTCTCGGGCGAGTACGCCATGCTGATGGCCGCCGCCCAGAACGGCTGGCTGGACGAGGAGCGGGCGATCCTCGAAAGCCTGGGCGCCTTCAAGCGGGCCGGCGCCGCCGGGGTCATCACCTACTTCGCCCCCCGGGCGGCGCGGCTTCTGGGCGCCTAGCGCCTCCCTAACGGGCGAGGCCCTCGCGGGGCCCAGCGGCGTGCGCCGCGGCCAATCGGGGCGAGCCAAGCTCGGCCACCGCGCGCGCCACGGCTTCCTGCCGGCAGGTCTCGAACGCGCGCCGCGCCAGGTCCGGCGTAGACTTCCAGCTCGAGTGCCGCCGAGCATCGCCGCCGCACGCCTTGCGCGCCGCCGCGTCCATCCGCGCCAGCAGGTCGCGCGCGCCGGCTTCGGTCGAAAGCGCCTCGTGGTCGATGGCCACCCTGGCGGAACCCACCTTCACCTGGTTCGCCTTGGTTTCACCGGCCAATCCTGGTCCCCCGGCCAGCATCGCCGCCGCGAAGGCCGCGCCGGCTGTGATCATCCGAATGTCCATCCGATCCTCCATCGAGAGTCGCCCGCCGCGTTGGCGTTTGGCGGAACGGCGGTTTTGTCGGAGACTTGGCGGGCGATGCGCCTGGGGCCGGAGCCGATCGTTTGCCGATGATTTGCCGATGAATGAGCTGACCAGCATCCGGCCGCCTCGTGAGATCGTGCTGGCCTACGAGCCGCCGTTCCGCCTGGCGCGCACCGAGGTGCGGCCCGCCGAGCTGAAGCTCGAGGGGCCCGGCGGCGTCCGGGCGCTGGAGCCGCGCGTCATGAAGGTGCTGGTGGCCATGCATCGCGGCCTGGGGGCCGTGGTCAGCCGCGACTCGCTCGGCGAGCAGGCCTGGGGCGGCCGCATCGTCTCCGAGGACGCCCTCACCCGCTGCGTCGTGCAGCTCCGGAAGGCGCTGGCGCCCGACGCCGACATCGTGCTCGAGACCATCCCCACTGTCGGCTACCGGCTGGAGGCGCGGGAGCCGAGCGCCGCTTTCGCGACCGCAGCCCCAGCGCCGGCCCGACGCCGCTGGCGCTTGGGCGCCTACCAGTTCCTGGCCGTGATGCTGGCGCTCGCGGCGGCCGCCTGGCTGTGGACACAGCGGCCGCAGCCGTGGGCGGTCAGCGAGTTCCGCCCGCTCACGTCCGAGCCCACCTTCAAGACCCATCCGGCGCTTTCGCCAGATGGCCGCCAGCTCGCCTACGCTTACCAGCCCCGCTCGTACGCCCCCCGCGACATCCATCTGCGCGCCGTCGCCGGCGGCGAGCCCGCGCCGGTCACCTCCGGGCCTGACGACGACTTCGCCCCGGCCTAGTCGCCCGACGGGACCCGCCTCGCCTTCCTGCGATGGAGCCCAGATGGGCGCTGCTCGGTGATGGTCGCGCTCGCCCCGCGGGGCGGCGAACAGCGGCTGGCGGACTGCCGCACGACCCAGGCGCATCCCACCTGGCTTGACGACCGCACGCTGGTCATCGCCGACGCGCCCGCCGGCTCGGACCTGTCGCGCCTCGTGGCCATCGACATCGCGAGCGGCGCGGCCCGCCCCCTGACCAACCCGCCGGTCGAGAGCCTGGGCGACGGCGAACCCCAGGCCTCGCCCGACGGCCGCTTCGTCGCCTTCCGACGCAGTCTGCTCTACGGATCGGACGAGATCGTCCTGCTGGACCTGCGCAACCGCCGCGAGCGGGCGCTGACCCGCGATGGCTGGAAGGCCGCCGGATACGTCTGGTCGCCCGACAGCCGCCACCTCTTCTATGCCTCGAACCGCGGCGGCGGGTTCGGCCTGTGGCGCGTGGACGTGCGCGACCGCCGCGCCGATCCCGAGCGCGTCAGCCTCGGCCTGGGCGTCACCAGTTTCATGCGCATGTCGGCGGATCGGACGGGCGGCGTCGCCGTCGAGCTGTCCCGTCCCCGCAGCGGTCTGGTCAGCTACGATCCCGGCGGCGCCGTGCGCCACCGCATCCTGACGTCGTCCAATGATTGGGATCCCGTCGAGGGGCCTGCCGGCGCCGTTGTCCACGTCTCCGACCGCGGCGGTCCGCCGGACATCTGGATCAGCCACCCGGACGGGCGGACAACGCAGCTGACGACGCGGCTGGGCAGCTATCCGTTCAACCCCACCTGGTCGCCCGACGGCCAGACGGTCGCCTTCGTGGTGATCGAGGGCCGACGCGCCGACCTCTACACCGTCGCCCGCGACGGTTCGCGGCTGCAGCGGCTGACCAACGACGGGCGCGACAAGCGGAGCCCGGTCTTCAGCGCCGACGGCCGCATCCGCTACGTCGAACGCCAAGGCCAGTCCTGGCGGCTGATGTCCGTCGCGCGGGGCGCCGCGCCGTCGCCCGAGCCGGGCGGTCAGGGCCTCCGCTCGCTGCTCGCCGCACCCTCGGGCGTCCTCTACGGCCAACGCCAGGACGCCGAGACCGTCGGCGTGCTGCGCGACGGGGCCTGGCGGCCGGTCGCCGAACTGCGCCCGGGCGAGTCCTGGGTCCCCGGCGACGATGGGCTCTACATCCTCGACCCGGCCGCCCAGCCTGCGCCGGCCCTTTGGTTCCAGCCATGGGGCGGCGAACGCCGACGCCTGCCCGACCCGCCGCCGTTCGCCGCGCGGATCACGCCCTCTCTCCGCGGTGGGCTCATGGTGGGCGAAGCCCTGACCGAAGGCGTCGACCTGGGCCTCATGCGCCTCGGGCGCGACCGGCGCTGACGCCTACGGCCGCAGCCACTCGCTCAGGATTGCATTGACCTGCTCTGGCGCCTCCTGCTGGACCCAGTGCGAAACCTTCGGCAACCGTCGGATCGCGAGGTTCTCGACGTAAGCCTCGGTTCCTTCGAGAGTTTCGAGTCCGAGCGCCGCATCTTCCTCGCCCCAGACGACCAGGGTGGGCGTGGTGATCTTCGGCCACGGCCCCTCCTGGAACGGGAACCGCACCGCCGCCCGGTACCAGTTGACCATGGCGCGCATGGCGCCCGGCCGCAACGCATTGGCCGCGTAGTGGTCCAGCACCTCGTGCGGGAAGCGGCTCTTGTCCACGGCCATGTCGCAGAACGCCCGCCGGATCGCGCGCCCCTTGCCCAAGGTGAGCATCGTCTCGGGCAGCCAGGGTAGCTGGAAGAAGCCCACGTACCACGAACGGCGCCGCTGCGCGGGCGAGCGCCGCAGCACCTGTCCGAACACCGCCGGATGCGGCACGTTCATGATCACCAGCCGCTCCAGCGGCCGCACCTGCCGCGCGGCGAAGGTCCAGGCGACGATCGCGCCCCAGTCATGCGCGATCAGCGTCGCGCGCCGGGCGCCGCTGGCGTCGACGAGCGCGGCCACGTCCTCGACCAGCCGGTCGATGCGATAGCTCGCCACGTCCTGCGGCCGGGGCTCGGTGTCGCCATAGCCGCGCAGGTCCGGCGCCCACGCGCGGTAGCCCAGCTCAGCCAGCAACGGCAGCTGATGGCGCCACGAGAACCGACTTTCGGGAAAGCCGTGCAGGCACAGCGCAAGGTGGTCGCCCTCGCCGGCCTCATCCACGGCGAACCGGAAGCCGTTGGCCTCCACCCTCCGTGTGGTCATCGCCGCCATCCGCCCTCCGTTCAGGTCGAGAAGTACGCGCTCGGCTCCTCCGACCCGGGCAGGTTGATCATCTGCACGAAGCGCAGGCCGATCTTCTCGAGCACGCGCTGCGAGGCCACGTTGCCCGGCGCCGTTATGGCCGCCACCTTCGAAAGGCCCATCGCTTGCCGCGCATGCGCCAGGACCGCGCGCGCCGCCTCGGTGGCGTAGCCGTGGCCCGCATGCCGGGCCAGCAAGGCGTAGCCGATGTCGGGGCTGTCCAGGCCTTCACGGCCGACGACGATGCCACACAGGCCCACCGGCTCCCCCGATGGGTCGCGGACGACGAACCAAGGGCTCTTCGAGAACCGCTCGGCGATATAGGTTCTGGCGTCCTCCACGGTGCGCACCCCGCGGTCGCCGATGTTGGCGATCCAACCCGGATCGTTCAGCAGCTCGAGGACGAAGGCGGCGTCCGCCGGCTCGGGCGGCGTGAGGGTCAGCCGCTCGGTCTTCAGGATCATTCCGGCTTCTCCAGGCGGGCCACCAGGCTGGAGGTGTCCCAACGGGCGCCGCCCAGCGCCTGCACCTCGGCGTAGAAGCGGTCGACCATCGCCGTCATCTCGAGGCTCGCGCCGTTGCGCCCGGCCTCGTCCAGCAGCAGGCCCAGGTCCTTGCGCATCCAGTCGACCGCGAAGCCGAAGTCGAACCGGCCCTCGGCCATCGTCTTCCAGCGGTTGTCCATCTGCCAGGACTGGGCCGCGCCCTTCGAGATCGCCTCGTAGACCGCCTGCGGGTCGAGGCCGGCGCGTTTCGCAAAGTGCAAACCTTCGGCGAGCCCTTGGACCACGCCGGCGATGCAGATCTGGTTGACCATCTTGGTCAGCTGGCCCGCGCCGGGCCCGCCCATCAGGCGGGTCGCCTTGGCGTAGGCGCCGATCACCGGCTCGCACCTTGCGAACGCGGCCTCGTCCCCGCCGCACATGATCGTCAGCTGGCCGTTCTCCGCGCCGGCCTGACCGCCGGAGACCGGCGCGTCGACGAAGGCGCGGCCCCCCCGCGCCGCCACCTCGGCCATTTCGCGCGCCACGACGGCCGAGGTTGTCGTGTGGTCGACGATGACTGCGCCCGGGGCCAGGCCGTCCAGCGCCTCGCGCACCACCTGGCGCACGTCGTCGTCGTTGCCGACGCACAGCACCAGCAGCTCCGCGCCCGCCGCGGCCTCGGCGGCCGTCGCGCCCATCCGACCCCCGTGGACCTCCACCCAGCGCCGCGCCTTCTCGGGGCTGCGGTTGTAGACGCTCACCTCATGGCCGGCCTTGGCTAGGTGTCCCGCCATCGGGAAACCCATCACGCCAAGGCCCGCGAACGCGACCTTCATTGCCCACGCACTCCGTAACCTTAGCTGCATCTTAACGAGCAGCCTTCACCTTGCTCCCTCTAGCAGGCGGACTCGGGGTTAAGCCATGTCGGTGGGCGACCAGCCGATCGTCATCAAGAAGATCAAGAAAGGCGGCGGCCACGGCCACCACGGCGGCGCCTGGAAGGTCGCCTACGCCGACTTCGTGACCGCCATGATGGCCTTCTTCCTGCTGATGTGGCTGATCAACACGACCAGCCCCGAGCAGAAGCGCGGCATCGCCGACTATTTCGCCCCGGCCAGCGTGTCCGAGACCACCTCGGGCGCCGGCGGCATCCTGGGGGGCACCGCCCTGGGCGCCGACGGCTCGAAGAGCGCCGGCGCGTCCTCGGTCATCGAGGAGCTCGCACCCGACAGCCGCAATCCGAACGACGGCAAGAACCGCGACGCCGCCAAGGGCGACTCCCTCGAGGCCGCCTCGACCCAGGCTCTGCGCGAGGCCCTGCAGAAGCGCGAAGAGGCCGCGTTCGCCTCGGCCGCCCAGTCCCTGCGCCAGTCGCTGCAGGACATGCCCGAGCTCGCCGAACTGTCCAAGAACATCATCATAGACCAGACGCCCGAAGGTCTGCGCATCCAGCTGGTCGACCAGGAAGGCCGCTCGATGTTCAACCAGGGCTCGGCCCAGCCGAACGACCGGGCCAAGCTGTTGCTGCGCGCCGTCTCCAAGGTGATCAACCAGCTGCCGAACCGCGTCAGCGTCTACGGCCACACCAGCGCCAGCGTGGGCGGGGCCAAGGCCGAGGGCGACTGGCCGCTGTCGGCGGCCCGCGCGGATGCGTCGCGGCGCGTCCTGCAGGGCGCCGGCGTAGACGCCGACCGCATCTACCAGGTGTCGGGCAAGGCGACCTCGGAGCCGCTTTATCCGGACGATCCGACGCTTCCCGGCAACCGTCGCATTGCGATCGTGTTGTTGCGGGAGGCGCCGGTCCTTCCGCCGGACCCGGGGTTGTAGCGAAGCGCCTTGCGCAACGGCCCCGCATGACGCCTAATCCATTGAGGCGCTTTGGTTTAGGGGCGGTCGCAACCACGTGACGCAGCATTTTCCGACCCGACAGCTCAGGTTCTTCCTGACTGCGCCGTCTCCGTGTCCGTACCTGCCGGAGCGCTACGAGCGGAAGGTCTTCGCCCACCTGCCGCTGTCCGACGGCGCGACCGTCAACGACAGCCTTACCCAGGTCGGCTTCCGCCGCTCCCAGAACATCGCCTACCGCCCGGCCTGTGAGGCCTGTTCGGCGTGTGTGTCCGCCCGGATTCCGGCGGCGGACTACCTGTTCTCCCGCTCCGAGCGGAAGGTGCTGGCCCGCAACGACGACATCGAGCGTCACCTGGTCGAGGCCGAGGCCACCATGGAGCAGTTCGACCTGCTCCGCCGCTACCTCCTGACCCGCCACGCCGACGGCGGCATGGCCGAGATGACCTGGCCCGACTACGTCGCCATGGTCGAGGACACGGCGGTCCGCACCCACATCATCGAATACCGGCTGAAGTCGGCCGACGGCGGCCCGGGCGACCTGATCGCCTGCGCCCTGGTAGACCTGATGAGCGACGGCCTGTCGCTGGTCTACAGCTTCTATGACCCCACCATGAAGCGCCGCAGCCTGGGTTCGTTCGTGATCCTGGACCATGTCGTCCAGGCCTGCCTCACCAACATGCCTTACGTGTACCTGGGCTACTGGGTGCGCGGCTCCGAGAAGATGGACTACAAGGTGCGCTTCTCGCCGATCGAACTCCTCAAGGCCGAGGGCTGGAGCCTGATGTCCACCCGCGACCTTCGGCCTAAGGACGAGCCGCCCGTCCTCTAAGCCGACCCTGTGAAACCCGGTGATGATCGGGTCTGGCCGGTGGCTTCCGCGCGCCGCCCCCTTTAGATTGCCCGCGTGACCTCGTTCCCCGGATCCCGCGCATGGCCCGCCAGCTTCGGCTGAGCCTCCGACGCCCCGCGGCCTACGCCCGGGACGAGTTCGTTGTCGGCGGCTCGAACGCCCAGGCCGCGGCGACCGTGGACGCCTGGCCGGCGTGGCCCGGCGGCGCGCTCGCGCTCGTCGGACCCGAAGGTTCGGGCAAGACCCACCTGGCGCGCGCCTGGGCCCAGCAGCACCGCGCGGTGGTCCTCGATCGAGGGTCCCCGGATCTCGACGCCGCCGCCCGCGGGCCGGTTCTGGTGGAGGACGTCGATCGGGGCGCGCCTGATGAGGCGCTGTTCCACCTTATCAACCTGGCGGCGCGCGATGGCTCGGGCCTGCTGCTCACGGCGCGCAAGCCGCCCGCGGGCTGGCCCGCCGCCCTGCCCGACCTGCGCTCGCGGCTGAACGCCTTGCACGTGGCTGAAATCGAACCGCCGGACGACGCGGTGCTCGAGGGCGTGCTGCGCAAATTCTTCCGTGACCGGAATATTCGCCCCCCGGAAGAGGTCTATCCGTACCTGCTGCGCCGAATGGGCCGGTCGATTCCGGACGCCCAGGAGATCGTGCGAAGGCTGGACGAGGCGGGCGACGGCGAGTTCCGTCCGGTGACCCGGGTGCTTGCCCGGCAGATTCTTGAGGGCGATACTCAAAATCTTGATCTTTTCGAGTGAACACTGCACCGCCGGGGTGGTTGGAGTAGCTGGCCTCGGAGTTCGGGAGCGGTTCTGATGACCTATGTCGCGCCTTTCGCTTCGCAGTCTGCGAATGACGGCGAACGGGTCGCGCACGATTGGGACGCCGAGCTCGCCAGCTCGCCCGCCCGGTTCTTCAACCGCGAGCTCTCGTGGCTTGCGTTCAACCGGCGCGTCCTGGCCGAAAGCACCAACCCCCGCCATCCGGTGCTGGAGCGCCTGCGCTTCCTGGCGATCAGCGCCAACAACCTCGACGAATTCTACATGGTCCGCGTAGCCGGCCTGAAGGCTCAGGTCCGCGAGCGGGTCCGCGTCGTCAGCCAGGACGGCCTGACGCCCACCGAACAGCTGACCCGCCTGAACGCCGAGGCCGCCGACCTGATGGCCGACCAGCAGACCCGCTGGCGCGAACTCGCCGATGAACTGGCGT
>NZ_JAPSKZ010000320.1 GCF_031181185.1 Phenylobacterium sp. | reverse complement strand
CCTTCTTCGCCCTCGAGGCGGCCAACCTCTTCGACATCGAGGAGCGCCCGGTGCTGCGCGCCGCCTGCGCCCTGGAGTGCGTCCACGCCTACAGCCTGGTGCACGACGACCTGCCGTGCATGGACGACGACGACGTGCGCCGCGGCCGCCCCACCGTGCACCGCGCCTATGACGAGGCCACCGCCGTTCTCGCCGGCGACGCCCTGCAGACCGCCGCCTTCGACATCCTGCTGCATCCCGACACCCATCCCGACGCGGCGATCCGCTGCGAACTGGCCGCCCGCCTGTCGATCGCCTCGGGCGCGCGCGGCATGGCCGGGGGCCAGATGATCGACCTGCTGGGCGTGCGCGACGACCTCGGCGGCGTCGCCCGCATGCAGCGGCTGAAGACCGGGGCCCTGTTCACCTACGCCTTCGAGATCCCCCTGATCATCGCCCGCGCCCGCGAGACGGAGCGTCAGGCCCTGATCAGCTTCGCCCATGACATCGGCCTGGCCTACCAGATCGTCGACGACCTGCTGGACGTCGAGGGCGACGAGGACATCCTCGGCAAGGCCGCCCGCAAGGATCACGCCCAGGGCAAGACCAATTTCGTCACCCTGCTGGGCGTCGACCAGGCGCGGCACAGGGTCGCGCACCTGGCCGATCAGGCCCGCGCCCACCTCGACCCCTTCGGCGCCGACGCCGAAATCCTCAAGGCCAGCGTGGACTACGTTCTTCAGCGGAGATCCTAGCGCCGGTCGGCGGTCAGGGCTGCGTAGTGGCCCCCGCATCGGCGGCCGCCTGACGAAATCACGAACTCCTCAGGAATCCCTCACTGGCCTTCGCCGTGCTAGGCGTTCATGGAATAGGCCATCCGTCTCGCCCTCATCGGCCGCTGTTCAAGTTGCTCCATGCCCGACACCCCGCTGCTCGACCAGGTCAAGTTCCCCGCCGACACGCGGGGCTTCGACATCCCCCAGCTGAAGCAGCTTGCGGATGAACTGCGGGCCGAAACCATCGACGCGGTTTCGGTGACCGGCGGCCACCTCGGCGCCGGTCTGGGCGTTGTCGAGCTGACCGTCGCCCTGCACCACGTCTTCGAGACGCCGAAGGACATCCTGATCTGGGACGTCGGCCACCAGTGCTATCCGCACAAGATCCTGACCGGCCGCCGCGACCGCATCCGCACCCTGCGCCAGGGCGGCGGCCTGTCGGGCTTCACCAAGCGCAGCGAGAGCGAATACGACCCCTTCGGCGCCGCCCACGCCTCGACCTCCATCTCGGCGGCGCTCGGTTTCGCCGCCGCCCGCGACCAGAAGGGCGGCGACAACAAGATCGTGGCGGTGATCGGCGACGGCTCCATGTCCGCCGGCATGGCGTATGAGGCGATGAACAACGCCGTCGAGGCGACCCGCGGCCAGCTGATGGTCGTGCTCAACGACAACGACATGTCGATCGCCCCGCCGGTCGGCGGCATGAGCGCCTATTTGGCCGGCCTCGTCTCCGGCGGGACCTACCGGGGCATGCGCAGGATCGGCAAGAGGGTCGCCGAACACCTGCCCCGCCCGTTCAAGCAGGCGGCCAAGAAGGCCGAGGAGTACGCCCGCGGCATGGTCACGGGCGGCACCTTCTTCGAGGAGCTGGGCTTCTACTATGTCGGTCCGATCGACGGGCACGATATGGACAACCTCGTGCCCATCCTCAGGAATGCCGCAGCCATCAACGACAAGCCGGTGCTGGTCCACGTCGTCACCCAGAAGGGCAAGGGCTATGCACCGGCCGAAAGCAGCGCGGACAAGCTGCACGCGGTGGTCAAGTTCGACGTGGTCTCGGGCAAGCAGTCCAAGGCCGTGTCCAACGCCCCCAGCTACACCAAGGTGTTCGGGACCGAGCTGATCAAGCACGCCCGCAACGACCCCTCGATCGTCGCCATCACCGCCGCCATGCCCTCAGGGACCGGGCTGGACCTGTTCGGCCAGG
>NZ_JAPSKZ010000319.1 GCF_031181185.1 Phenylobacterium sp. | reverse complement strand
CGCCGCGCGCGGCGCCACCTGCAGGCGATGCCCGATCCCGCCCTCTGGTTCGCCTTCGCCCTCGTCGCCCTCGGCATGGCCCTGACGCCGGGGCCCAACATGATCTACCTGGTGTCGCGGGCGATCAGCCAGGGCCGGGCGGCGGGCTGGATCTCGCTGATCGGCACGGCCCTGGCGTTCATCCTCTACATGCTCTCGGCGGCGTTGGGGATCTCAGCGATCTTCATGGCCGCGCCGCTGGCCTACGATGTGCTGCGGTTCGCGGGCGCGGCCTATCTCGCGTACCTGGCCTGGCAGGCGCTGAAGCCCGGCGGCCGCTCCCCTTTCCACGTGAGGGAGCTGCCCAAGGACACGCCGCGCAAGCTGGTCGCCATGGGGTTCCTGACCAATCTGCTGAACCCGAAGGCGGCGGTGCTGTACCTGTCGCTGCTGCCGCAGTTCATCGACCCGGAGCGCGGGGCGGTGCTGACCCAGTCGCTGGTGCTGGGCTTCACCCAGATCGCGGCCAGCGTGGTCGTGAACGCCACCATGATCGCCCTGGCCGGCACGATCTCGATCTTCCTGGCCCGGCGGCCCGGCTTCGTCACCGTCCAGCGCTGGCTGATGGGCACCGTCCTGGGGGCGCTCGCCATCCGCATGGCCACGGAAGCACGGCGCTAGCGACTTGCCGCGGCGGTTGGGCCGCCCCAACTCAGGCTAAAGCTTCAGCGCCGGAGATGCCTATGTCCCTGCTTCCCACGCTTGCCCTCGCCGCGGCCGTCTTCACGGCAGGCGCCGCGGCGGCCGATCCCCGGGACGAGGCGCGGGTGCGCCAGATCGCGCTCGGCATCCCGACCAACGTGGACCTGCGCAACTTCGACGCCATCCAGCCGCTGTTCGCCGACCCGGTGGTCATCGACTACACCAGCCTTTGGGGCGGCGAGCCGCAGACGATGCGGCCCGCCGAACTGATGGCCGCCTGGCGCGGCATCGTGCCCGGCTTCGACGCGACCTGGCACGAGATCTCGGACCTGCAGGTGAAGGTGACCGGCGACCGCGCCACGGCGACCAGCCGGGTGGACGGCCGCCACTGGCTGGGCGAGCAGGTGTGGCGACCGGTCGGCCGCTATGACTTCCAACTCGCGCGGCAGGGCGACGCCTGGAAGGTGACCCGGATGACCCTGACCGTCACCGAGGAGCGCGGCGACCGCAAGCTGGTCGACCAGGCGCGGGCGCGCGCGGGAAAGGCCGCCGGAGAATAGGCGCCGCCGCCGCAGTCCCGACGCGTTTCCCGTGCGTTATGGCGCGCGAGGACGGGAGGCGCGTCAGGAATGCCGGCTTCACACGAGACGTTCTGGTGGCTGGTCGCCTTGGTCGGGCTGGCGGTGGTGGTGTTCGCCGCCTTGCTATGGCTGCGGCTGACGCGACGCGCCGAGCGCGAGCGGCGGGCGGAAGAGGTGCGGCGGGACGACCCCGCCGCCTAAGCCCTACATCCGGTCCGGCACGCTGATGCCGAGGATGTCCAGCGCCAGCTCCAGCTGCTTCAGCGTCGCCTGGGCGAGCGTCAGGCGCGAGCCGCGCACCGGCTCGGGCGCGACCAGGATCGGGCAGGCGGCGTAGAACTTGGAGAAGGCCTGGCTGAGACGGTAGGCGTGCTCGGCCACCGCGTTCGGCGCCTTCTTGTCGTAGGCCTCCTGCAGCGCCGCCTCGAATGCGTCCAGCGTCAGGACAAGATCGCGCTCGGCCGGTTCGGTCACGCTCACCGGACCCGCCGCGGCGCCCTCGGCCTCGGCCTTGCGCAGCAGGGATTTCACGCGAACGGCCTGGTAGAGCAGGTACGGGCCGGTCTTGCCTTCGAAGCTGGTGAAGCGGTCGAGGTCGAAGACGTAGGAGGTGCCGCGGAAGTTCGAGAGGTCGGCGAACTTCAGGGCAGCGACCGCGACCTTGGCCGCGATGTCCTCGAACTCCGTCTCGGGCGGGTCTGGGCGAAGACCTGCCC
>NZ_JAPSKZ010000318.1 GCF_031181185.1 Phenylobacterium sp. | reverse complement strand
AGATGATCGGCGAGGCCTGCGTGGCCATGGCCTTCGGCGGCTCGTCCGAGGACATCGCCCGCATCTGCCACCCGCACCCGACCCGCTCGGAAGCGGTCAAGCAGGCGGCCATGGGCGTCGAGGGCTGGACCATGCAGGCCTGACGCCGGCGCACTGCTGGCCATTCGGGGAAATCCGGTCCGACAGTGCGCCCGGAACCGCGTCCTTTCAGTGACTTGGCGTTTTCTTGAGCCGATCTACGCGCCTGAGGAGGCCGTGACCGCATACTGGCCCGCGCGTCCGTCAGCGGGCGCGCGGATCTTTGACAATCGTTTCCTTTCACTCCCGCGGCCGGCGCCGCTGGGTCGACATGGCGGAGTCTTCAAGTCCTTGAATTGTCTCAGGCCGGATGTCGACCATGTCGACTCTGTCGACTCTGTTTTTCGCGTCCTTCCGACCGGGCCAATGTCGACTCTGCCGACTCGTTTCCGGACTGGCGGCTAGGCGCGCGGATGCGCCGATGCATAGGCGTCGAGCAGCCGGGCGGCGTCGACGGCGGTGTACTTCTGGGTGGTCGACAGGCTGGCGTGGCCCAGCAGCTCCTGGATCGACCGCAGGTCGGCCCCGGCCCCCAGCAGGTGGGTGGCGAAGCTGTGCCGCAGGGCGTGCGGCGTGGCGCTCGCCGGCAGGCCCAGCCGCCCCCTCAGTCGCTGCACCGCCGCCTGCACCTGACGCGGGCCCAGCGGCCCGCCCCGGCGGGCGCGGAACAGGGCGTCCTCCGGCGCGAGCCCGAAGGGCAGCAGGTCGACGTAGGCGTCCACCGCCTGGCGCACCGCCGGCAGGACGGGCGCCAGCCGGGTCTTGCCGCCCTTGCCGGTGATGCGCAGCGCCTCGGGCAGGGGCGCGTCCGCCCGGGTCAGCGACAGCGCCTCCGAGATGCGCAGGCCGCAGCCGTAGAGCAGGGTCAGCACGGCCCGGTCGCGGGCCGCCTCCCACGGCTCGACGTCGGGATCTGCCTCCGTCTCCTGCAGCAGGCCGCGGGCCTGGTCCTCGCTGACCGGCCTGGGCAGGGACGCCTTGATCCTCGGCCCGCGGACCAGCGCCAGCTGGGGGGCCGGCGTGTCCAGCCGCCGGTCGAGGAAGGTGTGGAAGGTGCGGATGGCCGACAGGGTCTGGCTGATCGACCGCGCCGACAGCGGCCGGTCGCCCGAGCGCCGCTCGGCCAGATGGGCCCGCACCTCGGCGGCGGTGACCCTCCCCAGGCCGGCCAGACGCAGGGCCTCGCCCCGGTGCCGGGCGAGGAAGGCGAGGTACAGCCGCCCGATGTGTCCGTAGGCCTCCAGGGTGCGGGGCGACAGCCGGCGTTCGTGGGCGAGATGCTCCAGCCAGGCCGCCAGGGCCTCGTCGGCGCTCAGCCCAGCAGCGGCCATCGCTCGGCCATCCGCTCGACCACCCGGGCGATGAAGGCGACCAGCTCGCAGCCCATGGTCGGGGTGAAGCCGTCCTCCTCGGGCGAGCCGAAGGCGCACAGGGCCGGCCTCGCGGAGTCCGCGCCGGGGAAGGCGGGCGCCATGCGGATCAGGGCCACGGACCTCACCTCGGCCTCCGCCGCCCCGAACAGCCCGAGGCCGTCGAAGTTGGGCCCCAGCCAGGTCAGGCCGTGCTCGCCCAGCAGTTTGTCGACCCCGCCCGCCTCCAGCGCCCTCCAGCCGAACGGCACGGGGCCCGGCTTCTCCAGCGCCACCGCGGCGCCGGCGAGCCCGAAGCGGCCCTGGGCCGCGCCGTCGAGGCGGCGGGCGAGATCGGAGAGGTTGCGCGCCTCCATCAGGTCGAGGGCGGCGCGGCCGAACTCGACCACGTTGCGGCCGTGCGGCTTCAGCCCGATCTCCTCCAGCAGGGAGCGGTCGTCGAGCAGGGTCTGGGGGTGGGCCTGCAGCCAGGCCCGGATCTCCGGCCAGTGCGGCTCGGCCGGGGCGTCGGCGGAGAGGTCAGGCGATGCGCTCA
>NZ_JAPSKZ010000317.1 GCF_031181185.1 Phenylobacterium sp. | reverse complement strand
GGCAACCTCGGCTGGCAGATGATCTTCCGCGATCTCGGCGGCGGCGTCAGCGAGGTCTCGACGCTTTCCTGGTGGCCGGACATGGACGCGGTCCACGCCTTCGCCGGCCCGACCCCTGAGCGCGCCGTCTACTATCCCGAGGACGACCGCTTCCTGCTCGACCGGCCGGAACACGTCGAACACCACCGGGTCGTGGCCGGATCGATCCTGCGCGGTTAGACGCCCCGCGAAGGTTACAGCCGCTTCACTTGCCGCCGTAACAAGCCCGTTGCAGCTTGGACTGCAACGAGGGGTGGCAAATCATGCTGGCAATCAAAAGCCTGACGCACGTCTACGCGAACGGCACGCGCGCGTTGGACGGCGTCGACATCGAGATCGGCAAGGGGATGTTCGGCCTCTTGGGTCCCAACGGGGCCGGCAAGTCCACCCTGATGCGCTCGATCGCGACGCTGCAGACGCCAACGTCCGGCGAGATCCGGTTCGGCGACGTCGACGTGATCAAGGAACCCGAGAAGCTGCGGCGGACGCTGGGGTACCTGCCGCAGGACTTCGGCGTCTATCCGCGGGTCTCGGCCTACGACCTCCTCGACCACATGGCCGTCCTGAAGGGCATCGCCGGCAAGGGCGAGCGCAAGCAGACGGTCGAGGCGCTGCTGCATCAGGTGAACCTCTGGGAGGTGCGCAAGAAGGCGGTCGCCGGCTATTCCGGCGGGATGCGCCAGCGCTTCGGCATCGCCCAGGCGCTCATCGGTCAACCCCAGCTGATCATCGTCGACGAGCCCACCGCCGGCCTCGACCCGGAGGAGCGCAACCGCTTCCTGAACCTGCTCGCCGAGATCGGCGAAAACGTCGTGGTGATCCTCTCGACCCACATCGTCGAGGACGTGGCCGACCTCTGCCCGCGGATGGCGGTGCTGGCCCGCGGCCGGATCCTCAAGGAAGGCGCGCCCTCCGAACTGATGCGCGAGCTGGCCGGCCGCGTCTGGCGCAAGACGATCGACCGGCACGAACTGGACGCCGAACGCCAGCGGCACGAGGTGATCTCCACCCGGCTGGCCGGCGGCCGCACGGTGATCCATGTGCTGGCCGATAAGGCGCCGGGCGCCGGCTTCGAGCCCGTCGAAGGCGGTCTGGAGGATGTCTACTTCTCGACGCTGTCCGCCTCGCGGCGCGCGGCCTGACCCTCAGGAGCGCGCCCTCATGTTCGGCAAGATCGCGGCCTTCGAGCTGCGCTACCAGGTCCGCCAGCCGATCTTCTGGATCGCCGGCCTGATCTTCTTCCTGCTGGTCTTCGCCTCGGTCACGATCGACCAGATCCAGATCGGCTCCGGCGGCAACATCCACAAGAACGCGCCCGTCGCCATCGCCTCGACGACGCTGATCATGGCGCTGTTCTTCATGTTCGCGGCGACCGCGTTCGTGGCGAACGTCATCGTCCGCGACGACGAGACGGGCTACGGCCCGATCGTGCGGTCCACGCAGATCCGCAAGTTCGACTACCTCTACGGCCGCTTCGCCGGCGCTTTCGTGGCGATCGCGCTCGCCTTCCTGTTCGTGCCGCTAGGCCTGTTCCTGGGCTCGCTCATGCCCTGGGTCGATCCCGAGACGCTGGGCCCGAACCGCCTGGCCGACTACGCCTTCGCCTACGCCGTGCTGGCGCTGCCGGGCCTGTTCCTGATCTCGGCCATCTTCTTCACCGTCACGACCCTGACGCGCTCGATGATGGGCGCCTACCTGGGCGTCGCGGCCTTCCTGGTCGCCTACTTCGCCCTCGTGGCCGCGCTGCGGGACCCCAGCCACCTGCCGCTGGCCGCCCTCGTGGAGCCGATCGGCCAGGCCGCCTTCTCCGCCGCCACGCGCTACTTCACCGCCGCCGAGGCGAACTTGGCCCATGACCACGAAGCCCGGATTGCAGGAATTTTCCACCACCTGCAGGAACGTTTCGCTGCCATGCCCGCCTCGCTTCCAGCACCGCAGCCGGGCA
>NZ_JAPSKZ010000092.1 GCF_031181185.1 Phenylobacterium sp. | reverse complement strand
GTCGCGTTAGGGTCAAGACCCCGAAACGGGAAACGACCATGGAGCTACATCGCGGTCGCCTGCTCGATCACGTGCATCTTCGCGTGAAGGACCTCGAAGCCTCGAAGCGCTTCTACAAGGCGTGCATGGACGCGCTCGGCCTGCCGCTCGTGGAGGGGGACGGCTATTTCTTCTGCGACGAGCTCTGGGTGGACGAAGGGCCGGCGGACGCCCACAGCCACGTCCACCTTGCGTTTCAGGCCCAGGACGAAGAGGCGGTGCGCCGTTGGCATGCCGCGGTGCTCGCGGCCGGTGGCCGCGACAACGGCGGTCCTGGCGAGCGGGCGTACCATCCCGGCTACTACGCCGCATTCGCCTTCGATCCGGACGGCAACAACGTGGAAGCGGTCTTCCACGGGCCTCACCAGCGGTCAGCCGACAGCGTAAAGGTGAGCTTCTAGGCGGCCTCCGCTAACGAGAGCACGGCGTTCATGGCCGCGAGCAGCCGCTCGGGCTTCACCGGCTTCTCGACCACGCCGTTCATGCCGCAGCGGCGGTAGAACGCGGCGTCAGCCGGGTCGACGTTGGCCGTCAGCGCCAGGATCGGAATCCGCGACGCCGCATCGCCGCGAGAGCGGATGCGGCGGGTGGCCTCGGCGCCGTCCATCACCGGCATCTTCACGTCCATCAGCACCAGGTCGAACCGTCCGCTGGCCACGGCGGTTACGGCCTGGGCGCCGTCCTCGACTGCCTCGCTCGTGCAGCCGAACATCTCGCAGAGCGTGCGCGCCACCATCCGGTTGGTCTCGTTGTCGTCGGCGATCAGCACGTGCAGCGGCCGGCTCGCTGCCTCGTCCGAGGCCGCAGGCGACGCGGCGTGCTCCGGCGCCGGCAGGAGGTGCAACGGCGCCTCGAAGCGGAACCGGGCGCCGCCGCCCGGCGCTGTGTCGGCCGTGATCTCGCCGTTCATGCGGTGGAGTATTTGGCGGCAGACGGCCAGGCCCAGCCCGGCGCCGCCGCGGCGCACGCCCTCCTCGGTCTGGTGGAATGGCTCGAAGATGTCCAGGCAGCGGTCCGGCGGCAGGCCGGGTCCGGTGTCGCAAACCTCTCCCCACAGCCGCGCGTAGCCCTCCTCGACCGCGCAGCCGATCCGCACGTCTACCCGACCCTCGGAGGTGAACTTCAGGGCGTTGCCGACAAGATTGTTCAGGACCTGTCGAAGCCGCGTGACGTCGGCCAGCGCCCAGACGTCCGGCGGCCCCTCGTACCGGGTGTCAAGCTTCAGGCCCTTCAGCTCGGCCTGGGCGGCCCAAAGGCCGGTCGCCTCGTCCAGCAGCAGGTCCAGCCGGGTGGGCGCCTCGTCGAGGGCGAGGCCCGAGGCCTCGGCGCGGGATAGGTCCAGGGCGTCGTTGAGCAGCCGCAGCAGCACGCCGCCCGAGTCGCGGATCGTCTCCACAAGGGGGATCACGTCCGGCGAGGTCGACTTGCGGCGCAGGATCTCGGCCACCGCCAGCACGCCATTCAGCGGCGTGCGGATCTCATGGCTCATGACCGCCAGGAACCGCCCCTTGGCCGCCAGCGCTTCCTGCGCCTCGTGGGCCAGCCGGGTCATCTGCTGCGCGTGGCTTGCCGCAGCGGCCGCGGTCGCTTGTAGGAGGGCCAGCGCTGTGCCCACCCCGGCATAGCGGCCGCCGCAGGTGACGATGAAGCCGTGCAGCAGTTCGGACGGACGCTCCTCAAGGATGCGACCGCAGAACTCGGCCACCGTGACGTCGCCGTCGGCGATGACCGGATCGGTCTTCATCAGCCGGGCCACGGGCCGCCGGGCCCACAGCGCATAGCCGTATTGCGCCGCCATCTGCACGAGGAAGGCGTTGCGCTCGATCAAGCCCACGGGCCGGCCGTCCTCGTCGACCACCGCTATCGCCAGGGTGTCGGCCTCTTCCTGGAAACGGCGGTAGATCTCGCCTCCGGTCGCCTCGGGGGCGGCGGGCGGAATGTACGGCGCAATATCGAGCAGAAGAGTCATACGCGGCCCCGGGATTTCCCGGGCGCGAGGAAAGGAATGATGACACTAACGAGCCGTTAGAACTCGCGGCCGCTTCGATGAAGCTTTCGCGAAACCTGAATGACAGGGTTACCGTCCGCCCAGCTTCAGGAACCAGACCTTGGCTGCGCCGTAGTCGCGCGTGTCGAGGATTTCGTAGCCGGGCGCCTCCAGCGGAACCTCCGAGACGCCGCGCTCGACGACAGCCACGGTGTCTGGCGCGAGCCAGCCGCCCTCGGCGAGCCTGGCCAGCACCACCTCGGCCAGTCCCTTGCCGTACGGCGGATCCAGGAACGCGAGCTCGAAAGCGGGACCGTCGGCCCCGGGCCGCACGCCCAACTGGGTGGCGTCGCGCCGATGCACCCGGGTGCGCCCGAACAGCCCCATGGCGTCGACGTTCTCGCGGATGGCCCCCCGAGCAGCTTCGTCCGTCTCCACGAACAGGCAGAAGCTGGCGCCCCGCGATAGGGCCTCGAAGCCCAGGGCTCCCGAGCCCGCGAACAGGTCGATGACGCGACGGTCGCGTACGCCTTGGGACCAGGGGGCGTGCTCCAGGATGTTGAAGATCGCCTGCCGCGCCCTGTCCGACGTCGGACGCGTCGTCTTGCCAGGCGGCGTGGCCAGCGCCTTGCCGCGGAAGTCACCCGAAACGATGCGCATGGGCTAGCCGCGCCCCCGCGGAGCCGGGCGCGGGCGGGCGGGTCGGCTGGCGGGCGCCCGCCTGGGCGCGCCGATGGTCTTGCCCTCGATCTTGGCCTGTATCTTGGCCTTGGACGGACCCTTCGCGGGCGCCTTGCCCGACGGCTTTGCCTTGGCCTTCGGCTTGGCCCAGCCGGCCTTGTATTCCTTCTTCGGCTTCTCGCGGGGCGGCGGCACGAGCTCGGCGCGAACGCTCTCCTGCTGGGCGCGGCGGCTCTTGCTGGCCGGCGAGCGGAACTGCGGCCGGTCGCCTTTGGGCATGTTCTGCGGCAGGATGAAATCGGCCAGCTGTTCGCGGATCACGCGCGGGCCCACCTCCTCGATCTCGCCGACGCCCAGCGTCCCGAGCGCGAAGGGACCGTAAGACAGCCGGATCAGCCGGTTCACCTTCAGGCCCACGGCTTCGAGCACCCGCCGAACCTCACGGTTCTTGCCTTCGTGCAGGGTGACGGTGATCCAAAGGTTGGCGGCCTCGCGGCCTTCCTTGGCCTTGTCGAGCCGGGCCTCGATCGCGCCATACCGGACGCCCTCGACGGTGATCCCGTCCTTCAGCTTGTCCAACCGCTCCTGGGTGATCCGCCCGTGCGCCCGTGCGCGGTAGCGGCGAACGATGCCAGTGGCCGGCAGCTCCAGCGCACGGGCAAGGCCGCCGTCATTGGTGAGCAGCAGCAGCCCCTCGGAATTGAGGTCGAGACGGCCGACGGAGATCAGTCGCGGCAGGCCTTGCGGCAGCGCCTCGAACACCGTTGGGCGGCCCTGCGGGTCCTTGTGTGTCGTCACGAGGCCGACGGGCTTGTGATAGCGGAAGACGCGTACCGGCTCGGGCTCGCCCACCACCGCGCCATCGACGGTGACGATATCGCCGGGTTCGACCTTGACCGCCGGCGTGGTCAGCACCTGCCCGTTGATGGCGACGCGACCCTCCTCGATCAGCCGCTCGACGTCGCGGCGGGAGCCGACGCCCGAGCGGGCGAGCAGCTTGGCGATGCGTTCGCCGGCGCCTTCGGCGGCGCCCTCGTCGGAGGGGTGGGCTTGACCGGAAGCGGCGCGGTCGGTTCGTAGTGGATCGTGGACCATGACTGCCGCACCATGCGCATCGCGCTCGAAGCCGCGCAAGCCGCCGCCGTGGCCGGCGAGACGCCGGTGGGCGCCGCCGTGGTCGATCCGGCGACGGGCGAGGTGATCGCCGTCGCCGCCAACAGTCCGATCAGCCATCGCGATCCGACGGCCCATGCCGAGGTTCTTGCCCTTCGGCAGGCGGCGGCGAAGCTCGGCAACTACCGGCTTACCGGCCTCACACTCGTTGTCACGCTCGAGCCCTGCGCCATGTGCGCGGGCGCGATCAGCCACGCGCGGATCGGCCGGGTGGTGTTCGGCGCGGACGACCCCAAGGGCGGCGCCGTCGTCCATGGGCCGCGCTTCTTCGAGCAGCCGACCTGCCACTGGCGCCCCCAGGTGACCGGCGGCGTGCTGGCCGACGAGAGCTCGGCTATGCTGAAGGCGTTCTTCCGCGCCCGCCGCAGGACCGGAGCCAAGCCATGATCGTAGGAGCCCTCATGGCCGCCGCCGTCCTGGGCGACGCGGCCGCCGATGTCGCCAAGCTGTCGTGGATGGCCGGGACCTGGATCCAGGAGAAAGACGGCCTGGTCGTCCGCGAGACTTGGCTTGCGCCCAAGGACGGGGTCATGGGCGGCGTGGGGCAGACGAACCGGCCGGGCAAGAAGCCCTTCGTAGAGCACGTGAAGATCAGCGCCGAGCCCGCCGGGGCCACCTTCACCGCCACCCTCCCCGGCCAGCCGCCCACGGCCTTTGTCCTGCTGCCGGGCCCCGACGGCGAGGCGGTGTTCGAGAACAAGGCCCACGACTTCCCGCAGCGGGTCTTCTATCGCCGCTGCGGCGAGGACCTCTGCGCCGGCGTCGAGGGCCTCGTGAAGGGCGAACTGCAGCGGCAGGAGTGGCGCTACACCCGCGTCAGGTGAAGGCCGCCAACCTCGCATCGAGACGATCGCGCACGGCCGGCCATTCGTCGGCAAGCACCGAGAAGACGACCGTGTCCCGTCGCCGCCCGGTCCAGGTGATTTTCTGGGCCCGAAGGATGCCCTCGTGCACCGCCCCGAGCTTCAGCACCGCGGCGCGCGAACGGGCGTTCAGCGCGTCGACACAGAGCTGCACCCGGTTCATGCCTGCCGCGAAGGCGTGGCCCAGCATCAGGCGCTTGGCGGCCGGGTTGACCGCGCCGCCGCGGAATTCGGGCGCATAGTAGGTGCCGCCGATCTCGACCGTGCGGTTGCGGGCGTCGATGCCGATGAACGAGGTCATGCCGACGCACCGCCCGCCCCGCATCACCGCATAGGTCTGGCTGGGCGGCACGAGCTGTCCGCCCACCAGCATGCCCCAGGTCGCGTCGAACCGGTCCGGCAGCATCGAGAACGAGTAGAGGCGCGTCCAGAGGTCGGGATCGGCCCAGCAGGCGGTCTGAAGGTCGGTGCGGTGCGCCTCGGTGAGTGGCTCCAGGCGAACGAAGCGGTTCTCCAGCACCTGCTGCGTCAGGCGCGGGGTTTCGGTGGCGGTGGGTGGGGTCAGGGTCTCGGACATGGTCCGGCTGTACGCCGCAAGTGGACCGCTCGACAGGTCCAATCTGGCAAGCTTGAGCAGACCACAAACGTGCGGCGAAGCTTATTTTGCACGCGCGCCCAAAATTTTTTCGCGGCCCGTCTTGCAAGGTCGCGGAGCCGACATACCTGAAGGCGTGCCCATCCTGGGCGTTTCCTCCCTATGAACTTCCCCCGGCCGGGTCCCCAAGGATCCGGCCGTTTTTTTTGGCGGTCAGCCAGCTAGGAGGAGCTGGGCGGCCTGGACCAGGTAGAGGCCGCCGATCGCGGTGACGATCCAGCGGGTCCAGCGCTTGAAGTTCACGTCGCTCATGCGGTCCAGGATCAGCCCGCCGGCGAAGGTCCCGGCCATCGACAGCGGGACGGCCAGGCCGAACACAGGCCAGGGCGGAAGGTCCTTCGCGCCGGCGGCGACCAGCGGCGCCCCATAGACCAGGATCTTGGCCAGGTGCGCGAACACCTGGGTGGCGGCCTTGGTGGCGACGATGGCGTGCCGGGTGAGCTCGGTGCGGACGAAGAAGATGTCGAGCAGCGGCCCGGCCACGCCGGCGGTCAGGTTGAGGCCGGTCACCGACAGTCCTGAGAGAAAGGCCTGCGGCGGCCGGGCGGCGTCCAGCTTGATCCAGCGCTGCGGCAGCCAGGTGAGGCCCGGCACCAGTCCCAGAAGCAGGAACAGCAGCGGCTTCGAAGGGGTGAACGCAAGGAGGGCCACGAAAACCCCCGCGAGGAGCGAGGCCGCGGCATACCAGCCGACGATGTCCCAGCGAACGTGTCGCCTATGCAGGACTGCGCGCCACCCGTTGGCGACGAGCTGCAGGACGCCATGCGTGACGAACGCCGCCTGTACGGGCAGCACCAGCGCCAGGCCGCCCATCAGCAAGAGCCCGCCGGCCATGCCGAACACGCCAGAAAGCGCGGCCGTGACAAAGGCCATGGCGACCACGAAGCCGCCGGTCAGAAGGGTCATGGGAGATCTCCGGGAGAGGAGTCCGCCTCGCGGAGGAGGCACAGGCTCCTCCGGATTGCGGACCTCCGGCGCATCGTGCGCGGAGCGGAACAGGCGCTGCGAGCCGCATCGGGCGAGCGCCTTCTGGAATGGCGTTGGGGATGGCGGGCGAGGCCGTCATGGGACGCCGACGGCTTACACCCAAGCTCGAAGCGCACCAAAGAAAAAGGCCCCGGTGCGGACCGGGGCCTCATCCTCTCGTCGGGCGCGCGCCCTAGTTGCGGAACACCGCCGCCAGGGAGGCGTCCGCCGTCTCGCGCAGCTGCTGCAGCTCGTTGCGGCCGACCACCATGTGGTGGACCTCGTCCGGACCGTCGGCGATCCGCAGGGTGCGGGTGTTGGCGTACATCCGGGCAAGCGGCGTGTGCTGCGACACGCCCAGCGCGCCGTACATCTGGATCGCCTGGTCGATGATCTTGCAGACGCGCTCGGGCACCATGGCCTTGACCATGTGGATCCAGACGCGGGCCTCGCGGTTGCCCAGCACGTCCATGGCCTTGGCGGCCTTCAGCACCATCAGGCGCATGGCTTCGATCTCGATGCGGGCGCGGCTGACAATCTCGAGGTTGCCGCCCAGCTGGATGATCGGCTTACCGAAGGCCACGCGGCTCATGCCGCGGGTGACCATCAGGTCCAGCGCCTTCTCGGCCGAGCCGATAGCGCGCATGCAGTGGTGAATGCGGCCCGGGCCCAGGCGCAGCTGGCTGATCTCGAAGCCGCGGCCTTCGCCCAGCAGGATGTTCTCGGCCGGCACGCGGGCGTTGTTGAAGCGAATGTGCATGTGCCCGTGCGGAGCGTCGGGATCGCCGAACACGTGCTGGGCGCCCACGATCTCGACGCCCGGCCAGGGCAGCGGCACCAGGATCTGGGACTGCTGCAGGTGCGGCGGGTCGTTCTCGCCGCCGGTGCGGACCATGGTGATCATCACCTTGCAGCGCGGATCGCCAGCGCCCGAGATGTAGTGCTTCTCGCCGGTGATGATGTACTCGTCGCCGACCCGAACGGCGCGGGTGTCGATGTTCTTGGCGTCCGAGCTGGCGGTGTTCAGTTCGGTCATGCAGTAGGCCGAGCGGATCTTCCCCTGCAGCAGGGGCTCGAGCCACTGCTTCTTCTGCTCGGGCGTGCCGACGCGCTCCAGCACCTCCATGTTGCCGGTGTCGGGCGCGGCGCAATTCATGATCTCGGACGCCAGCCGGTTCTTGCCGAGCTCAACGGCGATGTAGGCGTAGTCGAGGTTCGACAGGCCCTCGCCGGTGTGGGCGTCGGGCAGGAAGAAGTTCCAGAGGCCAGCGGCCTTGGCCTTCTCCTTGGCGGCGTCCAGCACCTCGAGCTGCCCCGGCGCATAATCCCAGATGTCCGGACGGCCTTCGCCCAGCCGGTGGAACTCCTCGGACGTCGGCTCCACCACCTCGCGGATGAACTGCTTCACCTTGTTGTAAAGCGGGAGCGCCTTGTCCGACATCCGCAGGTCGTTCAGCTCGTCCTGCGGGCTCAGCGTGAAGCCGGACTGCGGTCGTTCGGCGGTCATGGTCATCCTGGTCGCTCCCATTCGACTGGCCGGCGCGGGTCCGGCGGCGTTGAGCGCATTGGACCACGTTCAAACAAGCGTTTCAATTCGCTTTGTCGAATCCCGCGCGAGCGCCGGCGCTGGATCAAGAGCTGCCGCTATCGCAGGCGCCAAGGAGCGGCCGCGCCGTCCGGGGGAGGACCGGACGGCGCGTGGCGACCGGGTCATGCAGCCTGCGGGCGGCCCAGACGCAGCGCCAGGACCTGCATGGCCGCCACGCCCAGCGCGCCGGCCGCCTGGACGTAGATCACGCCTTGGCCGACGATGGTGGGCTGCACCCAGTCCAGGGCGACGATCATCACGCTCTCGACGGCCCAGATGGCGTTGAAGCCCACGAGGCCCCAGACGGCGCCGCGCGGCAGCGACGGACGCAGCGCCAGCCAAACCAGCAGGGCCGTGTAGCCGACCAGGAACAGGCCCACGGGTTGGGCGAAGGCGGTCGGCAGGCCGGTAAGGTTGGCCACAGGTGCGCCGCCGGCGGCGAAGACGACGCCCAGCGCGCCGCAGACGGCGGCGTCGAGGCCGATCACGGCGCGCAGGAAGGTCGAACGGATGGCGGTCATGGGGAGGCTCCTTCAAGGCGTGCGGCGCTGACGTCCGCGATGCACGAAGGGTCACCCGCGGGCCGCGGCCCGTCGATTACCTCTCAGGTCAAGCATTTCGCCGCTCAGAGGTAGGCGGGCGCTTCGCGGTGATCGCCACCGCGACCGCGACAAGCGAGACCACGGCGACGGCCGGAAGCAATTTCGGCCACCATCCCATGGGCGGAGGATGGCGACTCTACGGTCAAGCTTGCGTTGAGCCGGCCGACTATTTGACCGGCGCGCGCTCCGCATGCGGACAGACCGCAGCCAGCAGCGCCTCGTTCTCTGGGCCGGCCGCCTTCTTGGGCGAGGCCTTGCGCCAGTCCGCCGCAATCTTTAGCGGCTTGGATGGCGTGTACTGGGCCAGGGAAATCAGGTTCTTGGCCTTGCAGTCCAGCGCATAGACGTAGCCCACGCCGTCCGGTTTGCCGGGGCCCGACGGACCGAGCTTGGACGCCGGTTTCGAGATCGCCTGCATCACCACCAGCCGGCCGCTTTGCCTGTCCTTGTAGGTGTAGTCGGCGTCGTACGACCACTCGGTCCCGTTCCCCGCGTCGACGAACTTGGTCCAGGTCTCGGCGGCGGCCGCGCCTCCGAAGGCGACGGCGGCAAGGGTGGCGAGCGCGAAGGCGCGGCGCATGGGAACTCTCCTGGTGGCGTGTCGACGCAAAGTCCGAGCCTAGCGGCGCAAATGCGGCGCCTCCACCAGAAAGACGGGTACGTCAGGCGACGCGGCGCTGCGGTCCCGCCAGCTTGGCCTCGGCCTCGCCCATGTAGTCGCGGGTGATCGGCAGGGCATCCACGCGCTTGGCCAGCTGAACCTGGAACACGAAGTGGCCGCGGTGCCGGAAGGCCATCTCCGAGATGCCCAGGTAGAACTCCCACATCCGGCAGAACCGCTCGTCCATCATGGCGGCGATCTCGTCGCGCTGCAGGGCGAAGCGCTCGCGCCAGCCCTTCAGCGTCTCGGCGTAGTGCAGGCGCAGGATCTCGATGTCGGTGACCAGGAGGCCCGCCCGCTCGATCGCCGGCAGCACCTCCGACAGGGCAGGGATGTAGCCGCCCGGGAAGATGTACTTGGCGACCCAGGCATTGGTGACGTTCGGCCCTTCCGGACGGCCGATGGAATGGATCAGGGCCACGCCGTCGTCCTTGAGCAGGCGGGCGACGCCATCGAAGTAGGCCTGGTAGTTCGGTCGGCCCACATGCTCGAACATGCCCACGGACACGATGCGGTCGTAGGGGCCCGGCACGTCACGATAGTCGGTCAGCGAGAAGCGCACGCGGCTGCCCAGGCCCTTCGCCTCCGCCCGCTGCTGGGCCAGGGCCAGTTGCTCAGTGGAGAGCGTGATCCCGTCGACCTCGACGCCGGCCTCCTCGGCCAGCGTCATGGCCATGCCGCCCCAGCCGCAGCCGATGTCCAGCACCTTCTGTCCGGGCCTGAGCGCGAGCTTGGCGGCGATGTGCCGCTTCTTGGCCAGTTGCGCCTCCTCCAGCGTCATGTCGGACCGGGCGAAGTAGGCGCAGGAGTACTGCATGTCCGCGTCGAGGAAGCGTCGGTACAGTTCGTTCGACAGGTCGTAGTGGTGGGCGACGTTCCTGCGCGCGGCGCGCCGGTGGTTGGCTTCCCGCCGACGATCGCGCCACCACCGGGCCAGAGGACCGCGCTTCTTGCGCTTCTTGAACTTGGCGTTGCGCCCGATGAGGTCGATGAAGTCGGCGATGTCGCCCTGCTCCAGGACAAGGCCGCCTTCGACATAGGCCTCGCCGACGCCCAGGCCCGGCTTGGCCGCGATGCGCGCGGCCCACATGGGGCTGGTGATGCGCGCCACCAGCGGCGGTCCGGACCCGTCACCCAGCTTCAGCGAGCGTCCGCCCGGCAGGTGCAGCGTCAGGTCGCCCTCGCGGACGGTCTTCTGCAGGAACGATTGCAGGCTCATGCCTGGACCCCCACGTCTCCGACGTTCGACGGAACGTCGGCGCTACGGCCGAGGTTCCGCCCGCCTTCTGAGTTGGGAACCGCGCCGCTTCGGCGCAACAGCCTCCGTCTTGACTCCCGAGCGCCGTTTTCCTACCTCGACGGCGACGTTAGCACTCAGAGGCCGAGACTGCTAACAGGCGGCCCTGGCGGCGCTTCCGTCACATCGAATTCAACCACCGTCTCGAACGGAGATTAAGCATCATGGCGTTTCGTCCTCTGGGAGATCGCGTCCTCGTCCGCCGCGTCGAGGAAGAAGAGAAGACCCGGGGCGGGATCATCATTCCCGACACCGCCAAGGAAAAGCCGCAGGAAGGCGAAGTGATCGCCGTCGGCCCCGGCGCGCGCGATGAGACCGGCAAGGTCCAGCCGCTCGACGTCAAGCCGGGCGACCGCATCCTGTTCGGCAAGTGGTCCGGCACCGAGGTCAAGCTGCAAGGCGAAGACCTGCTGATCATGAAGGAAAGCGACATCCTGGGCGTGCTCGAGGCCGAAAAGGCCGCGAAGGCCGCTTAAGCCCCGCGCTCGCTTTCCACGCACCAGTTTAGAAGAGGGACAGCAACATGGCTGCCAAAGACGTCTATTTCGCCTCCGACGCGCGCGACCGCATGCTGCGCGGCGTCAACATCCTCGCCAACGCGGTGAAGGTCACCCTGGGCCCCAAGGGCCGCAACGTGGTGATCGAGAAGTCCTTCGGCGCCCCGCGCTCGACCAAGGACGGCGTGTCGGTCGCCAAGGAAATCGAACTGACGGACAAGTTCGAGAACCTGGGCGCCCAGCTCATCCGTGAAGTCGCCTCGAAGACCAACGACAAGGCCGGCGACGGCACCACGACCGCCACGGTCCTGGCCCAGGCGATCGTCGTCGAAGGCCTCAAGTCGGTGGCCGCCGGCATGAACCCGATGGACCTGAAGCGCGGCGTCGACAAGGCGGTCGCCAAGGTCATCGAAGAGATCAAGGCCAACGCCAAGAAGGTCTCGGCCAACAGCGAGATCGCCCAGGTCGGCACCATCTCGGCCAACGGTGACGTGGAAGTGGGCGAGATGATCGCCCGCGCGATGGAAAAGGTCGGCAACGAAGGCGTCATCACCGTCGAGGAGGCCAAGACCGCCGAGACCGAACTCGACGTCGTCGAAGGCATGCAGTTCGACCGCGGCTACCTGTCGCCCTACTTCATCACCAACGCCGAGAAGATGGAGGCCGAACTCGAAGAGCCGCTGATCCTGCTCTTCGAAAAGAAGCTCTCCTCGCTGCAGCCCCTGCTGCCGGTGCTGGAAGCCGTCGTGCAGTCGGGCCGTCCGCTGCTGATCATCGCTGAAGACGTCGAAGGCGAAGCGCTGGCCACCCTCGTGGTGAACAAGCTGCGCGGCGGCCTGCGCGTCGCGGCCGTCAAGGCTCCGGGCTTCGGCGATCGCCGCAAGGCCATGCTGGAAGACATCGCCATCCTGACCGGCGGCCAGCTGATCAGCGAAGACCTCGGCATCAAGCTCGAGAACGTGACCCTCGACATGCTGGGCCGCGCCAAGAAAGTGTCGATCACCAAGGACGACACCACGATCGTGGACGGCTCGGGCGACAAGTCGGGCATCGAAGGCCGCATCGCCCAGATCAAGAAGCAGATCGAGGACACCACCTCGGACTACGACAAGGAAAAGCTGCAAGAGCGCCTGGCGAAGCTCGCCGGCGGCGTTGCGGTGATCCGCGTCGGCGGCGCCACGGAAGTGGAAGTGAAGGAAAAGAAGGACCGCGTCGACGACGCCCTGAACGCGACCCGCGCGGCCGTGGAAGAAGGCATCGTCCCGGGTGGCGGCGTCGCCCTGCTGAAGGCCTCGAAGGTTCTCGACGGCTTCAAGGGTGACAACGACGACCAGGAAGCGGGCGTCGCCATCGTGCGCCGCGCCCTGCAAGCCCCGATCCGCCAGATCGCCGAGAACGCCGGCGTGGAAGGCTCGATCGTGGTCGGCAAGGTGCTCGAGAACGCCTCGGCCACCTTCGGCTTCAACGCCCAAACGGAAGAGTACGTCGACCTGGTGCAGGCCGGCGTGATCGACCCGGCGAAGGTCGTCCGTACGGCTCTGCAGGACGCCGCCTCCGTGGCCGGCCTGCTGATCACCACGGAAGCCGCGATCGTCGAAGCCCCGAAGAAGAACTCGGGCGGCGGCGCTCCGGGCGGCATGCCCGGCGGCATGGGCGACATGGACTTCTAAGTCCGACGCTCAGACGTAAGATCGAGGGCGGGGCCGCAAGGCTCCGCCCTTTTTCGTGTGCGAGGCTCCATGTCGTTCCGCTACGAGGCCGAAGGCGAGCTCTGGGCCTACGCCGGGCCCGGCGGATGGCACTTCATCACCCTGCCCATCGAGGTGGCCGAGGGCATCCGCACGGTCGCTGGTCCACTGGCCCCGTTCGGCTCGTTACGGGTGATCGCCCGCATCGGAGACGTCAGCTGGAAGACCTCGCTGTTCAAGGACAGCAAGAGCCGCTCGTTTCTGCTGCCAGTGAAGGCGGAGGTGCGGCGGCGCGCGGGCGTCAGCGCCGGAGAGCGCACCGCCTATTCCGTCGAGATCGACGCCTGATCAGCCGACGATGGCGTCGACGGCGGCGTCATACTCCTCCTGCGCGTCATCGACCTCGCGCTGGGCCACCGCGCGCTCCGCGTCGGTGGTCACCTGGTCGAGGAGCAGCTTCGCATCCTCCAGCCGCTCCTTGGCGGCCTGCCAGCGGGCGTACCCGGGATGGTTCTCGATCGACATGAGCTCTCCGAAGCTGACGTAGCGGCGGGCGCCGCGGCTGCTAGGCTCCTCCCTCAAACGCAGGAGGATCCGCCATGGCCGACTCCAACGCCGCCCTCGGCGCCGAGGTGCTGTACGAGGTCAGCGAGCACATCGCCACCATCACGCTGAACCGCCCGGAGCGGATGAACACCATCTCCGGCCCGATGCTGACCCAGCTCGCCGAGCTGCTGCTGAAGGCCGACCGCGATCCGGAGGTGCGGGCGATCATCCTCACCGGCGCCGGAAAGGCGTTCTGCGCCGGGCTCGACCTGCGCGGCGCCGGCCAGGGCAAGCTGGGGCTGGAGGGCGCGTCCGCGCCCACGAACCTCGACCTACGCTCGACTCCGCCGACCGTGCTGTTCAACCTGGACACGCCGACCATCTGCGCCCTGAACGGCTCGGCCGCCGGCTATGGCCTTGATACGGCCTTGGGCTGCGACATGCGGCTCGTGGCGGACCGCGCGAAGCTGGCCGTGGCCTTCACCAAGCGCGGCGTCGTGCCTGAGTCTGGCGGCACCTGGCTGCTGCCTCGGCTGGTTGGCTGGTCGAAAGCGGCCGAACTGATCTTCACCGGCCGCACCCTGACGGCGGACGAGGCGGTGGCGTGGGGCCTGGCCTCCCGCGTCGTCGCCGCCGATCAGCTGCAGGCCGAGGCGCGGAAGCTCGCCGCCGAGATCGCCGGCAACGCCCCTCTGGCCGTCCAGGCCGCCAAGCGGATGATGCGCATGGGCCTCTCCGAAGGCTTCGACGAACACGTGCACCACGTGTTCCTGCAGCTGATGCCGCTCGTGCGCACCCAAGACTTCGGCGAGGCGGTGGCCGCCTTCATGGAAAAGCGGCCGGCCGTCTTCAAAGGCCGCTAGCGCCGCTGGCGGTCGTCGTCCTTGGCCACCATGTTGCCGATCCAGCTGACGATCCCGGTGACGATGGCGGCCATCACGCCGGCGATCAGCCCGTCCACCTGGAAGCCGCCTAGCAGCATGGCCACGAGGCCGATCATGGCCGCGTTTACGACGAGCAGGAACAGCCCCAGGGTCACGATGGTCAGCGGCAGGGTCAGGATGAACACGATCGGCCGGACAAAGGCGTTGACCAGCCCCAGCAGCACAGCGGCGACGATCAGGGTCCCGGTGTTGTCGACGGACACTCCCGGCACGATGGCCGACGCAAGCCAGAGGCCGAGCGCGGCGAAGACCGCACGGACGAGGAACCGGAGGAACATGCAAAGCTTCCAGCTGCGGGCGGCAGAGCTGGACTAGAGCCCGGTTTTCGCCGGCCCACAACGGCTCCGCATCCGCCACGCCACACCGAACAAGGTTCTGTTCACCATTGCGGCCCAAAATGGGTCTTCGGCCAGGATAGCTCCGTTCGAGAGCCCGGCCGCAGTTCCTTCTTTCCTGACAATGCATTCGGGGGGATGCGTGAGCTTGGCCGAGAGGCGCTGGAACGTGCTCGACGAACGACTGGACGTCGTTGCGCGCACATCTTGGGACGTGCTGGCCGTCCGCGTCGTGATCGGCGTCGGCGCCGCGACGCTGGCCGGCTATGTGTTCGGCGCCGCTTTCGGGCTGGGCTGGTTCCTCGCCTTCGTGACGACAGAGGGCGGCTCGCGGTTCTCTTCACGCAGCGCGAGGCGCGGCGGGGCGCTGACCCCGCGCCAGCGCGCGATCTACCTGGTCTGGATGTCCGCGGCCGGCCTCACCTGGTGCGCCCTGGCCCTGAAATGCTGGGCGTCGGGCGATGAGCCGCAGCGGCTGGCGGGCATGGCCATCCTCGTGACCCTCATGATCCACGCATCCGGGTTCTCCTACCGCGCGCCGCCGTCGCTGGCGCTCATCGGGGGACCGGCGCTGGCGCTCTGGATGCTGCTGCCGACGGTGTTCGGCGGCTACACGGGAGACGACCTGATGATCGTGGGCTTCGGCTTCGCCATGACGGTCGTCTACATG
>NZ_JAPSKZ010000316.1 GCF_031181185.1 Phenylobacterium sp. | reverse complement strand
CTGCAGGGCGCGCTCCGCGCCGCCTACGCCGACTTCCTGGCCCGCGACCGGCATCCGGTGGCGGCGCTGTACGTCGAACTCGACGCCGGGCTCGTCGACGTCAACGTCCACCCGGCAAAGGCCGAGGTCCGCTTCCGCGACCCAGGGCTGGTCCGCGGCCTCATCGTAGGCGGCCTGCGTCATGCGCTCGCCGCCGCCGGCCACCGGGCGTCCACCACGGTCTCCATGGCGGCGCTGGGCGGCTTTCGGCCGCAGAGCGTGCCGCCGCAGCCGTCCGCAGCCGGCTTCTCGGCCTGGCGGCAGGGCGGCTGGACGCCGACGCCGCAGGGTTCGGCCCTGGCCTCCGCCGTCCAGGCGATCCCGGGCCTGACCGAACTCTCCGCCCGCGCCGAGTCCGAGGCCTACGAACCCGCGGGCGTCGCCGAGCCGGCCCAGGCCGCGCCGGTCTTCGATCCTGTCGACTTCCCGCTGGGCGCGGCGCGCGCGCAGGTCCACGAGACCTACATCGTCGCCCAGACGCGTGACGGCGTCGTCATCGTCGACCAGCACGCCGCGCACGAGCGTCTGGTCTACGAGCAGATGAAGGCGCAGATGGCTGAGGGCGGCGTCGCCCGCCAAGCGCTGCTGCTGCCCGAGGTCGTGGAGCTGGATCCCGCCGAGGCCGAGCGGGTGGTCGCGCGCGCCGGCGAGCTGGCCGCTCTGGGCCTTGTCGTGGAGGCGTTCGGACCCGGCGCCGTCCTGGTGCGCGAAGTGCCGGCTTTGCTGGGCGAGACCGACGCGGCGGGCCTCGTGCGCGACATCGCCGACGACCTCGCCGAGAACGGCCAGGCCCTGGCGCTGAAGGAGCGGCTGGAGGAGGTCTGCGGGACCATGGCCTGCCACGGCTCCGTGCGCGCTGGCCGCCGGCTCACCGCGCCCGAGATGAACGCCCTGCTCCGCCAGATGGAGGCCACGCCGCACTCCGGCCAATGCAACCACGGCCGGCCAACCTATGTCGAGCTGAAGCTCGCCGACATCGAGCGGCTGTTCGGGCGGCGCTAGGGCAGCTCGCGCTCGGCATAGATCCGCATCGCTTCGGCCAGGTAATCCGTCAATCCCGCAGTCCGCCCATCAAAGCGGGCCCGGAAGTCCGGGTGCTCCTGATACAGTTGGCCAAGCCCGGCAAACGCCGCCGCGTCGGGCGCGCGGCCCCACGCGGTTGCGATCCATTCGGCCCAGCGTCGTGTCAGCGTCTGGACATGGTCGGAGCCCGCCGGCGCGCCGTCGGCCAAGGCCTTGGCGAACGCCGCCTCGATCTCCTCGCCGGCGGCCTTTTGGCGCTCGAAGTCGGCTCGGGACGAGCCTTTCAGGCGCGCCTTTGAGGCCTCGATCCGCTCCGCCATGTCGCCGCCGTAGCGGGCCGTCAGCCACGCCTCGTGCTCTGCCTGTTTCTCGGGCGTGAACCCGTCGTAGAGGTCCTTGTCGTCCATACTCGTCGCTCCTTCGAGGGCGGCGAGTGTTCGATCGATCGTGCGCAACAGCTGACGCGTGCGGCGGGCGCTGGCGGCCAGCCGGTCGCGGTGGACCTTCAGGGCCGCGACGCGGTCAAAGTCGGGGGTGTCCAGCAGCTGGCGGATCTCGCCCAGTGGCAGGCCCAGCTCACGATGGAAGAGGATCTGCTGCAGCCGCAGCAGCTGGTCCCGTCCATAGTAGCGATAGCCATTCGCCCCTACATGGCCGGGCTTCAGCAGGCCGACCTCGTCGTAGTGGTGCAGGGTCCGCACGGAGACGCCCGACAGCCTCGCCACCTCCTTGACCGTGTAGTCGCCCAATCGATCGTTCCTCGCCTGGAGCCGGAGCCGTCATCCGTCACGTTGCGTTAGGGTCAAGACCACCGAAACGGAAAACGACCATGGAGCTACATCGCGGTCGCCTGCTCGATCACGTGCATCTTCGCGTGAAGGACCTCGAAGCCTCGAAGCGCTTCTACAAGGCGTGCATGGACGCGCTCGGCCTGCCGCTCGTGGAGG
>NZ_JAPSKZ010000091.1 GCF_031181185.1 Phenylobacterium sp. | reverse complement strand
GCCGCTACCGGGCAACTTCCCCGACTACGCTGCGCCGATCATCCGCACTGCAGCCGACGGCAGGCGAGAGCTGGCGATGGCCCGCTGGGGGATGCCGAGCTCGAGGAAGGCCCTGCTGGTCGCGGCCACGAAGCGCGCGGATAAGCTGCGGGCGAAGGGCAAGGAAGTCGATTTCGACGAGCTGCTCCGGATGGAGCCGGACAGCGGAACGACGAACATCCGCCGCACCGAGAGCCGCCATTGGTGGCCGTGGCTTGGCCCTGCCAATCGCTGCCTGGTCCCCTTCACCGCCTTCAACGAACCCGACCAGGTCGAGCGCGGCCCCTCCGTCTGGTTCGCCCTGTCGCCCGATCGGCCGCTGGCCTTCTTCGCCGGCGTCTGGACGCCGCATGCCTGCGTCCGGAAGATCAGCAGGGGCTGGGAAGAGATCGAGACTTTCGGTTTCCTGACCACGGACGCCAACAGCGACGTCGCGCCGTTCCACCCCAAGGCCATGCCGGTGATCCTGACCACGGCCGAGGAGCGGGAGGTCTGGATGCGGGCGCCTTGGGACGAGGCGAGGGCGCTGCAGCTGCCACTCCCGGATGGCGTGCTGAGGATCGTTCAGCGGGGTGGGAAGAAGGATCCGCCGGAGGGCGTGGCGTGACCGATCACGGCGACGCGCCGCTTTATCCCCTCATCGGCTTCACGCCGGCCATCGGGGACGGTGCCTTGGCGTGAGCACTTAACGCCAGCCGACCGTTAGCTCATGTTGAAATGACGCCAGTAAAAGTCACTGCGTGCGACGTTTCGAATCGCTGCGCGAAGCGCCTGTCCGTCTCGGTCGATTGCATCAAGATCAGGTAGAGTTGCATCAGTGCGCTTCGGTTCCAGCGCGGCGAGGTGGCGCGCAAACAGAGCCAGTGCTCCTGAGACATTGGAGTAGCCGTCCTTGTGCCCCATGAGGCGCTTGAGATTGCGGCCGAGGCGAACTCGTCTCTCAGTGATCGCCTGTACGTCAGCGGCGCTGATCGCTTGCCCCGATGCCATCACCTTGGCGAGCCCCATCGCCATATCGGTCAGGTCATCCAAGCGGGCCAGCTCAGCGTCGAGAAGGACGGCCCAGCGCCGCGCCCGATCGTGTGCCACGGCCACAAGGATGCTGACCGCGCCGCCAGCTAACGCACCGCCAACGATTCCGCCCCAGGAGTCCGCCAATGGCGATTAGGCCGCAGCTGCGGCCGCCTCTCTGACGTATCCGCGAACCTCGTCGATGTACGATGGGTCTTCATCGGACGAAATCTGGACGCGCTCGATCACCTCATCTGGTGAGAACCCGGCACGGACGAGGCCGCCAAACGCCTCCTCCAAGAAGGAGGGCGACAGTCCGCTCGTGCCGTCGAGGTCAACGACAATCCGCTCGCCGTTTCGCAGAAGCGGGAGCAGCACGTCGTCGCGGAAGGCTTCGCCGCTAAACCCGCCCTGGCTGCGATAGCGGCCAAAGGGGAAGCGCGTGAAATCACTCGCGAGTCTGATCACCTTGCTCATCGTCCTCACAGGCCTGCGTATCTTGGGCCGGCCCCACCACACGCCAGATAAGTAGCGTGCCGGGGAATGTATAGCCCAAAGGACCGGCAAATGCTTCAGGTTCCGTTGAGGCGGCGCTGTTGAAGCCAAGGCGGTACTGCCCCCGGCCGCTGAAAATATGGAACTCTCCCTCACCAGCCATCTCCGCCAAGCTGATCATGGATGCGATACCTTTTCCGTGCTGAGCCTTCCCGGTTCGGGTGCGGCGCTCATTGACCACCAGCTCCAGGATCTGGTGGTCGCGACCACCTGCGATCTCCGCAAGGCGGGACCTAAAGGCCTCGCCCATCGTTTGGGGAGCGGTTCTGGGAATGCCGACACCATGATCGAGTGCGAAGAAGTACGCTTCGCCCTCGGCGTGATCGGCCAGCCCGGCAATCCACCAGCGGCCGGTCAGACAGTGCCCGTCGGAACCGCCATACGCGTGCATCTGGACATTGCCCAAGGCTTCGTTGAGTGCGGAGTGCACCCGCTTCGCGAAGTTAGGTCTGTGGGGAAACACGTCGTTGGCCACGGTCGACACCTCATGAGCATCTGACGCGATCGTTTCATCTGAGCCGAGACCGGAACGGATTTGTATCGCCTGCTTTGGCGGGTTCCTCATCGGAGGGCGGTCGAGGCTAAGGTGCGTGTAGAAGCCAAGGCTGTGGAGCATGATCCTGGCGCGCAGGCTCCTCGGGTCCAAGCCGTTGATGGAGTTTGGCCTCAACCCTTGGCAGCGCTCAATCTCTGCCGCGAGCATCATGCAGGCGAGGGACGACAGGCGCTCACAGTTCGAGAGGTCCACCACGACCTTTCGGTGGCGCACCAGAACGGCGCGGCGGATTGACTCAAGGTAGCGGCAGAGCCGCTGTAGTTTTTCGTCCTGCCAGGAGAGATCATGGGGGGCGACCAGGACCAGCCAGCCGTTCTCCTCTGCCCATTGCCGAAGCGCGGCTGCGCGCGCGTAGGCTGGCTTGCCGAATTTCGAGCGTTGCCAGCTCCGCCGCCGCTCAATTCGCTTCTGGCGGCGGACGCGCTGAAGCCGCTCTTTTGTGTTCTCTCGACGCATGGCCCCTCCCAGGAGGAACCTACGCTAGATTCTCGGACGCAAAGCACTACTACCTACAGTTTTGCGGCCTTGGCGGCTTTCAAGGACTAGGGACTTCTCACACAGCGATGCCAAAATGCCGCGACCCCCGAAGGAGCCGCGGCCTCGTCACGCCTCTAGGCGTCAGATGAACGGCCGCTATTGGACCGTAATGGAAGGCAATGGACTAGCCCGGTTCGCGCGGTCGCGGCAGCGGCTGCGGACACCTCAGTCCAGGCATTCCGAGCTCGTCGTAGAACCGGCAGAGCCGGCCGACCGTAGCCCACCCCTCCTCGCCCCAAGCCTCCACGGCGTTGTCGTACTGCTCCCCGGCGATCCGGGAGGTCAGCACGTCATCCGGCGGCACCGGCTTGGGCTGGACCGCCAGGTCCGCGGCAGGCGGGTAGATCGCGCCCGGCGTCTCGCAACTGGCGACAGCGGCGCCGCAGCTCACGATCATCAGGCAGGCTGTCAGGAAGCTCTTGCGCGGCATGGTCTCTCTCCTTTTGCCGGTCACGGATGGTGAGGGTGTCGTTCAGGCGCTCCGTGGAGGCTGTTTCCCGGGCGCTGGAGGCCTTCTTCTCGATCTTGGCTTCTCTGACCGCCTGGCGGTCCCGCTCGCCCTGTGCGGCCCTCTGGGCGCAGTACGCGCCGAACAGCAGGAAGGCGGCGAGGATGCCGACTACGGCCCAAGCCTGCGGCGAGAGCATCCTCGGGATGCGGCGGAGGAAGTCGAGGGCGGCTGAGGCGGCGGCGATCATGCTCGGCTCCATTGGCTGACGGCCCATCCCGCGGCGATCACGCCAGCGATGCAGAGGCCTATGAAGATCAGGCGGGCGAGGGTCAGGACGGTGAGGCGAGGGCCGGTCATCGGCCGTAGAGGGCGGCTTCGGCGGCCCGGCGGCGGACAAGCCCGGCCAGTGTCTTGCCGTCGTTCTTCACCCAGCGGCCGAACTGGCGATGGGCGCCGCCGTAGTCGCCAGCCTTGTGCAGCTTCAGCAGGGTCGACTCCCGCAGCGCCTGCAGGCCAACGTTGTAGGCGAACGATACCAGCGCATCGAACTGGCCTTGCGTCACCGGAGCGCCGGCCAAGGCGTCCAGCACCCCCCGCTCATACTTCTCCAGATCCTTCGCGAACCGCGCGTCGGCCCGCTCTCGGGTCCACACGTCGCCCAGCTTTATCGGGCGGCCCTGCTCGTCCGAGGTCGAGCCCCAGCCGATGGTGATCGGCAGACCATCGCGGGAGCCGGGGTCGCGGTAGGCCTTGGGCTGGAAGCTCTCGAAAGAGTGGATCAGGTCGATTCCGGCTTGACTGACCTTCATCCCGGCCGGTGTTTCCCCGATCCGCGGAAAGCCCATCAGGTCGGCCACCTTATCCAGCAGGTCGACCATCGGCTGGGTCAGCTTCTGTTCCGGCGCGAATAGCCGGGCGCAATCCATCAGCTCCTTGCGGCTCATGGCGATCTCCTGATTGGCAGTGGGGCGGCGCATGCTAGAGGGGCCGCGGCCGCAGTCCTCCTCCGCGGTCAAAAGGCGGCCCGGCGTTCGCATTCGCCCGAATGGCGCCGGGTCGCCGAAACAGCTCCGCTGTGGCAGTCTCAGCTCATGCCGTGGTCAGACCTTCCCGACCCCGTTCCGCCGATGACGCCTGGCGACCGTCTTCAGGCCATTCTGGCCCGGCTCGGCTGCCTCGGGGTGACCGGGCTGATCATCTTCGCGGTGATCTTGGCCATCGCAGGCACCGACTGGTTCGGCCCGTCGTCAGCTGTGGCGCGCTAGTCCTTCGGAGCCAAAGCGGGGTTGATCCACTCACGCGCCTTCATCGCTGCGTCGAGGAGGGCAAGGGCGGACTGTTCGGCCGCATCTGCTGTGAAGGCCCCGCACATTGCGGCTGGCCCGACCACCACGACGGCCCCGTCCAAAACCCTGACTTCCATGGGATGGGTATAGAGATCGTCGTCCATGCCCGGCACAACTGGGACAGCCGCTAGTCGTTCCTATGCCGCGAACGCGATAAAAACGCCTGTCGTTTCAAGACCTATGCGATGCGCCTAGGCCTTGTCGCCCTTGATCGGTGCTGCCGCGGCAACCTCAATGGCCTTGGTGGCGATGTCCTGCTGACCCGCGTTGACCACCTTGGCGAAGTAGTAGCCCAGGATCAGCAGCATCCCGTCCTTAAACAGGCCGGCCATGGTCATCACGGCCTCACGGTAGTCGTCCTCGATGTAGCGGCCGACGATCGCGATCATGGGCGTGAACAGCAGGCACCCGATCAGGAAGCCGAGAGCCAGAAGCGTGGTTGTCTGCGGCAGGGGAGGGATGCGGATAACGATCGGCCAGGTCATGACTTCCCTCCCGATAGTTCCACACCCTGCCCGATGCGGTTCATGGCGATGTTGCCGAGCTGTCGGTTCACGCCCTCAAGGGTATGGCCGACCCTGTCGACCGTCCCGATGACGTGCTCCATCTGGACCTGCAGACGGACCACCTTCTCGACCAGCAGGGACTGATCGCCGATCTTGGCCTCGATCTTGGTGTCTTGTTCGGCGAGGCGCTTCTCAGCCGAGGTCATCCGCTGTGACAGCTTCCCTCCGAAGAAGGCCACCACGGCCGTCTGGATCAGGATCGCCAGCCCAAGGGACAGCAGGGGCAAGAGCGAACTTGCCGTGAGGGGTGCTTCGCCTGCGGACATGGCGGCTCCTGGGTGCTGGAGGGCAACTGTGCGGGAGACGCCGCAAGAGCCTGTCGGCTCATTCGCAGCAGGGCATTGCCCCTCCCTTGCCGGGGTGCGCCCGGCCTTGCTGATGTGGTAAGAGAGCGCATGGCTCTTGTTCACTATGGATGCGGGGACCAGCTCGGCCCGACTTGGCTGAACTTCGACATTTCGCCCATCTTGAGGATAGCGCGTCTGCCCGGGGGCAAGCTGCTCAGCGCCTTGGCCGGTGTTGGCGACGCGTTCCCGCCGGGCGTTCTGGTGGGCGACATAACCAAGGCCCCGCTCGTCGCCCCCGGAACGGCGGCTGCCGCCTACGCCTCCCACGTCCTTGAACACATGACGCTTGAGGATTGCCGGGCGGCGCTGACCAACACCTACCGGATGCTGGCTCCTGGCGGAGTGTTTCGGCTGATCGTTCCAGACATGGAGTGGCGGGCGCGGCTCTATCTGGAAGAGCTTGGGCGGGGAGACCCGGAGGCGGCCTCAAACTTGATGCGCTACTCGATACTTGGGCAGGAGCGACGGCTCGGGGTCGTGCGGCGGCTCCGCAAGGCGTTTTCTGGCACGTCGCACCTGTGGATGTGGGACTTCACCTCAATGTCCCACGAACTGAAGCAGGCGGGGTTCGTCTCTATACGCAGGTGCCAATATGGCGACGCCGCAAACCCCTTATTCGCGGAAGTGGAGAACCCGGACCGCTTCTGGGGCACTGTCGATAGCGGGGCGCGCTACCCCGAACTGGCGATGGAAGCGGTGCGTCCGCTCTGAGGTAGTCTCGTCCAACAGCCTCCTGACACCCTCAATCGTGCGGCGCAGGGGGTAGGCCTTGGCCGTCTGACTGGCCGCAGACGACATAGCGGCGCACAGCGACGGTTCATCCGCCAGACGCTCTATCGCTCGCCGCAGCCCGCCCTCGTCGCGGCTGTCTATCAGCAGGCCCTCCCGCCCGTGCTCCACAAGGTCCGAAGGCCCCCCCACTGGCGGCGCTATGACAGGAACCCCGAAGCTCATTGCCTCCAGCAATGTCATTCCGAACGTCTCAATCCAGAGGTCCGGGCGCGAGAGGTTAACGACGAGACTGGCGTTCGCGTAGTGGCTCGCCGGGTCGTCGGTAGCGGGGCACAACTCCACATTTTCCACGGCGGCCCAGCGTCTGTCGGGGCGGCTCAAGACCAATCGGAACGCAATGTCTGGCCGGTGCGCGAGAGCAGCCGCCAGACGAACGAACTCCGGCACCCCCTTGTAGCCGGCGGGGGTCGCCAGCATCAGCACGACAAACTGCCCGTCGTGGCGGTGCCGGTAATGCCCCGCGCCGGGAGGGACGCCGTTAGCCACGACAACCGACCTCTGCGGCCTGATCGGCAGGAGCGCCCGGTGGGCCTCCGATACATAGATCAAGCGCGCGGCGGTCACGCGAGCGACCGTTGTAAGCAACCACCTCAAGGGCGAGGGCAGCGAGACTTCGTGGAGGTGATAGATCACCCGCCGCCCTGTCATCCAGCCATAGAGCGCAGCTCCGAACGGCAGGAGCGTGTTGACGTAGATCGTGGCGTTTTGCGGCAGGCGACGCGTGATCAATGCGAGGAACAGCGCGACCTGGCTCAGGAGGTAGGTCGCAAAGGTCAGGTAGCGGTTCCCCGTCCGCACATACCAAAAGCGGCGGACTGCTATCCCTACGCCGTCGAGCGCCCCAGCGCCGTGGGAGCCAACGAAAAGAATGTCGCCGGGTCCGCCCAGCCCGTCGATGACGCTTCGAAGGACACGAGGACTGCCCGTGCGGTCGTTCAGAAGGTGGACAAAGACGTTCACGGCGACACAGTGCGCTCACCGGACTCCGGCAGCAAGTGGCCTAGCTCTGCGTCCCCACGACGGTTCCGTCCGTGTCGCTTGACGGGAAGCCCGCCATGATCCGAAGCCGCCCGGAGCCATCGACCCAGAGCCCGTACCCACCGATGAAGAAGGGCTTCTGGTAGCCGACGCCCCCCTGCTGCTGCGCGACCCTCACGCCATTGGGATGGTCAAGCGCCAGGAAGGAGCCGTCGTTCTCGATTACACCTTCCCCCGCACTGTCCTGGTCGCGACCGAAGGTGATCTTGCCGTCGCCACGGCCATTGCCCCCGAGATGCAGGGGAACCCCGAAAAAGACGGTGTTTGTGCTCTTGCCGAGCTGGGCGCGGTAAAGGTCGGCCCCGACACCCAAGGGAATGTCGAAGAGCACTCCGTCGGGAAGAGTGCCCATGTATTTCCGACCGGGCCAACCATTGCCGTCCTGCGTGATGAGGATGGGCTCTTCGCGCAAGATGACGTTGGCGGCGTTCACCGCTCCAACGAACTCGACCATGTAATGTTCGGTGCTGCTCAGCGGGACGCCGGGGCTCGCCTCTGCAACTGGGATTTCGCATCGGCCAAAGCCGCGAAGGTTCGCGATATCCCCGGCCAGGCGATATTTCTTGGCGTCATCAACTCCGCTCTCAAACGCGGTTTCCACGTTCCACGTCGAGACGCCTTCAAGATCGAAGCCGATACGGTTGTCCAGGAACCAGCCGTGGAAATACTGCTCGTTGACAGGCCCTGTCGCCTTAACCGCCGTTCCGCAGCCTCGGACCTCAATGTTCCTGTGGCTGGCAAGGTAGATCGTTGAGTGCGGAGACGTGACGCCATCGAGATAGAAGGCAACCGTGTCGTCAGACACAACGTAAGGCTTCACAAGATGGTTGTCCGCATCAAGATGCATGATGCGGAAGTTTTGGCTGCGCATAATCGACGCGCTCGCCGAGATCACCTCGATGCAGCGGTTCGACTTGAACTCTATGCCAATGTCATCCCAGATATGGCCGCCCTGCGCGATGTTGAGCGGCAGGTAGCCGGTCAGCGTCACCGCCGGGGTCGTCGCCGTCACATCGCCAAACTGGCGAAGCACGGACGAATAAGGGCCGTCGCCGAACCAGCGCGAGCGCATCGGCTTCTCAAGATGCGTGAACATATACCGACGGCCGCTTTGAGCGCCCGGAAAGTAGATATTCGAGTGAGCCTCGATGGCCGCTTGTATCGCAGCGGTGTCGTCCGTCCCGTAGGCGAACGCCCTGCCGAGGGCATTTGTGGACGCCGCGTCCGCGAGGTTCACGGACCCGCTGGAGACGAGCGAGGCGATTGTCGTCGTCAGCAAGGACCCGCCAGGGCCTGCGCCCGCCACTGAGATTTTCTTGCCCACATCGGCTGCAGTGAAGTTGGCGGTTTCGGAATCCAGCCGAGACGTCCCGGCGAGGATGAAGCCGTCCTCCGGTGCCTTGCCGTCGCCAACCGCGCCGTAATCCAGCACCGACACAAAGTCCCGCAGCTTGTCGCGGACGCTGCGGCTTTCCGCCCCCGCTCCCGACTGAAGGAACAGGAGGTTTTGCGTGACCTCTTCCTTGTCCTCGAAATCCGAGCCGTTGGCGGCCTTGGCGGCGCGGGCGGCAATGGCGGCGGCGTCGTCGCCCACCGCCTGGATCTCGAGCATGTCGTCGTAGAGGGCCTGCGCCTTAGCGGCAGCCGCCTCGGCGGCAGCTCGATCTGGCGCCGCCACTTCCTCCACCTTGCGCTGCACCATCGGCGCGATTAGGGCCGCGCCTGAGACGGTGACGACCGCGCGGCGGTTGACCACTTCAATACGACGATCAGCCATTCTGGGTCGCTCCCGGCTTGATGGTGAACTTGCCTTCCATCATGCGGGTCTTCTCAAGTCCACCGCCAGTGATGTGCAGGTCGTAGTAGAGGATCACGTCCTTCCCAGCGCCCGCGGCGTTAAGGAGCAGACCTTCGATCGTGGTCTCGTTGATCCTGATCTGCACCGTCGAAACCGTCTCTCCGTCGACCTCGATCACGCTGGCGCTGATCCCCTGCGCGTTGGAGGCAGCGTTCGCCAGGTTGACGAGGGGCGCGCCTTGGGCGTCCGGGATGACGCGGACGTGCATCGCAAACGTCGCGGCCGAGAAGTCGAAACCGGCGAAGTCCGTCTGATCGACGAACGGCGTCCAACGCTGGGCGACGAGGTCGACCCGGGCGGGTGTGATCATGGATTGTCTCGCTGATCCGGCCGCCTAGACGGCGACGTATTCGATGGTGGCGACGGGCAGGGTCAGGCCCTCCGGGGCCCCCTCTTTGGCTTCCCACTCGCCCATCTCGCTGACGAGCAGATTGCCGTCGTCGATGTGCAGCCCATCATCATCGACCAAGGCGAAGAGGCTCTCGCCCGTCCCGACCTGAATCGCGAAGAGCGTAGGGTCCGCCGTGATCTTGCGCCTGATCTCCCCGGTGAGGGGGTCGATCACGATGGCTCGCGCCGTCATCGCTTGTATTCCCGGACGCCAAGGAAGGCGCCCTGCACGGTCTGCGCCGACGCGTCGTTGTTCGTCAGGGTGACGGTCACGCGATAGGTGACGGAACCCGCCGGCGGCGTGTCGATCACGATAGGCGTCTGCCAGCCCTGGATGTTGTCGCCTCCGATTGCGTCGATCAGCTGGTTGAAGATCTCCCCGGCACCGTCCCGTGTGATCACGATGTTCGCACTGATCCCGCCCGCGCCGGGGTGCCAGACCGTCATGAAGAAGTTGGCGCGAACCTCGATCGGCTCGCCGGTCGAGACATAGGTGACGGTCTGGATTTGCTTCGCCGTCGTCCCCGTCAGGGCCTGGACCGCAGAAGTCTCCGCCGACGCCTGGTTCGTCACTGCGTGGTCGACGATCTGGGGAGTATCGGCAGCGTCGAGGACCGCTAGCGCCCCGGCGGTCGCCCCGCCCGAATCCGGCGCGGTGCGCATCACGTCGGCGGACAGCAGGGCTGTATCCAGCGCCTCCTCATCGAGCGGGACGACATAGCCCCCGACCGCCACCGGATCGAGCACCAGCCTGTTCGAGGTTCGGTTGCCCCGACGGTAGGAGACTGCGACCTCCCAGTCCCCCGACGTCACGCCGGCAATGACGCGCTTCGCCAGTTCCGGCGTCGCGGCGACCTCCTCGATCCAGTCCGTGGCGCCGAACGCGCGGTACTCGATGACGACCTGGTCCGCGACACCGTCCGGCATTCCGCCGGTGAGTACGACCGCGGGCACCTCGGAGCCATCATCGCCCGCAACAGTCCCCGCCACTGCTGCCCATTCCGTCGCCTCCGGCATCGGCGGAGTCGGATCGACAGCCGTCAGCGAGGGGCTGTCCGGCGGGTTGGCGCTTTGCCCGAGGGCCCAAGCGTGCTTCGCGTCCGTCTCGGAACGGCACTCCAGCGTGACCGTCGCCGTGGCGGGGTCGAAGGTGCGGCGCACCAGGACCAGCTTCTGCCCGTTCATCCCCGTCTCCGGGGCCTCGACCTCGAACGCATCTCCCGCCCTCAGGCCCAGCAGGTAGGGCTTGGCCGGGATGGTCGGGCGCAGGGTCTCGCGGGCGTTGGCGAGGTCATAGGCCGCCAGTTCGGCCGCCTGCTTCGCCTGCCGGACGTAGCGGTAGGAGACCTCGCGGGTCCGTTCCTCGTCCCCGTCCTCGGCGACGTAGGTGGCGGATGAGACCGACCCGGCCGGCACCTCCTCCCACTTGTGGGGCTCGGACCGATAGCGGGGGACGATGGTGTTCGGCCGATCCCGGCGCGAGGCCATGACCGCGATCCGCACCGGGCCGACGATGTCCTCGCTGGTGAGGGTCAGGATGGAGGCGCGGGGGGCCTCAACCATGCACCCGATCTTCGCCCCCTGGCCCAGCGGGACGCCGCCGCCCGCTTGAAGCATCGCTGCGTAGACCTGCCACTTGTCGTCCGAGGTCGTCCACTCGCCCGCGATGACCCAGCCGTTGGCGTCGGCGACATTGGCGCCATGAACAAGGGTGTCGATCAGGATCGCCTCGTCAGGCGCTCCGATCCCAGCGATGCGCTTCGTCCGGTCGATCGACCCGTCGGTGTTGAGCTTGTGATGACCCCGAGCCCACGCCAGCGCGTGCAGATACGGGTTCTCGGAATAGGCCCAGGTGGTCCAGTCGTCCCGACGCTGAGAGCCCGAGCCTCCCGGATAGGTGCTGTCCAGTCGGGGATCCCAGACCTTCATCCCCAGCAGCGTCCAGAGCGGCCGGGGAACCCCGCCCTCGTAGCTGGCCCGCTTGGAGTTGTTCTTCAGGGTCCAGAAGCTGTGAGCCAGCATCGGCGCCCTGTGGCTGGCCGTCCACTCGCTCATCGAGGGCGAGCCGTCTGAAACGCCGGAGGGAGGGGACAAAGCCGCATCGGAGGGCAGGCCCATCCGATACGTCATCCACATTTTGTCCTTGTAGGGCTCGACCGGGGCAGCCAGCCCCTGCGGCCCGGGGAAGGTGACGACGGTGTCGTTCGCCCTGAACTGGACAATGCTGTCGATCGGCCCGAGGCTCAGCGCCGTGGCGAACGACAGGTAGAGGTTGCCCTTTCCCCAGACGTTGCCGTGAAGCTGGCGTCCGCCGACACCGAACCGGCCCATGACGCCGCTGACCGGGGCGGCCGGGTCCGCCTTGAACGCGACCGGGGAACCGCCGGCGCCGACCTGGGGCTGCATCAGGGCAGTCGAGAGCACGGCAAGGCCGGCGTTGAGGGCCAGCGACCCCACGGCTCCCGTGATGGCGGAAGCGGTGAAGGTGGAAAGTCCCGCCACCGAGAGCGAGGAGGTCAGCAGGGCGCCGGCCGAGGCCACAGCACCCCCCACCCACGAGACCGCCGCGCCCACGGCCGCTGCGACCATCGGCATCAGACAGACCTCCAGGCTCGGTGATACTCGACGGGCTGGAACACGGTGCAGACGCCGGCCGCCTCCCAAAAGCCGAGCACCCGGCCATTTCCAACCGCCATCGTCAGGGCAATGTCGCCTTCGACCGAGCGCAGGGACAGGATGTCGCCCGGCAGGGCCATCGCCGGCGCGATGTCGGGAAGGCCCAGTCCATCCAGCGCATCGGCGAGGGTCTCGTAGCCGAGGCGCTTCATCACCCGTCGCGCGCCGACCTCCGACGAGTAGGAGCCCGCCTTGAGCAGCGACGCCTTCACCCCCTGCTTCCTCAGGGCGAACGCGGCCATGCGGACGCAGTCATCGGTTCCCAGCTTCAGCGGCTTGTCCTTGAACCGGGCGATGGTCGCCTCGACCGCCGCCACCCGACGGACCATCGAGTTCGTCACAGGAAGTTGCCCATCACGCCGTCCAGCAGCCGGTCGCGGCCTCCGCCTCCTATGGGCGATCCGCCGCCCCGGCCGGGCTGGACCCCGCCGACCGTGTCGCTGACCACGCGCGGCCGCGGCGCGTCATAGCCCCACGGCAGGTCGCGCTGGATCTCGGTGACGTACTGCATCCCCCGAGCCCCCGAGTAGAGCGACTGCCAATACTTGTCGTTGAGCCGCCGGCCTTCGTTGGCCTCGAACAGCCGCTCCCATGCCGAGACCACATCGAAGGCGATCACGGTCGACGCCTCCCCCGCCTCGACCTCGGCCGTGTCCAGTTCGCCGAGGAACAGCAGCTCCGGCTCGCCGATCAGCAGGCCCGTCGCCGGATCAATCGCTCCGAAGCGGACGTAGACGCGCGAGCCCTGGTTAGCGGGGTCGGTGATGTCGGCCAGCGCAGAGAGCGTCGCCGGCAGGAAGGTGAACCGCACCGTCGGGGCTTCGGTCCCGACCTGCTCAGTGATGCCCTCGACGGAGTCCAGCACCCCGTAGACCTCGTCCTCTCCGGTGTAGGTCTCGCCGTCGTAGGTGACCTCCCCCACGCCATCGACCAGCAGGATCGTGTGCCCCGGCAGCTCGATCTTGAGGAGCACGCAGACCAGCGGCGCGGCGCCCCTCAGCGCGGCGTCGAGCGAGGCGTCGAGGGACATGACCTATTCCCGCTCAGTGATGGTGAAGGACAGGCCGACGAACATCCCGCGGTCGACGGTCCAGCTGGTCTCCCGGCCGGAGAGAAAGCCCTCGATTACCGGCGAGACGAACTCCACGGCGGAGTTGTCGGCCGGCGAGCGGCGGATCATCGGATTGATCGGCATGGCAGCCGTCGCGCCGCCAGAGGCGACGGTTTCGGTGGCGACCTGGTACAGGTACTTCTGGCCGGTCGTGCCAACCAGGTTGAACCACTGGCCGGCGCGGGCGACGTACTCCGGGGTGAAGCCGTCCAGCGACAGGAAGGAGCCGAGTTGCCCGGCGCCGTTCACGAGCGGCGCCCCGGGAGCCCCAACGTCGAACTCCGGCTGGGGGATCGGCAGGATTACCGTATCGGCCTCGGCGCTGGTGAGGGCTGCGACCCACGCCATGGCAGGGTCGTAGTAGAGAGGCGGCAACTCGATATCGAACGCCCACTTCGACCCGAGCCGGCGGACGCGGCTGGTCGGACCGCCGAACGTCGGCTCAAGATCGCGGCGGCGGCTCACCAGCCGGGGCGTGATGGCGACCGGCACGTCCGTGGTCGGGAGGAGGATGGCCATCAGGGGCGCAGGAAGCTCTGACGGGCCCGGCGCCCGGCGTGCCGGCGCTCAGCCTGGGTCGCCCCGTAGGCTCCGACAGCAGCTTGCGCGACCTGATCGAGGTCCAGCAGGTCGGCTGGGGCGTTACGGCCAATGAGGCCCGCTTGGCGCTGACGCAGTGGGGCCTGACAGAGATCAAGCCCCGCCACGCCGAGCCGGGCGACGTCCTGCTGTTCGACATGCCGGAGACGCAGCTGGGCGGGGGCCGCTCGATCACGGGCGGCATGCACGTCGCCATCCTCTCCGGCGCCGGGGGCGAGCTCTCGTGGGCCATGTTCCCGGCCCGCAAGCAGCCGGAACCCCGCATCCTCCATCTGCCGTATGCCCGGGCCTGCTGCGAAAGCTGGGCCGGCTCGATCTGGATGGACAAGCTGGTCGGAGCCTGGAGCTTCGACACGGGCCGCAAGGTCCGCCCGTTCCGGCTGGCGGCCTGACCATGGCCCCGGATTTCACCCGCATGACGGACGTCCAGCTGGCCGCCTACGAGGCCGCCCAGCGGGCCGCGGTCGACGCCGGCCGCGACGACGGCTGCCGTGAATACCTGGTGGCCGCGATTTGTGAGCGGAACATACGGGACTTGGATGGCGCGAAAGCTGTGCTGCAGCCGCCCACCGCCATCGCGAGTGCCGCCTGATGCACGCCCAGGAGCTGATCAAGCACACTGCCCGCCTGCGCTGGGTCGACCGCGAAGGCCGCGAGCATGCCGAGCGCCATGTCGGCTGGACGGCACAGGAGGCCACCCGTCTCGCTTGGCGCCGGGCCCGGTCGATGCGCCTGTCTGGCGAAGCCGCGGCCTTCCGCATCGAGCATCACGAACGGGTCACGGCCGAGAGCTGCGTCATTGAGCCGGCGAACGACGACTTCGCTCTCCCGGAGTTCGGAGGCGCCGCCTGATGGGCCCCGGCCTCTCCCTTCTGATCATCGCCGTCGCGGCTCTGATCATCCTGTCCATTCCGCTTCGGAGGAAGCCATGAGTGCCAACGACAACGCCCTGCCGGACGGCGTCTATGTGAACCTGCCAGCGGAGGTCTACTTCGCCCAGGATCGCCTCGGCTCGACCGATCTGGCTGTCCTTCACAGCGAGCCGGCGGACTGGTGGTATCGGTCCCGGCACAACCCGCACCGGCACGAGAAGGAGACCACCGAGGACATGGCCTTCGGGTCGGCCCTCCACGCACTCTTGCTGGAAGGGGAGGCGGTCTACGCCAAAACGGTCCGCATCAGGCCCGACACCTACGAGGACGCCAAGTCCGGCGAGGAGAAGCCGTGGAACGGCAACTCCAACGTCTGCAAGGCGTGGCTGGAAGCGAACGACCGGCCGGGCGTGACCATCATCACGTCCGATGCGGACCGGCGCGTCCAGCACATGGCCGAACTGATCCGGCGCCACCCCGAACTAGGCGAGCCGATGCAGGCCGGC
>NZ_JAPSKZ010000090.1 GCF_031181185.1 Phenylobacterium sp. | reverse complement strand
TGTTCCGGGGGCCCGCATGAAAGGCTTCACCCTGGTCGAGATGATGGTGGCGCTGCTGATCTTCGGCCTGGTGTCGGCCGCAGGCGTGGCGATCATGAGCTTCAGCGTCGACAACCAGCAGGTGGTCCGGGCGCATAGCCATCGTCTGGCCGAGCTGCAGCGCGCGCGGCTGATGCTGAAGGCCGACCTCGCCCAGGCGGCTCAGCGCCCGGCGCGGGATGCCGCCGGCCGGCCGGCCGTGCGCAGCTTCTCGGGCGGCGAGCAGCAGACGGGCGGACCCCTGCTGCAGCTGGTCCGCCGCGGCTGGGACAACCCGGACGCCGCGCCGCGCGCTTCCCTGCAGGCCGTGGAATACCGCCTGGCCGGGGGCCGGCTGGAACGCCGGGCCCGTCGGGCGGTGGACGGGGTCGAGGCCGGGCCGTCGCAGGTGCTGCTCACGGGCGTGCGCGACGGCCGTATCGCCTTCCTCGTGCGCGGCCAGTGGATCGAGGCCCTGCCGAACGGCGTGCACCAGCCGCTGCCTCAGGCGGTGCGGCTAGACCTGATCCTCGACGACTATGGCCCGCTTTCGCAGATCTTCCTGGTGACGGGAGATCCCGCATGAGGTCCCGGCACGAACAGGGGGTGGCGCTGCTGAGTGTGCTGCTGCTGGTGGCGGTGATGTCGGTGATGGCGGTGACGGTGCTGGACGAGATACGGTTCGGCGTTCGCCGCTCCGCAAACGCGGAGGCCGTGGGCCAGGCTCGCTGGTATGCCCTGGGCGCCGAGGCGCTCGCCCGCAGCCGGATCGGGGCCCTGGTGCGCAGCCAGGCGCGGCTGACCGGCTGGAGCGGCCGGACCGTGAGCTATCCCGTCGACGGCGGGACCATCCAGGCGCGGATCTCGGACGGGGCGGCTTGCTTCAACCTCAACAGCGTGGTCCAGCCGCCGCTGGAGGCGCCGCGGCGGCGGGACGCGGGCGTGGCCCAGTTCGTGGACCTGGCCGAAGCCGCAGGCCTCACCGAGCGCGAGGGCGAGATGTTGGCCGCCGCGCTGGTGGACTGGATCGACGCCGACCCGCTGCGCGAGAGTGGCGGGGCCGAGGACGAGGCCTACGACGGTTACCGCACGGCGGGCGCGCTGCTGGCCGAGACGAGCGAGCTGCGGGCGATCCGCGGCTTCACGCCCGAGATCTATGGCCGGCTGCGGCCCTATGTATGCGCGCTGCCGACCGCGGACCTGTCGCCGATCAATCCGAACACGCTGACGGAAGCGCAGGCGCCGCTGCTGGTGATGCTGACCGAGGGCCGGATGCCGCTGGCGGTCGCCCGGCGGCTGATCGCGGCGCGGCCGGCCCAGGGATGGGCGGCGGAGGAGTTCCTGGGCCTGCCGGCCTTCGTGGAAGCGCCGCTAGGGCCGGAGGCAGACGACCAGATCAAGGATACGCCGCGGTTCTTCCGCCTGGAGACCGAGGTCGCGTTCGGGGACGCCGAGGTGTTCTCGAGCGCGCTGCTGGAGGCGGATGCCGCGGGTCGGGTACGGCTGGCGGCGCGGCGATGGGGGCTGGAAGAATGAGACGCAAACGCCTGGTCTTCGCATCGCACGACCCGCAGGCCCCGCCCACCTACCTGCTGCTGAACGAGTTCGGCGAGCCGGTCGGCCGCGGGCAGCAGCCGCTGAACGTCGAGGCGCCGGCTGTCCCGACGGACGTGGTGCTGGTCGTGCCGGGCGTGGACGCGGTCGCCCGCTGGATGCGGCTGCCCGGCCGCAACGACGCCCAGGCCCGCGCGGCCGCGGCGCTGCTGCTCGAGGACGGGCGCGCGCTGGGGGACGAGGCGCTGCACCTGGCGTTGGGGCCGCCCGTCGTCGATGGCGAGCGACTGGTGGTGGCCGTGGCGGCGGCGCGGATGCAGGGCTGGCTGAATCTGGCGCGGCTGCACGGGCTGGAGCCCACGGCTGTGGTTCCCGACCACCTCCTGCTGCCGGAGCCTGAGGACGAGGAGCCCGTGGCGGCGCCGGCGGGCGGCCTGCTCGCGGTTCGTGGTCGCCGGCTGGCCTTCGCGGCCGAGGCCGACCTGGCGCCGGTCCTGCTGGACGGGCGGGCGCCTCGGCTGGTGGACGATCCCGAGGCGGTGGAGCGGCTTTGGGCGCAGGGGGCGGCGCAGCCCGCCGTCGACCTTCTGCAGGGCGAGTTCGCGCCGTCGGACGGCCGGCGGCTGGAGCCCCGAATGCTGGTCCGGGCCGCCGTGCTCGCCGGGCTGCTGCTGCTGAGCCCGATCGTCCTCAACGTCGGCCAGGCGGTGCGGCTGAACTTGGCGGCCGACGGGGCCGAGGCCGAGACCGCGCGCACGGCGTCGGCCGTCCTGCCGAAGGGGACCGCCGTGAACGACCCCGCCGGACAGACGGCGGCGCAGTTGGCGCGCATGGAGCTTGCGGCTGGCGGCGGCCCGGCCGGTCTGGCCGCCCACCTGTTCCGGGCGCTTTCCGACATCGATCAGGCGCAGCTCGAGAGCCTGACGATCTCGGACGACGGCGCGCTGCGGGCCAGCATAAGCCACGTGAACTATTCCGACATGGAGCTGCTGGGCGACGCCCTGCGGCGCGGCGAGGTCGCCTTCCGCGAGGAGGGCACGCGCCAAGAAGCCGGGCGCATCGTCAGCGACATCATCCTGGGAGTGCGCCGATGATCGCCTGGTGGGAAGCCCGTACTCGGCGCGAACAGGCGCTGCTCGCTGTGATGGCGGCGACTCTGAGCGCGTTCCTGCTGTGGTTCGGCGTCCATCGCCCGGTCGCCCAAGCGCGCGAGGCCGCCGCGCAGCGCTACGAGCGCGCGCTCAGGGCGCAGGGCGAGGTCGAGGCCGCCGCCGCGCGCATTCGCCAGCTGCAGAAGGGAGGCGCCTCGAGCGCCCGTCGGGCGCCGGCTGCCGAGGCGGTCAATGCGTCGGCAGCCGCGACGGGGCTGACGCTGTCCCGCGTGTCGCCCGACCCGGGCGGCGGGGTCCAGGTGGCGGTGGGCGGCGTCTCGCCGGCCCAGCTGTTCCCCTGGCTAGCGTCGCTGCAGCAAGACTACGGCGTCACCGCCCGCCACCTGACGGTCGTCAAGGACGATCAGGGCGGGCTGGCGATGGACGCCACCTTCGCCGACGAGGGACGCTGATGGGCCGGCTCATGCTCGTCGGAAGCCTCGTCTTCCTCGTGATGCTGGTGCTGCTGGCGCCCCTGCGCCTGGTGCTCGGCTGGATGGGTGCGGAGGGGGCCGGCCTGTCCGCGCGACGTGTGGAGGGGACCGTCTGGTCGGGCCAGCTGCGGCAGGCGGCGTTCCGGAGCGTGTCGCTGGGCGACGCCCGAGTGGGCGTCTCGCCCCTCCGCCTCGGCTTCCGCGTGCGTGCGCGCGGCGAGGCGCAGGGCGAAGGCGTCCTCCGGCTGCGACAGGACGGGATCGCCCTTGCCCGCGTCGACGCTTCCGTGCCGCTCCGGCGGATCGCCCCGGCGGCGCCGATGACCGGTGAACTGGTGCTGCGGAACTTCGATCTCGACATCCGGCGTTCAGGGTGCCGGTCGGCGCGCGGCGAGGTGGCCCTGCAGCAGGTGCAGATCGGCCCAACGGCCCCGGCCGGCCTGCGTCTAGTCGGGCGCGCCGCTTGCCGCGATGGCCGGCTGGTGGCGCCGCTCACGGGGCAGGCTTCGGGCGTAGTGGTGGACGCCCTCTTGAGCCTCGACGCCGCCGGCCGCTACGAGCTGGTCACGCGCCTGCGGGCCACTGATCCAACCGCCGTCGCCGCGGCGGGCGCGGCCAATTTCGAGCGCGGGCTGGACGGCTTCACCCGCACTGACCGCGGGCGCCTCGATGCTGTCCGCTAGCCTGGCGCTCGCCGCTGCGGTTCTTGAGCCGCAGGCGCTGCCCCGGCTGGACAAGGGCGCCTGTGCAGTCCTGGTCTGGAGCGCTGCCGAACCGCGAGGGCCATTGGTGGTGCTGTCGGGCTCCCCGCCGGTGGCGCGCATCCGGAGGGACGGGCGGCTGAAGCTGTTGCCGCGCGCCGGCGAGCCGACCGGCGAGGGCCGCCAGGTTTTCCGCGGTCTGGGCTTGCGGCTTGAGTTGGACGTGAAGCTTGGCCGCGGGCTCATTGCGGCGGGCGAGGTGACGCCCGAGGGCGTGCTGAGCTTCCGGGAAGGCGACGGGGCGTCGGTGCTCATCCCAGTGAGGGTTGCGCCGCTCTGCCAGGACTAGGCGCGGCCGATCGGGCCATAGAGCCAGGCCAGCCAGATGCCGAACGCCAGGCCGACGCCGAAGGGCAGGGGCTGGGTCCGTCCGACCGGCCGGCCCGACGCCGCGAGCGCGGCGACGGCGACCAGTCCACCCGCCGCCGCCCAGACGAGGATGGTCGGCAGGGCGATCCAGCCGGTCCAGGCGCCGCCGCCGGCCAGGAGCCAGGCGTCGCCCCCGCCGAGGCCTTCGCGCCCGCGCAGCCGGCGATAGGCGAACGCGATCGCGGTCAGCGCGGCCCAACCGGCGAAGGCTCCTACGCCGCCGTGGAACAGAGCCTCGGGCCCGGACGCCGCCTGGGCAAGCAGGCCGGTCGCGAGCAGCGTCAGAGTTAACGGAAGCGGAAGCCAGAACTGCTGGGCGTCGAGTCGCGCGAGCAGCAAGAGTTGCCAGGCCAGAAGCGCGCCCATGAAGCCGGTGGCGCCAGGCTGCACAAGCTGAGCCCATAGCGCGAGGGCCGGGCAAGCGAGCACCAGGATCCACACGCGGCGCGGCCCGCCCTCGCATCCGCCGAGCCGACAGGCCAGACGATCCAGGGCGAGGCCCGCCGCCGGGCCCAGGAGCACGGCCCCCCATGCGAACCAGGCGCTGGCCATCCTAGTCGCCGATAGCCTCCCAGATCTCGTTCGGCGAGACCTGAAACAAGAGGCCGATGGCGCGCAGCGAGGCGCCTTCCCGGTGCAGCTTGCGGGCGTGGTCGATCTGGTACTTCGACAGGGCGTTGCGGCTGCCGCTGTTCAAGCGCGAGGAGGCGCCGGGCGGTCCACGCGCCGGACGCCGGCTTTCGTGTTCGGCCAGCAGCGACAACACCCGCAACACGTGCTCAGAGGGCTTCAGCACCTCGGGCTCGGAGCTCTCCCCGACGATCCGCAGGGTGACGCCCACCTCGAGGAAGTTGCGGATCAGCTGCGCGAGCTCGCCGGTGGAGCGCTGGAAGACGTCAAGCGAGTGCACCAGCACCTCGTCGCCGGCCTTGAGGCCGAACAGCAGGCGCGCCAGCCTGCGCTGGGCCTCGGGGGTGGGCTGGCCTTCCTGTAAGACCACGTCACAGGCCGCACCCTCGAGGATGCGGCGCTGCACGCTGGGGGGCGGCAGGCTCGGACTTTCGCGGACGATGCCGTAACGCAAGGCTTGGCGTTCTCCACTTCGATCAAACCGCAGAGAGCCAGTGTCGCGACCGTCCCCCTCCCGCGCCGACTATCGGGGGCGGATGCGACGGTGCGGTGACGCTTTGACGATGTAACTGCGAAGCCTGCGCCGGCCGCAGCCCACACGAGCCTGTGCGACGCGCCGGCGTCATAAAACTTTTGCAGAGCGCGGCTATACGATAAGGTTTTCCTCCGAACCGGCGGCCTTCGACCGCTGGACGGAAGGAGGAAAACACATGCGCATTCTTGTCAGCGCGCTTGCGCTCTGGGCCCTCGCCGGCTCGGCCGTCGCCGCACAGGCGCCCAGCGCCGCCGAGGCCGGGAAGGACGCCCTGGCCCAGGCCAAGGCCCCCCGGACCCTCTATGTCTGCGAGGCCGACGCCATGACCCGCCGCGCCTTTGCGCGCGAGCACGGACAGGTGGAGTTCGTGACGGCCAAGCAGGCGCAGGCCAAGGGCGAGGTCTGGGCTCAGCCCAAGTGCATCACCAGCGCCGAAGCGCGCCGGCTGCAGAAGCAGAAGCTCGCGTCGCGCTAGGCCGACGCCCGGCGAACATGCGGTGGCGACGGCCTGAGGGACCGTCGCGCCGTCCGCCTAGAAGGTCATCCGACCGACCAGCTGGAAGACCGGACCGGCTTCCTCGCGCTCTAGTTCGTACTCGTCGAAGTCCCGGTCGATCTGGTCCTCGATCGTGTTGAACTTGTTGAACGTCTCCCGTTTCGAGCCGTCGAGCAGGTTGGAGCCGGTCAGGCGCACGACGAAGCGCTCGCCGAAGCGCTTCTCCACGAACACCTCGAGGTCGCCGCTGTAGCGCGTGCTGACCTCCTCCCCGACGATCCGGCCGAACGCGGCCCCCTGCTTGCGGTAGGTGGCGCCGAAGGCGGCGCCCCATTCCGGCAGGTCGTGGATGAAGCCGGCGTTCAGCACATACTTGGCCTGGTCGTTGAACCGCCGCGAGCCGAAGGCGTCGTCCACCTCGCTGTCCAGCCACGAGTAGTTCAGGAACACGCCGGTGTTCGGCAGGCCTGCGAAGTCCAGCGGCGTCGAGAGGTCGAACTCGATGCCGTAGACCGTGCCATCGCCGACATTGTCCGCCGACAGGACGAACGAGGTCAGCTCCTCCTGCGCCTCGGCCTCGGTGGCGCCGTCCTCCAGCGCGTCTTCGTAGTTGTCGAGGGCCTCTTCCGAGTACTCGCCGGTGTTCACCAGCTCGATCAAGTCCGAGACCTTCCGGTAGAAGACGTTCACCCCGAACACCCCGCGCGGGCCGATGCGGTGCTCGAACCCAACGTCGAGTCCCCAGGCGGTTTCAGGCTTCAGGTTTGGATTGCCAAGGAAGTCGTTGTCGCCGTACTCGCCCTCGAGTAGCGCCGGCGAGAGGTAGTTGAAGTTCGGCCGCCGCACGGTGCGGGCCACCGAGACCGAGATGCGGTCGGCGCCTGTCAGGCTGTAGCGCAGGTGCGCGGACGGCAGCAGCAGGCCATAGTCGTTCTCGGAGTTGCGTTCGTCCTCGTCGACTGTCTCGTCGATGATCGTGACCTCGGTGGTCTCGTAGCGCAGGCCGGTTTCCCACTTCAGCGGGCCGCTCTCGCCGGAAAGCATCACGTACGGGTCGATCCGGCGCTCCTCGATGGTGCTCAGGCCGCCGGCGACGGGCTCGTAGGGGTCGTACACGCCCGGCTCTTCGGTCTCGGTCTCGAGCACGCTGGTGCGGCGGTCCTTGTCGACGAACTGGACGCCGAATTCGAGCTTCTGGCCGGAGGCGAGATCGAGGCGGTGCTGCAGGGCGGCCGACAGTTCCTCGTCCTTGATGTCCGTCTGGACCCGGACGCCCTCGAACTCGTCGTCCTCGACGTTGATCTCGTCCTCGAACTCGTACTGGTCGTCCTCGAGCGCGGCATAGGCCAGCTTGAAGGTGGTCTCGCCGCCCAGCATCTCGCGCTTGAAGCGGCCGCCGAACGAGTAGTTGTCGGTCAGGATGTCGAGGTCGTTGACGTTCGTCGTCTCGATCGCCGCCTCAGCGATCTCGCCTCCGGCGTACTCGATGGACCGCTCCGCCTGCAGCCGGTCGGTGCGGACGAACACGCCGTTCAGGTCCAGCACGCCGCCGGCCACGTCGAGGTTGTAGCTGGCGTTGAAGGAGTAGTCCGTGCCGTCGCGGACGTCGGTCTGCACCTCGACGTTGTCCAGCTCGCCGCCCGGCTCGTCGAAGCGCTGGCTGAACTTCTCCTTGGGATTGCGCCGGCCCTGGACGCTGGCGCCGACCAGCAGACGGCCCGGACCGACCTGGCCGCCCCAGACGCCGCCGAACGTGCCCTTGAACTCGCCGTCGTGCAGGCGGATCGCGCCGGCCCGGACATAGCCCCCGTCCAAAGTGAGCGCGTCGCGCAGCACGATGTTCAGCGCCCCGGCGACCGCGTCGCCGCTGCGGTTGGCCGAGGCGGAGCGCACCACCTCGACGCGTTCGATCAGCTCGGCGGGAATCCGGTCGACGAAGAACGAGCGGTCGACGCCGGCGCCCGGCACGCGCTCGCCGTTGATGAGGATCTGGGTGTAGCCCGGGTCCATGCCGCGCAGGCGCGCGCCGTCGGCCTCCAGAATGTCGGACAGGAAGGCCACGCTGGGCACGCGCTTCAGCGCGTCGCCTGCGGTCAGCGGTTCGAACCGCTGGAAGTACTCGAGGTCGTAGGACAGCGTCGGGACCGCGTCCTCGGTGCGATCACGGAAGGCGATCTCGCCGGTGACCACCAGCTCCTCGACGCTGGTCGGCGCCACATCCGCCGTTTCGGCCGCGGCGGAGTGGGTCGCCAGAACCAAGGGCGCGAGGGCGCAAAGCGCGAAGAGCGCAGATTTCTTCATCTTTTCTATCCCCGACAGGAAATCGACGCCTGTTGCAGCCCGGGTCGACTTCAATTATGCCGCGGGTGGATTAGATTTGCTTAGCTGTTGGAGCCAGTGATGTTTTCTTCTCGGATCTATTACAGTTTTGCGTCACTGCTTGCGGCATCTGTTCTTTCGAGTTCCTGCGTTCATCTAAACCCTGAGGCGCGGTCGGACTCGGCGCGCATGCTCGTGGGCGTTGGCGTTCCCGTCCCCGCCGGCGGAGAGACCGCGGCGGTCGCCACGCGCAACGCCGATGCCGCCGACGACGCCGAGATCTGGGTGGACGCCGCAAATCCGCAGCACGGGGTCATCATCGGCACCGACAAGCAGGCGGGCCTCTACGTCTATGGCCTCGACGGCAGGGTCAGGGCCTTCCTGCCGGAAGGCCGGCTCAACAACGTGGACCTGCGCGCCGGCTTCCCCACGCCGCAGGGCCCGCGCGTGCTGGTCGCCGCCAGCGACCGCGGCCGCATGGGGGCGGCGCTCTATCTGATGGATCCAGCGACGCTGGAGGTGCGTCCGTGGGGCGTCGTGCCGCTCGATCTCGCAGAACCCTACGGCCTCTGCATGGCCCGCCTCGGCGAAGACTTCATCGTGATCGTCAACGGTACGGATGGCCAAGTGCGCCAGGTGCGCATCGAAGCCGGACCGGACGGGACGATCCGCGCCACCGAACAACGCCGGTTCGGCCTCGCGAGCCAGACCGAGGGCTGCGTCGCCGACGACGCGCGCAGCCTGCTCTACATCGGCGAAGAGGCCAAGGGGGTCTGGCGCTATCCGCTGGATCCTGCGGCGGGCGCGCAGGGAGAGCTGATCGCGGCTGCGCCGTCCGACCGCCTGAAGCCCGACGTGGAAGGCCTGACCCTGCTGCGCGACGGACCGGCGACCTACCTCATCGTGTCCAGCCAGGGCGACAGCGCATTCGCCGTCTGGCGGGTCGACGGCGTGCAGCCCGACTACGCCGGCCGCTTCTCGGTCGTGGGCGCGAACGGCGCGGACCCGGTCACCGGCACCGACGGGGTGGCGGCCTTGGGCGGTCCAGTTGGCGCGTTTCCTGAAGGCCTCGTGGTGATGCAAGACGATTCCGACACCGCCGGCGAGGCGCCGGCGGGCGGTCGGGTGGGCCAGAACTTCAAGTGGGTCGACTGGCGGGAAGTCAGGAAGGCGCTCTCGCGCTGATGGATGCAGCGGCGGCATCGGCGTGTCGCGATCTGAGACTGCAGCGATCCGACGTAGGCATTCGAGCTATGGACGACGCCGCGTTCCTAAAGCTCGTCGAGCGCGAACCCGGTTCGGGATCGATGAAGACGGCCCGATGGACGGCCGAACGTAAAACAGGCGCAGGGCTCTTTGCGCGGCCGGCGCCGCGAGCCAGCGCACGCCGTCAATGGGGCCTCTCCGCCCGGGGATTGCGCCGGCTTCGGGGCGACTGATCGCTGGCCTGCCGCGCTCGCAAGAGGCTCGTTCGGCCAGGCCAAAGAGCCCCGCCTCGCTGAGGCGGCTTAGGCGCCTGCCCAAGGTTCGTTTCGCGGATGTGAGCCTATGACGGCTTTCGACCCTTAGCTGGCGCTCGTAGCGGTAGCTGAGGGCCCGGGGCGTGGTGGGCGGGAATGTCTGCTTCGCGCGCCGACGCCATGTCAGCTCCGGGTCGGGAGCGGACGTTGGCTTCCCACCCGATAGCGGACGTCGGCTCGCAAATGCTGCTCGCAACGCGGGCTCACATTGCTTGGACAGTCGGTCTCACTAGGATCTCATTGAGCGTAACCCGCTTCGGCCGAGAGAGAGCGAACGCAACCACGTCGGCGATGTCCTGCGGCGGCATGGCCACATGGTCGCGGTATTCCTGGGCGGCCTTCTTGCTCTCAGGATCTGTGATGTGGTCCGAAAGCTCCGTAGCGACAGCGCCAGGCTCGATCACCATCACCCGAATGTCGGGTTGGAGCTCAACCCTCAAGGCTTCCGACCAGCCGTTGATCCCCCACTTGGTCGCCGAATAGGCGGCAAACCCAGCAGGAGCGACACGTCCGGCGACCGACGAGATGTTCACGAGGTCGCCGCCCTTGGCGCGTAGCTGATCCAGGAACACTTCTGTGGCGGTCATGGCGCCGAGCAGGTTGGTCTCCACCATCCGGCGGTGTTCGTCTCGCTTCTCGGTCCCGAATGGGGCCGTCAGCATCACACCCGCGTTGTTGACGAGGACGTCTGCGCCGCCGAGTTCCTGCCGGACTCGGTCGGCCGCAGCAACGATCGAGGACCTGTCCGTCACGTCGGCCTGTATGCCGATGGCGCGGTCCTGCAGCTCGTTCACGAGCGACGACAGCCGATCTAGTCGCCGGCCGAGAAGCGCCACGCGGTATCCTTCCCCCGCCAGCACTCTTGCGATGGCCTCGCCGATGCCCGAGGTCGCGCCGGTTATCACCGCCACGCGGTTGGTCTTCGTCATGTCCGTACCTTAAATCGAGGAGGACGGCGCGGGTTAGAACCGCCCGTCGGTTGAGGGAGGTCCGCTATTCGGCGGCGGCGAACGCCAACGAGCCTGAGAGCTCCCGGTGCGCGTCGATCTGCGCCTTGAGCGTTGCGAGCTTCGCTTCCACAGCCGCCATCGCGTCCGCGCCAGCTACGAAGCGGAGCGGGAGGTCGCCCGCATCCGAGAGGCTCACGAGAGCGGCAGCGAGCTTGGCTGGGTCGCCGCCTTGCTGACCATTCACGCCCTTCCAGGCCTCAATGGTCTGGCGGGTGCGCTCGGCATAGTCCTCGATGGCCAGTTCCGGCCAAATGGTCGAGGCGCCTTCCACCAGCAGCTCGGTTCGGAAGAAGCCGGGCTCGACCAGCATCGTGCGGATGCCGAACGGCTCCAAGTCGAAGCGCAACGACTCCATCCACCCCTCGAGGGCAAACTTCGACGCGGCGTAGGCGACGACGAACTCTTGACCGACCAGCCCCGCAAGCGAGCTGACGGTGATCACCTGGCCGGCTCGCTGCGCCCGCATGCCCGGGAGGATCGCGCGGGTCACGTTCAAGGGGCCGAAGAAGTTTGTCTCCATCTGCGCCCGGAACTGCTCAGGACTGATGTTCTCGAAGTGGCCGGCGTAGAAGTTGCCGGCATTGTTCACCAGGACATCGATGCGCCCGAAGCGGTCGATCGCGGCCTGCGCCGCGGCTGCCGCGGCGGCTGGATCGGTGATGTCGAGCGCAACGGCGAGCAGGTTCTCGTGCCGCCCAACAGCCTTCAGAACCCTCTCCGGGGCGCGGCCGGTCGCAACGACGGAGTGCCCTGCGGCAAGTGCCTGACGAACGATATCAACGCCAAGGCCGCGGCCGGCGCCGGTTACGAACCATACCTTCTGATCAGTCATCTTCTATCCTTTCAGGAGGGATAAGGCCGCCGCCTACTCGGGCGGCGCGCCTAGAGCCTCTGGTCGATCGTGGAGAAGTGCGCGGCGTTCAGTCGGCGGCCGTAGAGCCGCAGGCCCGATAGGCTCGCTTCGAGTTCCCGAACATCTTCGGGCGTCAGCTGCACAGCCGTGGCGCCAAGGTTCTCCCGCAGGTGAGCCGGGTTGCGGGTGCCGGGGATGGGGACGATCCAGGGCCTCTTGGCCAAGAGCCAAGCGAGCGAGATCTGGGCAGGCGTGGCGTTCCTGCGCGCCCCGAACTGCCTCACACGCTCCACGATGGGCAGGTTGGCGGCGAGGTTCTCAGGCGTGAAGCGCTCGAACCCGGATCGGATATCCGTTTGAGGATCGAACCGGGTGTTCCCGTTCATCGTCCCGGTCAGGTACCCCATGGCGACGGGACTCCACGGCACGAAGCCGATGCCGAGCTCCTCGCAGGTGTCCAGGACGCCGTTCCACTCCACGTCCCGCGTCATCAGCGAGTATTCATTCTGCAGCGCCGCGACAGGTTGAACGGCGTGGGCCCGCCGGATCGTGCTTGGGGCCGCCTCCGAGAGGCCGAAATGAAGCACCTTGCCTTCGCGGATCAGGTCTTTGATCGCACCCGCGACCTCTTCGATCGGCACAGCAGGGTCGACCCGATGCTGGTAGTACAGATCGATGCGATCCGTCCGGAGACGCTTCAGAGAGCCTTCGATGGAGCGCCTGATGTGGTCGGGCCGGCTGTTCACGCCGCTCCCAGGGATCTCGAAGCCGACCTTGGTGGCGATGACTACTTTGTCGCGGACCGGCGCGAGAGCTTCACCGGCAAGGTCCTCGTTGGTGTAGGGGCCGTAGACCTCCGCCGTGTCGAAGAAGGTGACGCCCTGGTCATAGGCAGCACGGATCACCCGTAGGCCCTGGGTTCGGTCCGCCGGCGGTCCGTAGTTGCCGCTGATGCTCATGGCGCCCGAGCCGAGCTCCGACACGACCAGGCCGCCGAGTTTGCGCGTCTTCATTGAGCGTACGGTGTGCGTGGCGCTCGCCACCGACGGGGTGCCCATGGGCATGGCGAGCCCGAACGCCGCCCCCGCCGCTAGAACACCGCGCCGGCTGAACGCTTCACCCCCGGCCCGCCTTCCGTTCGTCTGATTGGCTGTCGGCATGACTTCGCTCCTTGTTCGAGAGCGAACCTAGTCAGGCGGATGCCGCAGGATTAGAGCGGGAATCGTGCATGGACTTGTGAGTGGAGCTCAGTAGTGGCGCGGGCCAACCCGAACGACCTACTCGCCTTCCTGGCGGTCGCTCGCGACCGCAGCTTCACACGCGCCGCGGCCCGGCTAGGGGTGACTCCCTCAGCGCTCAGTCACACGGTGAGGGGTCTGGAAGAGCGTCTAGGAGTGCGCCTTCTGAATCGGACCACGCGGAGTGTGACCACGACCGAAGCCGGGGAACGCCTTCTGCAGCGTCTCGGCCCCCGGTTCGACGAGATCGACGCCGAACTCGCCGCCCTGGGCGAGCTGCGCGACAAGCCTGCGGGAAACATCAGGATCACGACCGACCCGCATGCGATGGAAACTGTGCTCTGGCCGAAGCTGCGCAAGCTCCTGGTGCAGTACCCCGACATCAATGTGGAGCTCGTGTCGGACTATGGCCTGAAGGATATCGCGGCGGAGGGCTACGATGCGGGCGTCCGCCTCGGCGAACTCGTGGCCAAGGACATGGTCACCGTCCCGATTAGCCCCGAGATGCGGCTCGTCGTGGTGGCGTCACCTTCCTATTTCGCGGGACGCTCAGTCCCGCAGGCGCCGCAGGAGCTTTCGGGCCATCGATGCATCAACTTTCGCCAGCCTACCTCGGGCGGGCTCTACGCCTGGGAATTCGAAAAGGACGGGCGGGAGCTGCGGGTGCGCGTCGATGGCCAGCTGGTGTTCAGCAGCAACCCCATGATGTTGCAAGCCGCCCTCGACGGCTTCGGACTCGCCTACCTTTTCGAGGACGAAGTACGGCCCCACCTCCAGGCCGGAAGGCTCATTCAGGTGCTGTCGGACTGGTCGCCGCCGTTCCCTGGCTATCACCTCTATTACCCCAGCCGCCGCCAGCACACGCCGGCGTTCGCCGTCCTGGTCGATGCTCTGCGCTATCGCCCAGGGGGATCGTTACTGAGCGCAAGTGGTCCATAAGCTGACCTTCCGAACGTCCACTCCCGACCCTAGCCGGCCTTGCCATGGCGTGTCGGCGTCAGATCAGACGGCGGCCGTTTAGCTCTAGCGCGGCCGCATCAGGGTGCGGACTCGTAGACGGCGTTCCGCAGGTCCGTGGTGAAGCGCCCGTTCATGCCTTCGAAGGCCGTATTGGTCATGGCCACGACCGTCAGGCGCCGTGCGGGATCGACGAACCAGCTGTGCCCGTAGGCGCCGCCCCATTGGTAGGTCCCGGCGCTCTGCGGCGACTTCGCGAGCGCCGGATCGACCAGCACCGCCCATCCATAGCCGAAGCCCCAGCCCGGGCCTTGCGTCTGCGCCTGGGGGCCCACCTGGTCGGTGGTCATGGCTTGTACCGTGGCTGGCGACAGGATGGGACGGCCGCCTTGCCGGACCGCCTCGAGGAAGGTCAGGACCTCATCGGCGGTCGCGACCATGCCGGCGCCGCCCGAAGGGTACGAGCGCGCGTCCAGGATCCGGCTTGGGGCAAACCGCGCCACCGCGCCGCCGATCGGAACGTCCACGCCGTCCCACATCCGCTGCGGCTGAGGTCTGGCGTCGAAATAGGGCGTCGCCAGCTCCTCGGCGTGGTCCGCCTTGAAGCCCGCGCGCCTGAGCCCAAGCGGTGCGGTCACCGTCTCGCGAACGACATCGGGGAGCGGGCGGCCCGCAGCGCGCTCGATGACGGCGCCCAGAACGTCGAGGGAAAGGGAATACCGCCAGGAGGTCCCAGGCTCATAGGCGAGCGGCGCCTGCGCCAACCGCCGCAGGTTCTCGTCCAGCGACAGGCCGGGCTGGTCGAGCCCGTCGGAGATGTCGAGGCGGTCGTACGGGCCGCCGGGCGGCTCCATCAGGCGATAGCTGAGGCCCGATGTGTGGGTCAGGAGCTGCCGCACCGTGATCGTCGGCTGCGATCCGTCCGGCAGTCGCGGGCGGAAGTCCGGCAGCCAGCGGGTGACCGCATCGTCGAGGGAGAGCTCGCCCCGTTCCACCAGCCGCATGGCCGCGGCGCTTACGATCGGCTTGGTCACCGAGGCCAGTCGGAAGACCGTGTCGCGTCGCATCGGACGGCCCGCCTCCCGATCGGCGAGGCCGGCGGCGCGCTGGTAGACCACCTTGCCGTCGACGGAGACCAACACCACCGCGCCGACGATCCGCTGCTCCGCGATAGCCTGGTCGATCACCGCGTCGACGCGGGTCTGGAGGGTGGGCGCCGCATCCCCGGCTGGAGCGGCGGGAGCGGCGAGGGCGGCGGCGAAGGCAAGGGCGAGGGCGCTAGCCATGGGGGTTGCTCCGCACAGTCGGGGTCCAAGCTTGGCAGGTAGGTGCGTGCTGTGGGGTTTCCAGAGGCGGCGCGGGCGAAACTTTCGGGGGCCGGGGCCGAATGGCCGGACGCTTCCGCGTCT
>NZ_JAPSKZ010000315.1 GCF_031181185.1 Phenylobacterium sp. | reverse complement strand
GCTGGCGCTTCATCGTGTCGATCCCGTCGCCCTTCAGGGCCGAGATCATGAAGGTATGCGCGAACGGTACCTGCTCGTTGAGCCTGGAGGCCATGTCGAGAAGCTTCGAGCGCTCGATCAGGTCGATCTTGTTGAGGATGAGGACCTTGGGCTGCTTCAGTTCCGGCAGCTTCGCGAGGATCGCCTCCGCCTCCTCGTCGACGCCCTTGCGCACGTCGAGCAGGAGCGCGATCACGTCCGCGTCGCCCGCCCCGCCCCAGGCCGACGTGACCATGGCACGGTCGAGGCGGCGCTTCGGCTTGAAGATGCCGGGCGTGTCCACGAAGACGATCTGCGCCTCGCCCTCGATGGCGATGCCGCGCACCAGGGCACGGGTGGTCTGCACCTTGCGCGACACGATGGAGACCTTGGACCCGACAAGCGAGTTCAGGAGAGTCGACTTGCCCGCATTCGGCGCGCCGATGAGAGCGACGAACCCGGCCTTGGTGTTGGTTTGCTCAGGCTGTTCCATGCTCGTCCTCCGTCCAGACGCCCTCTCTCAAGAGAAGGCTTCGAGCCGCGGCCTGTTCCGCGACGCGCTTCGAAGTGCCCTGGCCGAATGCACCCTCACTGTCCTTCACCTTCACCATGACCCGGAACCTGGGGGCGTGGTCGGGCCCCGTCTGCTCGGCTATGGAATAGGTCGGCGGCGGGAGCCCCCTCCCTTGCGCCCATTCCTGCAGGGCGCTCTTGGGGTCGCGCAGGGGCCGGCGGGGCGCCTCCAGAAGGGATTGGAACGAGCGCTCCACGAGACGGCGGGCAGCCTCGTAGCCGCCGTCGAGGAAGACGGCGCCGATGATCGCCTCGCAGACATCGGCCAGGATGGTCTGGTTGCGACGCTCGCCCGAATGGGCTTCGCCGGCGCCGAGCTTGAGGTAGGGCCCCACATCCCAGGCGATGGCGATCTCCGCGCAGCTTTCGCGGCGCACGAGTTCCGCCAGGCGCCGGGACAACTCGCCCTCCGGCGCGTTCGGGAAGGTCTTGAAGAGCAGCTCGGCGATGGCGAGACCGAGCACGCGATCCCCTAGGAACTCCAGCCGCTGGTAGCTCTGGCCCGCCGCCTGGGGGGCGCTGACATGGGTGAGCGCCTCGTCCAGGAGCTCGGGCTTTTCAAAGCGGTAGCCGAGCTTCTTCAGAAGCTCGTCGAGATTCGGCTTGCGGCGTGCCACGGGTCAGCGGATCCGCTCGAAGAGACGGTTCCAGCGGATCTTCTGCGGCCATTCCCAAGGACGCCACAGGGAGGCGCTCTCGTCGATGGAGAAAAAGATGATCTCGGCGCGACCCACCAGGTTCTCGAACGGCACCTGCCCGACGCTCGCCTCGTCGCGCGAGTCGGTGGAGTTGTCCCGATTGTCGCCCATCATGAAGAAGTGGCCGGGCTGCACCGTGTAGACATTGGTGTTGTCCCAATAGCCCCGGTCGCCGTCGCGTTCGATGACGAAGTGGGACACGCCCCCGGGCAGCGTCTCCTTGTATTGCGGCACGGAGATCGTGCGGCCGTAGAGGTCGGTGGTCTTGTAATCCTCCACCCGCTCGCGCTGGACCGGCTGGCCGTTGATGTGCAGCACGCCGCCGATGACCTGGATCTTGTCGCCCGGCAGGCCGATCACGCGCTTGATGTAATCGGTCGAGTTGTCCTTGGGCAGCTTGAACACGGCAATCTCGCCGCGCTTCGGCTCGGAGCCGAAGATGCGGCCGGAGAAGATGCCCGGGCTGAAGGGAATCGAGTGCTTGGAGTAGCCGTAGGAGTACTTGGAGACGAACAGGTAATCGCCGATCAGCAGCGTGGGGATCAGCGATCCCGACGGGATGTTGAAGGGCTGGAAGAGCACGGTGCGCACGACGACCGCGATCAGAAGGGCCTGAACGATGACCTTGATGGTCTCCCAGAGGCCGCCTTCTTCGTTCTTCGCGCTGCTGCCCGCGTATTTGCTGCTTTTTTCGCTCACGTCCATCGACCTATGCTCTTGGAATATGGCGGCCGAGGCCGTC
>NZ_JAPSKZ010000089.1 GCF_031181185.1 Phenylobacterium sp. | reverse complement strand
CGTCGCCGGCGAAGTCCGGGCGGCGGTTCATCCAGTTGTAGAGCGTCATCAGGCAGGGCAGCGCCGGGTCCTGGGCAATGACGTACAGCGGCGCGCCCTGGGCAAGGCGCTCGACGACGGCGTCGGCGATGGCCGGATCGAAACGGCTGGGGCGGCCGCGGCGGGGCAGTCCGCCGACCACGCGGGCCTGGTCGACCCGGGCGGCGAACCCCGGCTTCGTCCGCATCCACGCGCGGATCTGCTGGGGCGAGGGCAGGTCGGGGTAGGCGGCCAGGTGGCGCAGCGGCACACCCTGGGCCAGTTGTTCGCAGACGCGCTCGGCGACGTCCTCGGACCAGCGGACGTAGGGCTTGCGCGGGGCCTTGGCGCTCATCCGCGCAGCCTAGCACGGATGGGTCGTTCAGGCGAACGTTACGTGAACACACCCCGCGGCCGCCGCGCGCCGCTTCCTGAGCGGTTTCGGCCTTCATGCCGCCCGCCAACCGCGCGATCTCGCGGGCCACGTCCTCTGGCCCATGGTCGGGGGTGAGCTCGACGTAACGGATCCCCGCTTGCGCAGGGCTTCCTTCTTCACCGCGTCGCGGACGGCCGCGGTTCCCTGATAGTGCCCGCCGCCCTGGTGCACGAAGGCGGCCAGCGCGTGAACGCTAGCGCTTCATCCAGGGCTTGGACTTCGACGACGAGGCGTGCGCCGCGGCCCGCTCGTCGGCCAGCCCGGCGCCAGGTCGAGCTTGCGAGGCCTGGGCGGCCTTCTTCAGCCGCAGCGCCTTCTGCATCGGGGTTTCGCCCTCGGGCGGCTTGTCGGCGGGAGTGTCGCTCATCCTGCCGACCTACCACGTATCGCTAGAACACGACCATCGCGGCGCGCACCGCCATCGCCGTCAGCACCGCCGAGGCCAGCATGAACAGCGCCCACCTGACCATGATGACATTGACGGTCGCCTGCACGAGGCTATGGGCGACCCGCAGGCCGACATAGGCCCACGCCAGGGTCGCGTTCAGCCCGTCGCCTGCGCCGGCGACCGCCAGGGCGAGCGCCGTGGCGTAGAAGATCGTCGGCTGCTCCATCAGGTGGTTGTAGTTGTCGGCCTTCCAACGGACCTGCGGCGGCAGCGCGGCGGTCAGCTCGCCCGTCGGCTTCGTGGGGTCCAGCGGGATCTTCAGCTTCTGCATGGCCGGGATGCGGGTGGCATACAGCCACAGCCACATCACCAGCGACCACAGCACCAGGCCGATGACGGGCGCCAGGATCGGCGATTCCATTGGGGTCCCCTCCGAGTCATGTCCGGCGCCAAGGATGCGCTGGAAAGCTGCGCCGTGGCCAGCGCCGCGCCACCGGCCCTTTCCGCCAGGCCGGCCCGGTCCTAAGGCAAGGTCTTCCGCCGGCAGGAGCAGACCTTGGCCCACCGAAACGTCGCCTGGCCCTCGGGCGTGGTCCTGCCGCTGGCGGCGGTGACCGCCGCCATGGCCGCCTTCCAGGTCGGCGCCGCCCTGGCCAAGGGCCTGTTCCCGGCGGTCGGGCCCGAGGGCGCGGCGGCGCTGCGGATTTCACTGGGCGCGCTAATGCTGCTGGCCGTGGGGCGGCCCTGGCGCGTGTGGAAGGGCGGGCTTGGGCCCGGTCGGGCCTCGATCCTGCCGCTGGTCGGCCTGGGCCTGTCCGTGGCCGGCGTGATCCTGTTCTTCTACTTGGCCATCGCCCGCCTGCCCCTGGGCGTGGCCATCGCGCTCCAGTTCCTGGGGCCGCTGGGGGTGGCGGTGTTCGGCTCGCGGCGGGCCAGCGACCTCCTGTGGGCCGCCATGGCCGGCGTCGGCGTGTGGCTGCTGGTAGGGGTAGGCGCGGCGGCCGCGGCCCTGGATCCGGTCGGTATCGGCTGGGGCCTGTGCGCCGGCGCCTGCTGGGCGGCCTATATCCTGATGGGGCGGAGCGTCAGCGGCAGCTACGGCGTCGCCACGGCGGGGCTTTCGGTGGCCATCGCCGCCGTCGCGGTGCTGCCCGTCGGGCTCGCCAAGGCCGGCGCCGGGCTCTTCTCGCCCGCGATCCTGCCCTACGCCCTGCTGGTCGCCCTCATGTCGACGGCCATTCCCTTCGCGCTCGAGTTCTTCGCCATGCCGCGGATGCCGGCGCGCACCTTCGCCGTGTTCACCAGCCTGGAGCCGGCGTTCGGCGTCCTGTCGGGCCTCGTACTGCTGGGCGAACGGCTCAGCCTCACCCAGACATTGGGCGTCTCGCTGGTGATCGGCGCGGCGGCGGCCGCGGCCTGGTCCAGTTCGGCGAAGGCGGCGGACGCGCATCCGGCAGGCCCCGACGCCACTCCCAACTGACGCCTTCGTGAGCGGCGGAACCGGCTCGCGGCCAAGCTCGTTCGACACGGCATGACCAGGGCTGAAACCTATCTCAAGCACGCCGCCGAAGCCGAAGCGCTGGCGGCCCGGGCGCAGAGCCTCGCCGGACGCCTGCGCTGCCTCGACCTCGCCGAGGGCTATCGCGCGCTGGCCGCGCGCGTCCAGGCGGTCGCCGCCGAGCAGCGCAGCTGGGCGCCGGAGGAGCGCCGTCAGGCCTAGGAACGCCCGCCGTCCGGGTCCATGCTGGGCGCCTCACCCGAACGAGGAGCTTGAAGATGATCCGCAAGGCGAGCGCGGTGTGGCGCGGAACGGGACGCGACGGGTCCGGCGCGCTGAGTTCAGGCTCGGGCGTCCTCTCCGACACGCCCTATTCCTTCAAGACCCGCTTTGAGGGCGATCCGGGCACGAACCCTGAGGAGCTGATCGCCGCGGCCCACGCGGGCTGCTTCACCATGGCCCTGGCGTTCGGCCTGCAGCGGGCCGGCTTCACGCCTGACGAGCTCTCGACCGAGGCCGCCGTGTCGCTGGACCAGGACGGCGCGGGCTTCAAGATCAGCCGCTCGGCGCTGACGCTGCGTGGCAAGGTCCCGGGGCTTGATGAAGCCAAGTTCCTCGAGCTCGCCCACGACGCCGAGCAGAACTGCCCCGTCTCCAAGGTGCTGAACGCCGAGATCACCCTGGACGCCCGTCTGGAGCCCTAGGCCAGAGGCGCGGTCAACCGGCACTCCAGGCCGCCGGGCGGGAACGTGAGCTCGGCCTCGCTGCGCAGCTCGACGGAACCAGCGGCGCTTTGGCGCGCTCAAGCTTGGCTGAACTGCAGGATGGCGCCGCTGCTAGAGCGCCGGCCTGCAGACAGTGCGTAGCTAGCCAAGGTTTGCCCCGCGGGTGTCCCCGGCCCGCGGGGTTTCTTCTGTCCGCGGGCCGGGCTCGGCAGATGACCGGAACCTGAACGACGCGTTTCAGGGTGGGTTCAAGTGGCGCCCTTTAGAACGGCTTCAACGGACAAGGAGCCGAACCATGAAGATGCAAGCCAAGTCGAAGATCGCTGTCGCCGCCCTGGTCGCGGGTTCGATCGCCCTCCCCGCGGGGACGGCCGCAGCCGGCGAGAAGGCCGAGCGCGCCATCATCGGCGCCCTGATCGGCGGCGTCGCCGGCGCGGCGATCTCGAAGGACGACACCACCGGCGCCCTGGTCGGCGCGGCGGCGGGCGCGGCCCTCGGCGCGGCGACGGCGAAGGACAAGAACCGTCGCTATTACCGCACGAACCGCGCCTATTCGAACTACGACAGCCGCTATCGGTACAACAACTACGACCGCTACGGCCGTTACGACAACCGGTACTACGCCCCGCGGAACGCCTACTACGGCTACTACCGCTAAGCGGTAGGTCGCGGGCGGGCGGCGCGATCCCTGACCGACGTTCAGTATCGATCAGGTTGTATCGCGCCGCCGACCCCGCGCGTCAGTAACCCTAACGATATCAATCGGAAGATTCGCGTCGGAAGCGAGTCCTGTGCTAATGAAGCCTCGGCCGCGCCTTTTCGCGGCTCTGGCCGGTTAGCCTGTAGGTCGCTGACGATGCAGAAGTTCGTCATCCAGCAGAACATCCAGCATTTCGAAGATCTGCTGGAGGCCGCGGTCGCGCCCGAGGACCGCCAGCGTCTGCAGGCCCTGCTCGAGGCCGAGCGGGCCAAGCTGCGCGCGGTCGAGGCGGCCGAGGACCCCGAGGCTCAGGCGAAGTAATCCGTCCTCAATCCAGGACGCAGCCCGCCAGGCCCTGGCTGCGCACCGCGCCTGCGTTGCGGCGGATGCTGCCGGAGCGGCGCTTGATGTACGGCCCAGGCTTGGCCGCCTTCCACGACAAGGGCTTGGGCACGATCGCCGCCAGCCGCGCCGCCTGCGCCGCAGTGAGCCGGCTGGCGGGTACGCCGAAGTTCGCCTGGGCGGCGGCCTCGGCGCCATAGACGCCCGGCCCCCATTCGATGGAGTTCAGATAGACCTCCATGATCCGGCGCTTGCCCCAGCCGATCTCGATCAGCACGGTGAAGTAGGCTTCGAGCCCCTTGCGCACCCAGTCGCGCCGCGGCCACAGGAAGACGTTCTTGGCGGTCTGCTGGCTGATGGTCGAGCCGCCGCGGATGCGCTTGCCGCTCTCGTTGTAGGCCATGGCCCGGCGGATGGCGTTGAAATCGAAGCCGAAGTGCTCGCAGAAGCGGGCGTCCTCGCCGGCCATCACCGCGCGCACCAGGTGCGGCGACATCCGCTCCAGCGGGACCCACTCGCGCTCGACGCCCTGGCCCTCGAACACCCGCTGGACCATCAGATAGGTCAGCGGCACCGGGACGAAGCGATAGACCGCCACGGTCAGCACCGGACCGATCCAGAAGACGATCAGGCCTGCGATGACGAGCCCCGTCACCAGCTTGCGGAACCAGCCGCCGTTTTTGCTCCGCTTCGCCACGCTCGCCCCGACGGCTTGTCTTGACCTTGGGACCGGCTGATAGGTCCCCCCGTCAGAGGGTGCGAAATCATGGTTGCCGCAAGATGAACGTTTCCGAGGCGGTCGCCCGCCGCATGTCCGTCCGCGCCTTCCGCCCCGACCCGGTGCCGGCGGAAACGGTGCGCGAGATCCTGCAGCTGGCGGCCAAGGCGCCGTCGGGCGGCAATCTGCAGCCCTGGCGGGTCTATGCGCTGGCCGGCGCGCCGCTGGAGGCGCTCAAGGCCGAGGTCCGCGCCAATCCGCTGGGCGAGCCGCCCGAATACGACGTCTATCCGCCGAACCTGTGGGACCCGTTCCGCACCCGCCGCTTCCAGAACGGCGAGGACCTCTACGCGACGATCTCGATCCCTCGTGAGGACAAGCCGGCGCGCCTGCGCCAGCTGGCCAAGAACGGCGAGTTCTTCGGCGCGCCGGTGGGCCTCTTCTTCTGCCTGGACCGCAAGCTGGGCCCGCCGCAGTGGGCCGACGTCGGCATGTACATGCAGACCGTCATGCTGCTGGCGGTCGAGCGCGGTCTCGACACCTGCGCGCAGGAGTACTGGGCCCGCTACCCGCAGACCGTGGCCAAGGCTCTGGAGCTGCCCGACGACCACATGCTGTTCTCCGGCATGGCGATGGGCTTCCGCGACGAGGCCCACCCGATCAACACCCTGAAAGCCGCCCGCGACCCATTCGACGTCTGGGCCGAGCTGAAGGGGTTCTAGGCGACCTCCGCCACGCCGGCGTTACCGTCCTCGTCGCCCCAGGCGACGCGCTTGGCGTCGGGGGTGATGGCGAGCGCCGTGATCTGGCTTCCCTTCTCGGCCTTCAGCGGGATGATCCGCTGGCCGGTGAGGTCGCAGGCCCAGACGCGGCCGTCCTCGAGGCCGGCGGCCAGCCAGCTGGTGGCCGGCGCCGTCGCGATCTTCGTCACGACCGTGCTCTCGTCGTAGCCTACCTCGGCCGCCTGCTTGCCCATGGGGCCGGCAGGACCCGAGAACGGCCACACCACCACGCCGTTCGCGCCGCTGGTGGCGAGCAGGCTGCCCTTCGAGAGGAACGCCAGGCTCTTCGGCTTGGTGGGGTAGCCGCCCATCCGCATGTTCTTCTCGTCGGCCACGCGCCAGCCGTGCAGCTGGTTCTCCTGCATGGCGCTGATCAGGAACTTGCCGTCGGGGCTCCAGACCACGGCCACATGGCTGCCGGCCCACTTCAGCGCCACCGGCTTCTGGTCGGCGATGCGGGCGTACCAGAGGAAGGCGCCGCCGTAGCTGGCGACCGCCAGGCGCCGGCCCTTGGGGTCGAAGGCGATGTCGGCGACAGTCTTCTCGTGCGTGAACACGCGCTGGAAAGCGGCGTCCTTCACGTCGCGCACATGCAGCTCGCGTCCGGCGCCGAAGGCCACCAGGCCGGACTCCGCGCTGGCCGCCACGCTGTCGATCCACTTACCGCGGACCTCGGCCAGCACCTCGGTCGACCCGTCCGCGCGCGCCCAGACCACGCGACCGTTGTCGCCCCCCGACACCAGGCCCTCGCCGCTCGGGTGGACGACCGCCGCGAGGCTCGCGCCGTCGTGCGCCTCCACGGTGGTCCCATCGGCGAACCGCACCGTGCCGTCGCCCAGAGCGAATCCGGCGTTCCCCGAACGGTCGAAGTGGGCGGCCGTGACGTAGGCGTCGAAGCTGAAATTCATGGCTTCCCCCTAGATCGGAGGCCGATCCGCCGCAAGGCGGGCGCTTTCACGCTTTACAAGGCGTTTTCGGCTTGCCAATGGTCCCGGCGAACGGGCGCGCAAGGTTGCGCACGCCCGAGGGAAGGATCCAGGACGTATGGGTGCGAAGATCGGCGGCGGGGGCGGCAATAAGTTCGACCTCGGCCAGAACTCGGACATGAACGTCACGCCCTTCGTGGACGTGATGCTCGTGCTCCTCATCATCTTCATGGTGTCGATTCCGGCCGCCACGGTCTCCATCAAGCTCGACCTGCCGCCGGCCATTCCGCCGCCGCCCGGCACGGTGGTGAAGGAGCCGACGCTGATCAACATCCAGCGCGGCGGCCTCTACATCGGCGATCAGCCCACCGCGCTCGAGCGTCTGGCGGGCGACCTGTCGGCCCAGCTGCAGCGGGACGACCCGGCCACGCCGCCGACCGAACAGCGCGTCTACATCCGCGCCGACCGCGATGTCCGCTACGGCGACTTCATGGCGGTGATGAACGACCTGCAGGGCAACGGCTTCTACCAGGTCGCGCTGATCAACGAAGAGCTCTAAGCCCTTCGACCCAGTTACGGACAAGCCCGCCCGGGAGACCGCGGCGGGCTTTTTCGTGGGCGCTCGTCCGGAACCCACCCCGTCGTCGCCGCTTCTTGGGATCAGGAGGCCGGCCATGACCCAGCAGCCAGACCAGAATATCCAGCACGGCGTCGCTGTCGGCGACGGCATGCGCGACGCCGACGAGCGGGTGGCCACCGGCGACCGGCGCCAAGACGTCCACTTCGAGCGCCGCGCGAACGGCGAGCTTCGGGCCGAACACCTGAAGAAGCCCGAAGGCCCCCTGCCGCCCCAGATGGAGACCGCCGACGGGCTGCCCGCCAACAACGGTCCGCCGGTCGAAGACGTGGCGGTGGCGCCCGAAGGTCCCTCCGTCTGGGATGCGCGCCCGACCGACGATGGCCACGACCATCCGGGGAAGCGATAGCGGCGTCCGCCTTCAGGATAACTCCGGTTGACACCGGCACAGCTTCCCACCAAACCGTCCGCTCTCCGCAATAACGCACCCCTATGGAGGGCTTCATGCGCGTTGGCGTGCCTCGTGAGATCAAGCCGGACGAATATCGTGTGGGGCTGACCCCCGCGGCGGTCCGCGAATATGTCGCCCACGGCCATGAAGTGTTGGTCGAGCAGGGCGCCGGCGGCGGCGCCGGCTATGGCGACGAGGCCTATGTGAAGGCCGGGGCCAAGATCGTCCCTGACGCCGAGGCGGTCTTCTCGGGCGCCGAGATGATCGTGAAGGTCAAGGAGCCCCAGGCCGTCGAGTGGGCCCGCCTGACCGAGAAGCACATCCTCTTCACCTACCTGCACCTCGCGCCCGATCCGGCCCAGACCGAAGGGCTGCTGCAGTCGGGCTGCGCGGCCATCGCCTACGAGACGGTCACCGATGACGCCGGCGGCCTGCCGCTGCTGGCGCCGATGTCGGAAGTCGCCGGTCGCATCGCCGTCTTCTCGGCGGGCGAGACCCTCCTGAAGCACAACGGCGGCATGGGCCTCCTGATCTCGGGCGTGCCGGGCGTGCCGCCGGCGCGCGTCTGCATCCTGGGCGGCGGCGTCGTGGGCGCCAACGCCGCGGTGATGGCCGCGGGCCTGGGCGCCGAGGTGGTGATCATGGAGCGGTCGATCCCGCGCATGCGCTACATCGACGACATCTTTGCCGGCCGGGTGATCACCCGCTACTCGACCTACGACTCGGTCGAGGAGGAGATCCTGAAGGCCGACGTGGTGATCGGGGCCGTGCTGACCCCGGGCGCGGCCGCGCCGAAGCTGGTCCGCAAGGAGCACCTGTCGCAGATGAAGCCGGGGGCGGTCCTGGTGGACGTCTCCATCGACCAGGGCGGCTGCTTCGAGACCAGCCGGCCGACCACCCACAAGAACCCGACCTATACCGTCGACGGCGTCGTCCACTACTGCGTGGCCAACATGCCGGGCGCGGCGCCCCGCACCTCGTCGGAAGCCCTGGGCCACGCGACCCTGCCGTTCGGCCTGCGCCTGGCCGACAAGGGCCTGGACGCGCTGAAGACCAACAAGCATCTGGCGAAGGGCCTGAACGTCCTGAAGGGCGAGATCACCCACCCGGCCGTCGCCGAGGCCTTGGGCAAGCCGTTCAAGGACGCCTACGGCGTCTGGGGCTGAGCCGCCCGCCAGAACGATGACGAAGGCGCCGGCTTCAGGGTCGGCGCCTTTTTCTTTGTTCCCCTTCGCGAAATACGGCCGCAACAATCGCGGCCACGCTTTTGCGCGAACAGCGAAGGGAGGATCCGCCAATGTGCGACGAGGACATCAATCCGTGGGCCGAGCCGGTCTCGCGGCGGACCGTGGGCCTGGGCGCGCTGGGGATCGCCGCCGTCGCGCTGACGGCGGCCGAGGCGCAGGCCCAGGCGAACGTCGTCGAGAAGGACGTCGTCGTGAAGACGCCGGACGGCGAGTCCGAGGCGGTGCTGCTGCATCCGTCGGGCAAGGGGACCTGGCCGGGCGTGCTGGTGTGGCCCGACATCGGGGGTCTGCGTCCCGTCTTCCGCGACATGGGGCGCAGGCTGGCCGCCCAGGGCTACGTCGTCCTGGTGGTGAACCCGTTCTACCGCTCGGCCAAGCAGGCCGACACGCAGAAGCTGAATTTCGGCGACCCTGAGGGCCGTAAGGCGCTGGGCTCATATCGGGCCGCGCTGATCGAGGGCGAGAACCCGTTCGAGGACGCCCGCGCCTACGTCGCCTTCCTCGACGCCCAGCCCCAGGTGAACAAGAAGAAGCCGATCGGCGTGCAGGGCTACTGCATGGGCGGCCCGCTGTCGTTCCAGACGGCCGGCGCGGTCCCGAACCGCATCGGGGCAGTGGCCAGCTTCCACGGCGGCGGCTTGACCACCAAGGAACCGACCAGCCCGCACCTGCTGGTCGCCAAGACCAAGGCCTCGTACCTGGTCGCCGTCGCCAAGAACGATGACGCCCGAGATCCGGAATCCAAGGAGATCCTCAAGAAGACGTTCGCCGAGACCAAGCGTCCGGCGGTGGTCGACGTCTACCAGGGCGATCACGGTTGGACCGTGCCCGGCAGCCAGGTCTACCACCAGGCCGAGGCCGAGCGCGCCTGGGCCGAGCTGACGAAGCTCTACAAGAAGGCGCTGGGTTAGATCTCGCATCGAGCCTTCGCGCCTGCGGAGGCTCGGTCGTCCAACCACTGAAAACACGGAAAACACTGAAGGGCGGAGGCCGAGAACACGCCCCTTCAGTGACGGCGCCGCAGGCGCCTTCGGTGTTTTCAGTGGTTCTATTCCGCTCTCGCGGGAGGGGCGGCTTGTCGCTAGGCCGCGGCCCAGGCCAGGGCCTCGGGGTCGTCCAGCGCCATCTCGTCCCAGTCGAGGTCTGGCGGCGGGCTCATGGCCGCCGCCACGACCGCGCTCATCTCGGCGGCGGAGCCGACGCCGACCAGCACCGCCGAGGCCTCGGGCCGTGACAGGGCGAAGCCGAGGGCCGCCTGCAGGGGGTCGGACCGGCCTTCGGCGATCAGGCGCCGGGCCCGGCTGATACGGCCGGCGGCCGCCTTCAGGTGGCTGGGGGCCCGATCGGGCGGCAGGAACAGCACGCCGTTCAGGAAGATCGAGCGCAGGTGCACCTCGACCCCCATCTCGCAGAGCTCGGCCAGCGTGCCGTCGATCAGCAGCCGCTGGTCCAGCAGCGAGGCCGGCGCCTGGATGACGTCGGGCTTGAAGCGTTTGGTCAGGCCGATCGGATCGTCCGAGGCGTAAACCGACACCCCGATCTTGGAGCAGAGGCCGGCGTCCTTCAGGGCGCGCAGACGGTCCCACAGCTGCGGGCCGAGCGGCGAGAACAGGTCGGTCGCCGACGGCGCCAGGAGCGCGTCTACCCGCTCGACGCCCATGCGGCGCATCTGGGCGCGCACCTCGGCCTCGACCAGATCCGGCCCGCGGTCGGGGCGGACGGTGGTGAGGGTGACGCGGAAGGGGTTCGGTCGCGGCAGGGCCTGGCCCAGCATGGACTCGGCCGCCTGGCTATGGCGGCCGACCTCCAGGACGCCCAGGCCGGAGCGTGCGGCGATCGCCAGGATATCGCGGGCCTCGGCCTCACGCGGCCGGCCGCGCAGGGCCGGCTGGTCGAAGCCGAATTGCCCGGACCCGAGGCCGAGCTTGCTGAGCAAAGACGTCATGGGATGGCGAAGGCTTGGTGTAGTCCTCTTGAGCCGCCATCTTCACCTGGAAGGCCTAAGAAGCCGTGACCGAGACCTTTCGTGAGTCTTAAAAGCGTGAATTCGCCACATATCGACGCCCTGCCCGAATGGCCGGCCTTCGGCCTCGCCGATGACGTGCGGCCGGCGCTGCAGGCGGCGCGGGCGGCGGGCGGGCCTTGCGTGCTGGCGACGCTGACGGCGGTGGAGGGCGGCGGCCCCCGTCCGCCCGGGACCCAGATGGTCTTCGCGCCGGGCGTGGTCAGCGGTTACTTCTCCGGCGGCTGTGTCGAGGGGGACGTGGCGGGCCACGCCGACGCCTGCCTGGCCGACGGGCGGCCGCGCACGCTGGTCTACGGCGAAGGCAGTCCATGGCCCGACATCCGCCTGCTGTGCGGCGCGCGCATCGAAATCTTTCTCGAGCGGGTCGGCCCCGACGACCCTGCCGTGGCCGAGGTGCTGGCCGCCTGGGAAGCGCGTCGTGCGGTGACCTACGTCAGCGACGGCGAAGCGCGCGCCTGCGGATCGGAGGCCTCGCCTTGGCCGGAAGCGGCGGTGGTACGAGCCTATGAGCCGACGGCGCGGCTGGTGGTGGTGGGTGGCGACCCGACCGCGCTGGCCATTGCCGAGCTCGGCGTCCGTTCGGGCTTCGAGACGACCCTGGTGCGGCCGAAGGGTCCGGCCGTCCCGCCGCCGATCGCCGGCGTCGCCTATCGCCGCGACGCGCCCGGCGAGGCGCTGGCCGCCATCGGGCTCGACGCCTGGACCCATGTAGCCGTCGCCACCCACGACCTCGACACCGACCGCGACGCCCTGCGGGTGGCCCTGCCGTCGCGCGCGGCCTACGTGGGGCTGCTCGGCGCGCGGCGCAGGCTGGCCGGGCGGCTTTCCGAGCTCCGGGCCGAAGGCATGCCCGAGGCCGCCATCGCCCGGCTGCACGCCCCCATCGGTCTCGATATCGGCGGCAAGGCGCCGTTCGAGGTGGCCGTCTCGGTGATCGGCGAGATCACCGCCCTGCGCTACGCCCGCGACAGCGGCAGCACGTCCACGACCTCGCCCGCCGAGACCGCCGGCGCGTCCGCCAGGCGGCGCATGAGCGCGTCGGCGGCGGCGAACACGCTGACCAGCGACGAGTCCTGATCCCGGAACGGCCTCACGCTGACGCCGCCGGCCGAGTAGGTCAGCTTGGCCCGCATCCAGTGCTCGCGGCTCCCGTTGGCCGGCAGGTCCGCTTCGAGCCGCGCGGGAATCGTCGCGGGTTCGGCCGGCGCGCCCTGCCACCGGTTCAGGATGGGGCGCAGGAACATCTCGGCGCAGACGAAGGCGGACGCGGGGTTGCCCGGGAGACCCAGCATCAGGCGCCCGTCGGCCAGGCGGCCGAAGAAGGTGGGCTTGCCCGGCCGCACGTTGACGCTGGCCACCTTCAGCTCCAGGCCGAGCGCGGCGCCCGCCTTGCGCACCAGGTCGTGGTCGCCCACCGAGGCGCCGCCGACCGTCACCACCAGGTCGCCCTCGGCGGCGCGCAGAGCGTCGACGGTCGCCTCCAGGTCGTCGCGCACCGGCCTCGCGCGTCGCACCTCGCCGCCCCAGGCTGCGATCATCGCCGCCAGCGCCGGCGAGCCGGAATCGTAGATCTGGAAGGGTCCAGGCTGAGCGGGAGCCTCGACGATCTCTTCGCCGGTGGAGAACAGCGCCACGCGCGGCCGCCGCGCGACTGACAGTTCGGCCCGGCCGGCCGCCGCGGCGAGCGACAGCCGCCAGGGATCGATCCGCACGCCGCGCGCCAGCAGCGGCTGGCCCCCCTTGAAGTCTCCGCCGGCCGGCCGCAGGTGACGGCCGGGCTCGACCGCGGGGACGGTGACCGTATCGCCGTCGCGGGTGGCGTCCTCCTGGATGACGATGGCGTCGGCGCCGGCTGGGATCGCCGCCCCGGTAAAGATCCGCACCGCCTCGCCAGCGTGCAGCGCGCCCTCGTAGCCGCGGCCGGCGGCGCTCTCGCCCACGACGCTCAGCGGGCCCGGCCCGTCGCTGCTTCGGACCGCATAGCCATCCATGGCCGAGGCGTCGAACGGCGGCTGGTCGCGCACGGCCGCCACGTCGTCCGCCAGCACGCGGCCCACGGCGTCCGCCAGCGGCACGGCCTCCGCGACCGGCGCCGGAACCTCGGCCAGCATCCGCGCCCGCGCGTCCTCGACGGGGAGCAGCTTCACGCGGTCCAGTCCCCGCTCTTGCCGCCGGTTTTGCTGACCAGGCGCACGGCCTCGATCACCATGCCCTTCTCGGCCGCCTTCAGCATGTCGTAGAGCGTCAGCAGCGCCACCGAGGCCGCCGTCAGCGCCTCCATCTCGACGCCCGTCTGGCCGGTGGTCTTCACCCGCGCGGTGACGGAAAGCCCGCCGTCGGCCGGCTCCACCCGCACCTCGGCCTTGGAGATCGGCAGCGGGTGGCACATCGGGATCAGGTCCGAGGTCTTCTTGGCCGCCATGACGCCCGCGATCTCGGCGACCGCCCGCACGTCGCCCTTCCGACCCTCGCCCGAGAGCGCCAGCGCCAGGGTGTCGGGGCTCATCCGCAGGAAACCTTCGGCCACCGCCTCGCGCGTCGTGACCGCCTTGTCCGAGACGTCGACCATGCGGGCCCGGCCGGTCTCGTCGAGGTGGGTGAGCTTGCTCACGCCTCCATCAGCCTCGGCATCAGCTCGACCATGTTGCAGGGGCCGTGGCGGCTATCCAGCTGGGCCGAGATCACCTTATCCCAGCCGTCCTTCACCGCCCCGTTCGAGCCGGGCAGGCAGAAGACGAAACAGCCCTTCACGATGCCGGCCAACGCCCGGCTCTGCAGGGTGGACAGCCCGACCGACTGGTAGCTGACCAGGTGGAAGATCACGGAAAAGCCGTCGATCTCCTTGTCGAAGAGCGGCCGCACCGCCTCGGGGGTCACGTCGCGGCCGGTGATCCCGGTGCCGCCGGTCGTGACGATGGCCTCGACGCCCTGGTCCACCCAGGCCAGCACCTGGCGGCGGATCTCTTCGACGTCGTCGCGGACGATGCCCTTGGCCGCCAGCTCGTGCCCCGCGCCCTTCACCCGCTCGGCCAGCACATGGCCGGACGTGTCGCTCTCCTCGTCACGGGTGTCGGAGATGGTCAGCACCGCCACCTTCACCGGCTTGAAGGGCCGGTTCTCGTCGATGCGGCCGCCGGGCGTGAATGCGTTCATGTGGAGGTCTCCTTTTCCCAGCGGGCGCGGTCGGCGTGGTCGGCGGCGGTGGGTTCGATCCAGCGGGCGCCGCCGGGGCCGTGCTCCTTCTTCCAGAAGGGCGCCTTGGACTTCAAGTAGTCCATCAGGAAGTCGCAGGCCTCGAAAGCCGCGCGCCGGTGCGCGGCGGCCGTGGCCACGAAGACGATCGGCTCGCCCGGCGCGATCTGGCCTGTCCGGTGAAGGATCAGCAGGTCGTCGAGCGCGAACCGGGCCCGCGCCTGCTCGGCGATCTTCCCGATCTCCGCCTCCGTGAACCCCGGATAGGCCTCCAGCTCAAGGATCGCGGTCGATCCCTTCTCCGCCCGGGCGATGCCGGTGAAGGTCGCCACCGCGCCGGTTTCCGTGCGGCCGCGCGTGAAATCCGAGAGCAGCGCGCCCGGATCGAACGGCTGCTCTGTGAGCCGGATGCTCATCCGCCGCTCATGGGCGGCAGGAAGGCGACCTCGGATCCTGCGGCCAGCTGGGGATCGCCACGCACGAGCGTCTGGTCCAGCGCCACCTGCACGCCGGGTCCTTCGAGCGCCGCGGCCAAGGCCGCGTCCTCGGCGGCGATCGCGGCTTTGAGGCCGGAGAGGGAGCCGGCGTCGATCGTCCGCTCCCGCCAGCCCGCGAGGTCACGCAAGGGTCCGAACAGCAGCACGCGCGCCATGGCTCAGCCGCCCGTCGTCGACATGTGCCGCGCCACCGCCGGCTTGGCGCGGGCGACGTCGAAGTCGTGGCCCTTGGGCTTGGCGTCCACGGCGTTGCGGATCGCCTCCACGAGGTCGGCATCCGTCGCCCCGGCCCGCAGGACCGCGCGCAGGTCGGCGCTGTCCTCCTGGCCCAGGCAGGTGTGCAGCGTCCCCGTGCACGTCAGCCGCACCCGGTTGCAGGCCTCGCAGAAATTGTGGCTCAGCGGCGTGATGAAGCCCAGGCGCCCGCCGGTCTCGGCCACCCGCACGTAGCGGGCCGGGCCGCCCGTGTTCAGGGGAATGTCTTCCAGTGTCCAGAAGCTCTCCAGCTCGCGCCGCACGTCCTTCAGCGACAGGAACTGGTCGGTGCGGTCGGCCTCCACCTCGCCAAGCGGCATGGTCTCGATCAGGGTGACGTCGCAGCCGCGGCCGTGGGCCCATGCGATGAGGCCTGGAAGCTCCTGAGCGTTGTCGTCCTTCAGCGCCACCGCGTTGATCTTCACCGACAGCCCCGCCGCCTGGGCGGCTTCGATGCCCGCCAGCACCTTCTGCAGGCTGCCGCCCCGGGTCAGCGTGCGGAACAGCTCGGGCTTCAGGGTGTCGAGCGAGACGTTGATCCGCTTCACGCCCGCGCCGGCCAGCCGTTCGGCGAACTCGCTCAGCCGGGTGCCGTTGGTGGTGAGGGTCAGTTCCGCGAGCGCGCCGGTCTTCAGATGCCGTCCCAGGCCCTCGATCAGCTCCATCACCCCCTTGCGCACCAGGGGCTCGCCGCCGGTCAGCCGAAGCTTCGTCACGCCGAGACCGATG
>NZ_JAPSKZ010000314.1 GCF_031181185.1 Phenylobacterium sp. | reverse complement strand
TGCGGCCGTCGATCGGCTCGCCCAAAGCGAACAGCTCGAAGGCGCGCTGGTGGCCTATGGCGGCCGGCAGCAGCAGGGACGAGGCCGCCTCCGGCGCCAGCGCCAGGTTGACGAAGGGAACCGAAAGGAGGGCGTCCTCGGCGACCACGACCAGGTCGCAGTGGAGCAGCAGCGTCAGGCCGATGCCGACGGCGCGGCCGCGCACCGCCGCCACCGCCGGCTTGTCCAGCTCGGCCATCGCCCTGAGGAAGCGGAACACCGACATGTCGAACGGCTGCCCGGTCTGCGAGCCGATGGCGATGAAGTCGCCGATGTCGTTGCCGGCCGAAAAGGCGTCGCCCTCGGCCCGGAACAGCAGGACGCGCACGGCGTCGTCGGTTCGCGCCCGCTCCACGGCTTCCGACAGGGCGGCGTACATCGCCTGGGTAATCGCGTTCTTCTTCTCCGGCCGCGCCAGGGTCACCGAAAGGACGCCTCCGGCCAGTTCGGTCTTGATGTGATCGTTCATGCCCCTGTCTCCTTCCCTGCAGCCGTCCACCAGTCCACGCCGTCCGCGCCGCGCCGGCGCACCGCTCGCCCGCGGCGGAGCAGATAGTTGAGATGCGCCAGGCTCTCGCCCGTGGCCATGCCGCGCACGCCGTCGCCGACCGGCCGCGCGAAGAGGGCGGCGAAGACGTCTACGGCCCGGCACGGCCGGGCAAGCGCCCGCTCCAGCCGCCGCAGCGACGTGCGGTGGCCACGGATCAGGGCGTCGAGACGCGTGTGGACGCCGCGGAACGGCTCGCCGTGAGACGGCAGCACCAGCACGTCATCCCGAAGCACCTGCTTCATGCGCTCGAGCGAGGCCAGCCAGTCGCCGAGCGGGTCGGCGTCGGGTTCGGTCGGCCACACGGATACGTTGGAGGAGATCCTGGGCAGTATCTGGTCGCCGCCCAGCACGAGGCCGTCATCCTCGCGCCACAGGCAGACGTGCTCGGGACTGTGCCCCTCGCCAACCACGACGCGCCACTCGCGCCCGCCGATCGGCAGCCGGTCCCCGTCGCCGATGCGAACGAAGCCGGCGGGCAGCTCCGACACGGCCTTTCCGAATCCGCCATAGCTGGTCCGGTAACTCTCCAGCTGCGCCTCGTTCCAGCCGGCGGCGCGATAAAAGGCGGCCCCCTCTTCCGGCGCCGGCCGGCCCGTGTCGGCGATCAGCATGCGGGCGGTGACGTATTCGAGCCGGGTCATCACCAGTGGCGCTGAGAACCGACGGCACAGCCAGCCGGCCAGCCCGATGTGGTCCGGATGCATATGGGTGCAGATCACCCGCGTGACCGGTCGGCCGTCCAGCGGCCCGGCCAACAGGAGGTCCCATTCGTCGCGGCTGGCCGGGAGGTTTAGGCCGGTGTCGACCACAGCCCAGCCTTCGCCGTCGCGCACAGCATAGACATTGATGTGATTCAGAGCGATCGGCATGGCCAGACGCATCCAGCGCACATCGGGCGCGATTTCGACCGCCTCTCCGCGGCCAGGCGGACCCGAAAACGGATAGACCAAGCCCCGCGCGCCCCGCGCGCCGCCGTCCAAGCCCGTTCCTGCGACCCCCTCGGCCAAGTCCGTCTCCAATCGCAACTAAGGCAGGATAGGACGAAGGCGCGAGGTCGCGCCAACAGTTTCTGTCGCCTTGACCCCGCCACAAGCGGCGGCCAAGGATTTGCCGACGATTTCCCTTCCCGGAGTTTCCCGTGTTCCACAAGAAGTTGCTCGCGCTGGTCGGCGGCGCGATGGCCCTTGCGCTGCTCTCGGCGCAACCCGCCCTGGCCCAGGTCGCGCCGCACGATCCGCGGGGCAATGACGACACCTCGGACCGCGTCAGCGGGACCATCCGCGGCGACCGCGTCCTGCCCGGCCGGATGAGCGACGGCGCACGCGAGCGCCGCGACCGCCGCCGCGACCGGAACCAGCAGCAGCAACAGGAGGAAGCGGCGCCGGTCCCCACCCCCGAAGAGAACAAGGCGGCCGCCCAGGCCCTGCTGACCGCCGCCGGCGTCGGCTGCCAGGTTTCGGAGGCCGCCCTGCTGGGCGTGAC
>NZ_JAPSKZ010000313.1 GCF_031181185.1 Phenylobacterium sp. | reverse complement strand
GGGCAGCAGGCGGTCCACCGGCTCGTCGAGCCGCAGCTTGCCTTCGTCGAGGAGCATCGCGGCGGCCGTCGCGGTGACGGCCTTGGTCATGGAGGCGATGCGGAACGGCGTGTCGCGGCGGATTGGATCGGCCTCGCCGAGTGTCTTCACGCCCAGCGCCCAGGTGTGGGTCTCGTCGCCTCGCCGGACCAGGGCGGTCAGGCCCGGCGCGGAGCCCTTGACGAGGTGATCGGCGAGCGTCGCCTCGATCGCTTGCAGGCCCGTAGGGCTGAACGCTGTGGTCTTCACGGTCTTCATTCCGCAAGCGGACAGGGTCACGGCGCCGCCGCCGGCAAGGACCGAGCGGCGGCTGGGGCTGAAGGGCGGCATGTCAGGCGTCGAGCTTCGGCGCCTTGCGGGCCTGTTCGTCGCGCCAGGCCTTCTCCTGCTCGACCGCCTCGGCCGAAGCCACGCCTTCGAACTCTTCGGGTTCGGCGAACGGCCGCAGCTCCACCTCGCCCCTGTCGAACGGGATGCGGCGGGCCCAGGACAGCGCCTCGTCCATGTCCTTGCACTGGATGACCCAGTAGCCGGAGATCAGCTCCTTGGTCTCGGTGAAGGGCCCATCGGTGACGATGGTGTTGCCGCGGCCTTCGAACCGGATCCGCTTGCCGTGAGACGAGGGCAGCAGGCCCGCGCCGTCCAGCATGGCGCCAGCGGCGATCAGCTCGTTGTTGAAGGCTTCCATGTCGGCGAACAGTTGCTCGGCGTTCGGCGGGAACTCGCCGCGCTCGGATTCCGGCGTGGCCTTCACGATCATCAGGTAGCGCATCGTCTGTCTCCTTCCCTCGAGCGGGTCGCCCTGAGGACGCGCGACGCCCGCGCGATCCGACAAACTTTTTTCAGCACTCCGCAAGATTGACGGCCAGGCCGCCCAGCGAGGTTTCCTTGTAGATGGCGCTCATGTCCTCGCCGGTGCGCTTCATGGTGGCGATGACCTTGTCCAAGCTGACGGTGTGCTGGCCATCGCCCAGCAGGGCGAGACGCGCGGCGTCGATGGCTTTGACGGCCCCCATGGCGTTGCGTTCGATGCAGGGGATCTGGACCAAGCCCCCGATCGGATCGCAGGTGAGGCCCAGATTGTGCTCCATGGCGATCTCGGCGGCGTTCTCGATCTGGGCGTTGCTGGCGCCGAGCGCGGCGGCGAGGCCTGCGGCGGCCATCGAGCACGCGACCCCCACCTCACCCTGACAGCCAACCTCGGCCCCCGAGATCGAGGCCCGGGTCTTGTAGAGCGCGCCGATCGCCGCGGCGGTCAGCAGGAAGGTGCGCCGGCCCTTCGGCGTGCCCTGGTGGAAGCGGTCGTAGTAGCGCAGCACGGCCGGCAGCAGGCCCGCGGCGCCATTGGTCGGCGCGGTCACGACCCTGCCGCCGGCGGCGTTCTCCTCGTTCACGGCCAGCGCCCAGAGGTTCACCCAGTCGAGGGCCGCCAGCGGGTCGGCGATGCGGCGGTCGGCGTCGTCCACCAGCGCCTTCCAGACCTGGTGCGCGCGCCGCTGCACGTTCAGCCCGCCCGGCAAGACGCCCTCTGTCCGCATGCCGCGATCGATGCAGGCGTACATCGCCTGGGCGATCTCCTCGATGCCGGCCTCCACCTCTTCCTGCGGACGGCGCACCTTCTCGTTCGCCATCATCAGCTCGGCGATGGTCAGCTTGGCGCCTTCGGCCATCTCCAGCAGCTCGGCGCCGGAGGTGAACGGGTAGGGCGTCGGCAGCGCCCGATCCGGCGCCGCATTGCTGCCCATCTCGCCCTCGTCGCGGACGAAGCCGCCGCCGATGGAAAAGTAGGTCCGCTCGCCTAGCAGAAGGCCCTGATCGTCGTACGCCGCGAACCGCAGCGCGTTCGGGTGCTGCGGCAGGCGCGTGCGGCCCTCCCAGAGGAGGTCGCGGGCCTCCTCGAAGCCGATCTCACGGCCGCCGCCCAGCGGCAGTCGGCCCGTCTCGCGGATGCGCGCCAGCGCCTGGTCGGCCGCGTCGGGATCCATCGTCCGCGGTTCGAAGCCTGCGAGGCCCAGGATCACCGCGCGATCCGTCGCG
>NZ_JAPSKZ010000088.1 GCF_031181185.1 Phenylobacterium sp. | reverse complement strand
GTCCCGACGAGATGAGGACGACTCCCGCCTCAGACCGCGTCGAGCGCCGCCAACAGGTCCGCGGCCAGATCCTCCACGTTCTCGATGCCGACTGACAGCCGCACCGGATTGTCCCCGATGCCGCAGCGGGCCTTCGCCTCCGGCGTACAGTCCGAATGGGTCGTGCGGGATGGGTGGGAGACGAGACTCTCGGTGCCGCCCAGACTCACCGCCAGCTTGAACAGGCGGAGCGAATCGAGCAGGCGAAACGCCTCGGCCTCGCCGCCCTTCAGGCGGATGGAGAAGGTGGAGCCGGGACCGGCGCACTGGCGCGCGAAGATGGCCTTCGACTCAGGCGGCCGCGCCCATGGCGTTCTTCCCGGCTGCTGGCCAGATCACGCCGCAGGCCGCCGCAATCCGCGCAGGAAGTTCCGTCAGGGGCATGGGACGCGCCTCGGCCGTAGCCGCGGTGTCCAGGAGGTAGCCGATCCCGTTGTGCCGTCCGTTCTTGATCGCGACAAACGCTACCTGGTCGCGCAGGCCACGATAGGCTTGGCCGTCGATGAAGTAGGTGAAGTCCTGCGGAATGTCCTTTGGCCACACCAGCATGACAAACAGGTCGCGTCCGCGATTGTCGGTCTCGAACAGGGGGGCGCCGTCCTCGCCGCGAACTGACGCCAAGCGACGCTCTGCCATGGCCGCCGCCGCCTCGTCGGCGAACTCGACCAAGAAGTCGCGCGACATCAGGGGCTGGATGCGCGTGGGCGAGAGGCCGATCTGATCCAGAAACGCGCTGTGGTCCCTGAGACGCCAATAGAAGGTCGTCTCCGGGTGAGGATCCTGGTGCAGTCCCGTCGCAAGCATTAACCGCGCGTCGGGGAAGCGCTGCCGGATTTGCGCGATGATGGCGTCGTAGACCTCGTAGACCTCCAGCACGGGATCGTACCGCGACGGGATGTACCATTCGGGGTTCGTCTGCGGCCCGTTGTAGGCCTTGGAATTGAACATGTAGTGGTGCTGAATGTGGGCGGCGGCGTTGAGGAACAGAGAGCCGAAGTCCACACGACGTCCCCGCGCCTCCGCCACGAAAAGATCGGCAAGGACAAGGTCGAGCACCAGGGCTCTGGCCCAGGAGCGACCGCGGAGCGCGCCCAACATCAGCGAGAGGTAGCGTCCATAGTTTCGCGGCCGAGCGTAAACCGCGAGGCCCAGGGCGAGCCAGAAGGCCGACGAAAGCGTCATCCGCGCGCTGGCGTTCTCGTTCACCGATTGGGCCACGGCAGTGTAGAACTTCCGCATCAGCGGCGTCCCGGTCACAGCGGTTTCCGTCCAAGGGTCCGGCACGAAGAAGGCCGCGTCGCGGCAACGGTTTTTCGCATTCATCGGGCTCACCGCGCCGACCTTCAGGCCTTCGGCCTCAAGCACCTCCCATATCTGGGGGATGTCCTTCTGAACAATGTCACCGAGGCGGAAGACGCCATGCTGGGCGAGGGTCAGGCCCGTGTGCGCTGTCACCCACTGGATCCAAGGCTCCAGCTCCTCGTACTTTCGTTCGGAGGTCGTTTCGGTGACGCCGTGCTCGGCGATCAGCCGGCCGAGGGCGGGCAGCTTCCCCATGCCGACATACGCACGAACCGCGTCGAAATTGACTTCGTTCAGGGCGAGCAACAGAACCGGCATGTGTCTACTCGGGCTGGTGGATGAGCGGTCGTCACTGGCAAGGGCGGTGCGCACGGAGCACCATCTCCTGCTGCGCCGTCAAGGGGGATAGCGGGCGGGTTACCGAACAACGCACCCCCAGCGGGTACGGCGCGACACATGCAATCCACATGTGACTCGGACGCACCACCTTGGCCGTTAGCCCTTGGCCGTATGGTCGGAATGGGTATTTCGCTTGATTCTCCCGGACGGACCCCACAAGTTCGCGCCCACCCAATCAAGGCCGAAGCAGGGGAAGGGGCGGCATGCCTTCGCAACAACGCGCGCCATCACCTGTCCTGTTCCTGCGGCCGCGACGGTTCTCCGACGACCGCGGCTGGTTCTCGGAAACCTATTCCGAACGTCGGGAAGCGTCGCTGGGACTGAGGACCCGTTTCGTGCAGGACAACCAGTCCTTCTCGGCCGCCGCTGGTACGATCCGCGGGCTGCATTACCAGCGCCCGCCGCGCGCCCAGGCCAAGCTGGTGCGGTGCCTGCGCGGCTCGATCATGGACTACGCGGTGGACATCCGGCAGGGCTCGCCGACCTACGGCCAGCATGTTGGGGCGAGACTGACAGCTGCGGGCGGAGAGCAACTGTATATCCCGATTGGCTTTGCCCATGGCTTCATCACCCTGGAGCCGGAAGTGGAGGTCGCCTACAAGGTCTCCGACTTCTACGCTCCCGAGTGCGAGGACGGCGTCATCTGGAACGACCCCGAGGTGGGCATCGACTGGCCGCTCGAGGGAAGATCGGCTGCCCTGTCGGCCAAGGACGAGCGGCTGCCGCGGCTGCGAGACCTGGTCAGCCCCTTCGAGTACGATGGACGCCCTCTCGGACCCCTGCTTACCGACCAGGACGACTAGAATGCGGATCATCGTTACCGGAGGCGCCGGCTTCATCGGCTCGGAGGTCGTGCGGCAGCTGATCAACGAGACCGACCATGAGGTGCTGGTCTTCGACAAGCTCACCTATTCGGGGGTTCTAAGTTCGCTGGAGAGCGTCAGCGCCAGCCCCCGGTACCGGTTCGTACAGGCCGACATCTGCGAGGCGGCGGCGGTACAATCCGCCCTTGACAGCTTCCGGCCGCATGCCGCGCTCCACTTGGCGGCGGAGAGTCACGTGGATCGCTCGATCGACGGTCCCGGGGCCTTTATCCAGACCAACGTGGTCGGCACCTATGTCCTCCTCGACACCGTCACCCGGTACTGGCGCGGCCTCACCGACGCCGACCAGGCGTCCTTCCGCTTTCATCACATCTCGACGGACGAGGTGTTCGGCTCCCTCGGCGCAGAGGGTCTGTTCACGGAGACGACGCCCTACGATCCTCGGTCGCCGTATTCCGCCAGCAAGGCGGGCTCGGACCACCTGGTGCGGGCGTGGGGCCATACCTACGGACTGCCGGTCCTGGTGACCAATTGCTCGAACAACTATGGTCCGTACCACTTCCCCGAAAAGCTGATCCCGCTGATCATCATCCGCGCCCTCCGCGGGGAGCACCTGCCGGTGTATGGCGACGGCTCGAACGTGCGCGACTGGCTGTTCGTCGAGGACCACGCCCGCGCGCTCCGTCGGGTGCTAGAGGCAGGCTGCCCGGGGCGGACCTACAATATCGGCGGCAACGCCGAGCGCACCAACCTGGAAGTGGTGCGGACCATCTGCGGCCTACTGGACCAGCTGCGCCCGCGCGAGGACGGCCGCCCCTACGGCGACCAGATCCAGTTCGTCGCCGACCGTCCGGGCCATGACAAGCGTTACGCCATCGACGCCAGCCGCATCAAGCTGGAGTTGGGTTGGGAGCCCGCCATCAGTTTTGAAGAGGGCATTGCCCGGACGGTGCAGTGGTACCTCGACAACCGCGGGTGGTGGGAGGCTATCCTCGAGACCCGCTACGGGACCCAGCGCCTCGGAGTCGCCTGAGTGGACGAAACGCCTGTCGATATTCTGCTGACCGGCGGACAGGGTCAGCTCGGTCTCGCGCTGCGCCAAGCCTGCTGGCCCGGCGGCGTCACCCTGCACGCGCCGGGGCGGGACACGCTTGACATCACGGACGCCCAGTCCATCGGCAGGGCGTTGGCCGCCGCGCCGTTTGCGGCGGTGATCAACGCCGCGGCCTACACGGCCGTGGACCAGGCCGAGAGCGACGTAGCGGAGGCGTTCGCCTGCAACGCCCTAGCCCCGGCGCGGCTGGCGGAAGCCGCTGCGGCTGCCGGCGTTCCGCTGATCCACGTCTCTACCGACTATGTCTTCGACGGAACCGCCGAGCGGCCGTACGTCGAGGATGACCCGACGCATCCGCTGAGCGTCTACGGCCAGTCCAAATGCGCGGGAGAATGGGCCGTGCTGGCGGCCTGCCCCCGTTCGGTCGTGGCGAGGACCTCCTGGGTGATCAGTCCGTGGCGGGCCAACTTCCTGAAGACGATGCTTCGGCTGGCCGGGGAGCGGGAGATTGTTCGGGTGGTGGACGACCAGCGCGGCCGTCCCACCAGTGCGATAGACTTGGCCGGGGCCCTCGCAGCGATGGCGTTGCGTCTGGTGCAGGATTCCGGCGCCCCCACGGGCATCTACCACCTCGCCAACGAGGGGGAGACGACCTGGGCCGGCCTGGCCGAGGAGATCTTCGCCTGCAGCGCCGCGGTCGGCGGCGCATCGGCGAAGGTCGAGCCGATCCCGACGCGGGCGTACCCGACCCCCGCCGCCCGCCCGATGAATTCCCGTCTCGACACGGCCAAGGTCGAACGCGATTTCGGGATCAAACTCAGATCCTGGCGGCCCGCGGTGCGGGAGATCGTCGCGGCCCTCAACGAAGGAACGGTCCAATGAAAGGCATCATTCTGGCCGGGGGATCGGGAACCCGCCTTCACCCGATGACCAAGGTGACGTCGAAGCAGCTGCTGCCTGTCTACGACAAGCCCATGATCTATTATCCGCTGACGACGCTGATGTTCGCCGGCATCCGCGAAGTGTTGATCATCTCGACGCCGCGGGATCTGCCGAACTTCGAGGCGCTTCTGGGCGACGGCTCGGCGTGGGGCATGGAGATCAGGTACGCCGTGCAGCCCAGCCCTGACGGGCTGGCCCAAGCCTACATCATCGGCGCCGACTTCGTAGGCTCCGAGCCTTCAGCTCTCATCCTCGGCGATAACATTTTCCACGGGCACGACCTCAAGGGTCTCCTGCAATCCGCGGGGGCCCGACCGACCGGCGCGACGATCTTCGCCTACCAGGTCAGCGATCCAGAACGATATGGCGTTGTGGAGTTTGATGCCGACATGCGCGCCCTGTCGATTGAGGAAAAGCCAAGCGTCCCTCGATCGAACTGGGCTGTTACGGGCCTGTACTTCTATGACGCCGCGGTGGTGGACATCGCACGGTCCCTGAAGCCCTCCGCCCGCGGGGAGCTGGAAATCACGGACGTCAACAAGGCCTATCTCGAGCGGGGCGACCTGAACGTGCAGCTGATGGGCCGCGGCTACGCATGGCTGGACACCGGCACTCCCGAAAGCCTTCTGGAGGCGGCCGAGCTCGTCCGGGTGCTGGAGCGCCGTCAGGGGTTCAAGATCGCCTGTCCGGAGGAAGTCGCCTTCGCGCAGGAGTTCATCGACGAGGCGCAGCTGGAGCGACTTGTGGCTACCTATGGCAAGTCCGACTACGGCGCGTACTTGCGCAAGCATGTCCTCCGTGCAGCATGACCGCTTCCGGAAGCATCTCCCAAGCGGATCTCGTTTCGGCGGCGGCGAAGACGGACGCCGCCGCACCGGCCTGCTCCGCCGGAAAGGCCGCGGCAAGCGCGCCCGACGGCAAGCAACCCGTCTGGAAAAAGGCTACGGAACGGGTGCCTCTGTGGATGCTGGCCATCCCGGCCTTCGTGCTCTGTTTCCTGGTGATGCCGCACGTGTATGGCCAGCTTGCGTTCGGCCCCCAATACATGCGGGCCTATCCGGGCCCGTTCCTGAACAACGTGCTTCTGAACTGCGCGACGAATTTCGCGGTCATCCTGATGTCCGCGCACCTGAAGAACCGGTTCGATCGCAAGCTGGCGGCCGTTCTGTCGCGTTCGATCCTGTTACACGGGGGACTGGCTTTCGCCATCCTGCTTCTGCACCTGGTGTATTCGAGCCAGGTCATGATCGCCGGCGTCGTATTTTCCGTCGTCTTCGGCACCCTTTACATGTACCTGGAACATGTCGCTGTACGTCCCCGCATCGCGATCGTCGGCGCGTCGCCTCCGAAGGCGCTGACCAAGCTGGCCGAGCGATACAGGGGCGAGTTCCGGCTTCTGGAAGACCCCGAGACCGATGTTCGCGACTGCGACCTCGTCCTCGCGCCGGAAATGGCGGAGCTCGACCTCGCCTGGTCCGCCTTCGTCTCCCGCGCCATGCTGTCCGGCGTGCCGGTCCGCCACGTGGCCGAGTTCCTTGAGGAGGCGGACGGGATCGTCTCGGTCGAGCATTTCGAGGTGGAGCACCTGCCGGTCGGCGGCCTGACGTCCTATCGCCTCAGGAAACGTCTGCTGGACGTGGCGCTGATCATCCTGACAGCGCCGATCACCGTGCCCTTGGCCCTGCTTGGCGCGCTCGCGGTCGCGTGCACCATGGGCCGCCCGGTGCTGTTCGTTCAGGATCGGGCGGGGTTCGCCGGCCGTCCCTTCCGCATGTACAAGCTGCGGACCATGCGGCCGATGCGGCCGACCGACGCCCTGCAGGCCACCACGACCGGCGACAACCGCATCACCCCCGTCGGCGCCTGGCTCCGGCGGTTCCGGGTCGACGAACTGCCGCAGCTCTGGAACGTCCTGAAGGGCGACATGAGCATCATCGGCCCGCGGCCGGAGTGGACGGTGCTCAGCGACGAGTACCAGAAGACCTTCCCGGCCTATGCGCATCGCCATCTGGTGCGGCCTGGCATCACCGGCTGGGCCCAGGTCCGGTCCGGCTACGCCGCCGACCTGGACGAGACCAAGGTGAAGGTCGGCTACGACCTGTTCTACATCAAGAACCTGTCGTTCTCCTTGGATATGCAGATTCTGGCCCGGACAGTGTGGACCCTCGTCAGCGGGAGCGGGGCCCGTTGACGCGGCTTGGTCGCTCCGACTGCACACTCTGTGGTTACAAGCTCGCCCTTTACCGACTTGGCCATATGTGCCACTCCCCCTGCCCTTCGCTAACTGCCTGATTGTCCGACACGAATGCCCACCATTGCATTGATCGGCACGCGAGGTCTGCCCAACCGCCACGGCGGCTTCGAACGATTCATCGAGCTGCTGGTCCAAGACCCGCGCTGGGCCAAGACCGACGTGCGCTTCGTGGTCTACGGAGAGGCGGAGAACGGCCCCTACAATGCCTGGACCTCACAGAGGAACGTGGGGTTCACGAAAGATTCTCGAAAGCTCCGCTTCTACTTCCGGTCCGCGATGCTGGCGACGCGGGAATGCGACGCCGTTCTCTGCTGCAGCGTGCCGCTCTCGATCTTTTCCTTCTGGCCGCGCCTGAACGGCAAGCCTCTGATCATGAACCCTGACGGGTGCGAGTGGCGCCGCACGAAATGGTCCCTGCTCGGTCGGGCAGCGATCGCGGCTATGTATGTGCCGGCCATCACAGCAGCCAGCCGCGTTGTCATCGACGCCGAAGCCCTGAGAGAGGATTTTCATCTGGGGAGCAAAGGGGTTTACATCCCGTACTCCGCCCCTGAGCCCGCAGTTCACCCACTGAACGAGCGGACCCGTGAGCGAGTCGGGATCACGAGGCCGTACATGCTGCTGATCGCGCGGCTGGAGCCCGAAAACAATGTCGCGCTCGCCCTGAAAGCCTTTCATGCGCTGGGCGATCGCGGCGTCGACATGATTGTCGTCGGCAGCACGAAGACACGTCACTACGAAGAGACGCTGTCGGCGATGGACGGAGGCAACATCCGCTTTGTCGGGCCGCTGTACGACCAGCAGATGCTGGACGAGTTGCGATCCAACTGCGTCGCCTATTTCCATGGCCATTCTGTCGGAGGAACCAACCCTTCCCTTCTTGAGGCCCTGTCGGCGGTGACTGGGGCTCTCATCTGCCACGACAACAAGTACAACCGGGAGGTCGCGGGCGACGAGGCGGAGTACTACGGGGATCCAAAGGCCCTCTCGGCGCGCTTCGCCGAGATCATCGAGGCGCTGCCCGACGGCGCGCCTGCTCGGGCGCCGAGGCGGGATGCCCGCTTCCATCCGGACGCAATATTCGACCGTTATCTTGCGCTGTTTCAAGAGGTTCTTGCGCGATGACCGCTCTTCGAGCGCGCGCGAGCGCGCGAACCGCGCGGCGGAACAGGGGATCGGAACGCCGCCGGCACTTGTGTCCGCACGGAATCTGGTCAATGCCTCGGCGGTGATCTGTCGGGCGTCCGGGCGGAACAATCATTGGCAGAGAAAAGAGCGTTCGCCGCGGGCGCGCGCGCGGAGTGGGGTCAACTAGTGCTCAAGAATTCCAACATTCTCGTCACCGGCGGCACCGGGTCGTTCGGGAACACCTTCGTTCCGATGACGCTGGCCAAGTACGATCCCAAGCGCATTGTCATCCTGTCGCGGGATGAGATGAAGCAGTGGGAGATGGCGAAGAAGTTCGCGGGCGACGAACGCGTCCGGTTCTTCATCGGCGACGTCCGGGACAAGGACCGGCTCTATCGCGCTCTCGACGGGATCGACTTTGTCGTTCATGCGGCCGCGACGAAGATCGTGCCAACGGCCGAGTATAACCCGTTCGAGTGCGTGAAGACCAACATCAATGGAGCCATGAACCTGGTGGACGCCTGCATCGACAGCGGCGTAAAGCGGGTCATCGCCCTCTCGACCGACAAGGCCAGCAGCCCGGCCAATCTGTACGGCGCGACCAAGTTGGTCTCGGACAAGCTGTTCATCGCGGGCAACTCCTACTCCGGCGGCGAGGGCGCCCGGTTCGCGGTTGTCCGGTATGGCAACGTCATGGGGTCGCGCGGTTCGGTTATCCCCTTCTTCAACTCCATCAAGCACCAGGGCTCGCTCCCAATCACGGACGAGCGCATGACCCGCTTCATGATCTCTCTCGAGCAGGGCGTGGAGCTGGTCTGGCACGCCTTCGACGACATGGAAGGCGGAGAGATCTATGTGAAGAAGATCCCGTCGATGAAGGTCACGGACGTGGCCCGGGTGATCGCGCCGGACGCCCGGCACGAGATCGTGGGGATCCGCCCGGGCGAGAAGCTCCACGAGCAGATGATCAGCGAGGAGGACTCATACTTCACGTACGAGTATCCCGAGCACTACAAGATCCTGCCGGCGATCAACAACTGGAGCAGCAGCCCGGAGCGCATCAAGGACGGCAAGAAGGTCCCCGATGGGTTCAGCTACACCAGCGACAACAACCCGCACTGGATGAGCCCCAACGAGCTCCGGGCGTGGATCGACGCCAACGAAGGCAAGATCGGGAGCATCTGACGGATGATCCCCTACGGTCGGCAGGACATCACCGCAGAGGACGTCGAGGCGGTCGTCTCGACGCTGAAGTCGGACTTCCTCACCCAGGGTCCGGCCGTGCCGCGCTTCGAGAAGGCGGTCGCCGACCACGTCGGCGCTCCGCACGCGGTGGCGGTGAACAGCGCCACGTCGGCGCTGCACATCGCCTGTCTGGCGCTCGGCCTGGGTCCAGGCGACTGGCTTTGGACGTCGCCGATCTCATTCGTCGCGTCGGCGAACTGCGCACTATACTGCGGCGCCCAGGTCGATTTCGTCGACGTCGACCTGGCCACCGGGAACATGAGCGTCCAGGCCCTCGAACGGAAGCTGGCGGCGGCCGAGGCCGCCGGCCGGCTTCCGCGCATCGTCGTGCCGGTGCACCTCTGCGGCCAGCCCTGCGACATGGCCGCCATCGCCGAACTGGCCGCGCGCTACGGCTTCCGTGTCGTGGAGGACGCCTCGCACGCCGTCGGAGGACGGTATCGTGACGAGTTCGTCGGCGCGGGCCGGTACTCCGACATTACGATCTTCAGCTTCCATCCGGTCAAGATCATCACCACCGCCGAGGGCGGGATGGCCCTTACCCGGGACGCCGCGCTGGCGGAGCGGATGGGGCTGCTGCGGAGCCACGGGATCACCCGCGACGCCGCACGCATGGACCGGGAGCCGGACGGCCCGTGGTACTATCAGCAGGTCGATCTGGGCTTCAACTATCGGATGACCGAGCTGCAGGCGGCGCTGGGCGTCAGCCAAGTGGAGCGGCTGGACGCCTATGTGGCCCGACGGCATGCGCTGGCGGACCGATATGACGCCCTGCTGGCGGACGTGTCGGTGGCGACCCCGGTGCGGGCGAATGAGAGCTATTCGGCGCTCCACCTGTACCCGGTGCGGGTGCCTGGAGAAATGCGCCGTCGGGTGTTCGATGCGCTGCGGGCCGCAGATATCGGGGTGAACGTCCATTACATCCCGATCCACCTGCAACCGCACTACCGGTCCATGGGCTTCAGGCAGGGCGACTACCCGGTGGCGGAGCAATACTACGCCGAGACCATCAGCCTGCCACTGTTTCCGACGCTGTCGGAGGCGGATCAAGATCACGTGGTCTCCACCCTGCGGACGGCGCTGGCGACATGAAGCTGGCCGTCATCCCCGCGCGCGGCGGAAGCAAACGCGTGCCACGCAAGAACGTGAAGGCGTTCTGCGGCCGCCCCATGATCGCCTGGTCGATAACCGCGGCTATCGAAAGCGGGTGCTTCGACCGCATCATCGTCACGACCGACGACGAGGAGATCGCCGAAGAGGCAGTCAGGCAAGGAGCCGAGGTTCCGTTCAGGCGGCCGGCGGAACTCTCGGACGACCTGACGCCGACGGTTCCGGTGGTGGCGCACGCCATCCGCTGGCAGCAGCAAAGCACCAGTGTCGACCTGGCCTGCTGCCTCTACGCCACAGCGCCGTTCATCCGGGCCGAGGATCTGCGTGCGGGGCTGGCGCTGATGCAGGACGGTGTGGACTACGCATTTCCCGTCACCACCTATGATTTCCCAATCCAGCGCGCTATTCGCGTGGACGAGGCGGGGAGGGTGTCGATGCTTCAACCAGAGCATCTGCTCACCCGGTCCCAGGATCTGGAGGAGGCCTACCATGACGCCGGTCAGTTCTACTGGGGGCGGACCGAGGCCTGGCTGACCGGGCAACCGATTTTCGGGGAGCGGTCGCGCGTCCTCAGGTTACCCCGGCACCGGGTGCAGGACATCGATACCAGTGAAGATTGGGAGCGGGCGGAGCTGATCTTCACCGCCCTGCGGACACAGACAATCAAGAGGGACGCGGCACATGCAACGGGATGATTTCAGGACCGACCAGGAGGCGTTCTGGGCCGGAGAGTTCGGCACCGACTACATTGAACGGAACCAGGGCGACCGGCTCCTGGCTTCCAACCTCAACTTTTTCGCCAAGGCGCTGAACGGCGCGCGAGGGCTTTCCAGCTGCATCGAGTTCGGGGCCAACATCGGCATGAACCTGAAGGCGCTGAAGCTGCTCTACCCAGAGCTCGACATGTCGGCGATCGAGATCAACGCCGATGCCGCCCGCGAGCTGAAGGCCCTTCTTCCGGAACAGCAGGTCTACAACACCTCAATCCTGGAGTTCACGCCGCAACGAAGCTACGATCTCACGCTGATCAAGGGCGTGCTGATCCACCTGAACCCTGACGTGCTGCCCGAAGTCTACGATAAGCTGGTCGAAGCGGCGGGCCGATACCTCCTGGTGGCCGAATACTACAACCCTTCTCCGGTGGCGATTCCCTACCGCGGCCATGGCGATCGCCTGTTCAAGCGCGATTTCGCGGGCGAGATCATGGACCGCCATCCGCAGATGAAGCTGGTCGACTATGGCTTCGCTTATCGCAACGACCCGAGCTTCCCCCAGGATGACATCACCTGGTTCCTTATGGAAAAGCGCTGAGACCTGGAAGAACTGACGATGCTTACCTACTGCCGCCGTTGCGTAATGCCGGACACCAAGCCGGACCTCCATCTTGACGAGGAAGGCATCTGCAACGCCTGCCGCAGCTACGAACGCCGCGCGGAGGTCGACTGGACCGCGCGGTACCAGGAACTGCTCACTCTGCTCGAGAAGTACCGGCAGCCAAACGGGGGGAACTGGGATTGCATCGTCCCGGTCAGCGGCGGCAAGGACAGCACCTATCAGGTCATCCGGATGCTGCAGCTGGGACTAAACCCCCTGTGCGTCACGTCGACGACCTGCGACCTCACCGACATCGGCCGCAAGAACATCGAGAACCTGAAACACCTCGGCGTGGATTACATCGAGGTCTCGCCGAACCCCCTCGTTCGCGCGAAATTGAACCGGGTAGGGCTGCTCCAGGTCGGCGACATCTCGTGGCCGGAACACGTCGGCATCTTTACCATCCCGGTACGGGCGGCCGTCCAGTTCAACGTCCCGCTCATCGTGTGGGGCGAGAACTCCCAGAATGAGTACGGCGGTCCCGCGGCGGCGTCAGAAAACAACGTGCTTAACCGACGCTGGCTGGAGGAGTTCGGGGGCCTGCTGGGAATGCGGGTCTCGGATCTGATCGGCCAGGAGGGCATAGAGGCCAAACACCTGATCAACTACACATATCCGACGGACGAGGAACTGGCGCGGGTGGGCGTCACAGGGCTGTTCCTGGGCCACTACATCCCGTGGGACGGTCTTTCCAATACGCTGATCGCCTGCGCCAACGGGTTCACGGTCTATGAGAAGACCGTGGAGGGATCGCTCGTGAATTACGAGAACCTGGATAACTACCAGACTGGCATTCACGACTACTTCAAATTCCTGAAGTTCGGCTTCGGCCGGGCTACTGACCTCGCCTGCCTGCACATCCGCCGCGACCGCCTGACCCGCCGCGACGGGCTTGACGCAGTGAGGAGGCTCGACGGCCAGTTCCCCTGGGAGTACCTGGGCAAGTCGCTTGAGGACATCCTGCGGCCGCTGAACATCACCGTGGATGAGTTCATCCGCGTCTGCGACAAGTTCACGAACAAGAAGATCTTCCAGCGCGATGTGTCCGGGGCGCTCGTGAAGGACCGAAACGGAAATCTGACGAAGCTGAACTACGACAACCCATGAAGGTAGGGGTGCTCGATTACGGGGTCGGCAATCTGGGCTCGGTCTGCCGCGCCCTGGAGGGGGTTAATGCGACTCCCGTCTTGGTTGACCGCGCCGTCGACATGCACCTGAACGACTGCCTGATCCTTCCCGGCGTAGGCAATTTCGTCGACTGCGCGCGCCTGCTCCGGGAGGGCGGGTGGATGGACGCGCTGCGCGACGAGGTGCTGGGCTACGGTCGTCCCCTGCTGGGGGTGTGCGTCGGCATGCAACTGCTGGCGGACGCGGGAATGGAAGGGGCTGGGCCGGACCAGCCCGACGGGACCGCTGGCTTGGGGTTCATCCCCGGTCGGGTCGAACACCTCGGCTCATTGGGATGCAGGTTGCGGCTCCCGCACGTCGGTTGGAACAGCATCACCAATCGCTCCCCTCGAGACGGTCTGTTCGCCCACGTCCCGGACGGCACCGACTTCTATTTCGTGCACAGCTACGCCTTCGTCCCGCATTCGCCTGAGGACGTGCTGGCGACGACCGACTACGGAGCGCCCGTCACAGCCGCCGTCCGTCGAGGTCACGTCTGGGGCACCCAGTTCCATCCGGAGAAAAGCTCCCGAGCCGGCGCGCAGGTGCTGCGCAACTTCCTGGCCGGCCCCCAATGCTGAAGGTCCGCGTCATCCCAACCCTGCTGTGGAAGAACTTCGGCCTGGTCAAAGGGGTCGGCTTTGACAGCTGGAGGCGGGTTGGGCCCGTTCTGCCGGCGATCAAGGTCTACAACCAGCGCGAGGTCGACGAGCTGGTGCTGGTCGACATCGTGGCCCATAACACCGGCGACGAGCCTGACGTAGAGTCAATCAATGACTTCGGCCAGGACTGCTTCGTACCGCTTACGGTCGGAGGCGGGATCACCAATCTGGCCCAAGTGCAGCGCCTGCTCCGGGCCGGCGCCGACAAGGTCTGCGTGAACACCGCCGCCTACGAGAACCCGGGCCTGATCACTGAGATAGCAACCCGCTTCGGTTCACAGTGCGCCGTCGCCAGCATCGACGTAAAGGCGACCGACGGCGGTTGGGAGTGCTTCAGCCACGCCGGAAGTGTGGCGACCGGCAAGGATGTGATCGCCTGGGCACGGGAGCTCGAGGATCGCGGCGCCGGCGAGGTCCTGGTCACCTCCATCGAGCGCGACGGAACCATGGAAGGCTACGACCTGGCGCTGGTCGAGCAGGTGGCCACTGCGGTGCGCATCCCCGTGATCGCCTCGGGCGGCGCAGGCAATTACGATCACATGGTCGCCGCCGTGCTGCAGGCCGGCGCATCGGCCGTCGCCGCCGCGAGCATCTTCCACTTCACCGAGCAGACGCCTGCAGGCGCGAAGGCTGCCCTTGCCGCGGCCGGCGTTCCCGTGCGTCAGAGCTATCAGCCCGACCTGCGCGATTGAGATGCGGGTAGGGATCAGGGCCGACGCCTCCGTCCAAATCGGCACGGGTCACATCCGACGGTGCCTCGAGCTGGCGCGAGAGTTGGCCGACCACGGCGCCGAGGTGAGGTTCGTCTGGCGCGACCTGGGCCTGAACGTCGAAGCCATGACCGGCGCCGCGGGCTTCGCGTCCTCGAGCCTCCCCCGGCCGATGGCTCCCTTCGCCGGAGAGCCGGACCTGCCGCCGCATGGCCACTGGGCCGAGGTCACATGGCGGACCGATGCCGCGGAGACGATCTCGGCATTGAGTGGCTTCAGGCCTGAGGTCCTCATCGTAGATCACTACGCCTTCGACCACCGCTGGCATCAGGAGGTCAGAAATGGCCTCGGCTGTAAGATGGCCGCCTTGGACGACCTTGGCGACCGTCCGCTCGATGTTGAGCTGATCGTCGACCATAATTACTGTAGTGACCATCGGGCCAAGCATCGCATCTCGGAGCCGTTCAAGCCTCGGATCCTCGGCGGGCCCACCTATGCGCTGCTCTCCGCCGCCTACAGGCGCCCCGCCGACCTGACCATCTGCGACACGGTGAGAAGCGTTGGGATCTTCATGGGGGGAGCCGACCCAGCCAACCATTCGGCCATGGCTCTAGACGCGGCTCGTCAGGCGCTCGGCGCAGGCACGACTATCGAAATCGCCACCACGAGCGCCAACCCCAACCTCGCGTGGCTGCAAACGGCAGCGGGCGCCGACACCGCCTGCACGCTCTCTGTGGATCTTCCTGACCTCGCTGCATTCTTCGGCCGTCATGACCTTCAGATCGGAGCCGGAGGGGGCGCCACCTGGGAGCGGTGCTGCATCGGTGCGCCCACCGTAGCGATCGCCTTCGCCGACAATCACCGGCCGGTGTTGAGCCCCCTCGATGCGCTGGGAGTACTGGCATTCTCGTCGCGGGGGAACGAGGATGCCGCAATCCTTGCGACGGATATCGCCGCCCTCGCGTCCGACGCGGAGCGGCGGAGGGACATGTCAGCCCGAGCGCGAGCCCTCGTCGACGGACTTGGTCTCGTCAGGGTGGGAGAAGCGATCAATGCCCTCTTCAGATAGATTCAAGCCCGCACTGAAGCTGCAGGCCGCCACCGAAGCCGACGCCATGATCGCCTTTCCTTGGCGCAACGACCCGTCGAGCCGTTCCCAATTTCATGACTCTACCCCCATCGACGCCGAAGCGCACCGGGCGTGGTGGACGGCGACGCTCTCCAACCCCGACCGTAGTCTGCTGATGGCGATGCGAGACGGGGTGCCCGTGGGAGTGGTTCGTCTTGACCGGACGGGCGCGTCGGCCGAGGTTTCGATCTATCTCGATCCTGCACAGGCTGGTCGGGGATTCGGGCGTCAGGCCTTGACGGCCGCTGTCGACCATGCCCGGCTGATCGGCCTCACCTCGCTGGTAGCCTCGATAAAGGAATCCAACACCCGGTCGCAGCGAGCCTTCGCCGCGACCGGGTTCGACAAGCGCGGG
>NZ_JAPSKZ010000312.1 GCF_031181185.1 Phenylobacterium sp. | reverse complement strand
CGAGCCGGCTACCCGGCCGGCCGGGATCGGCGGCCAGGTCCCGGGCGCGCCCTGCAGGCCCGCCACCAGCTCCCCGGCGTAGGCCGCGACAATCTCGGGGTCCTCGGAATAGCCCTCGTAGGTGCGGCCCCAGCGGTCGTCGCGCACGACGGCCACCGTCGGCCCGAACGCCCAGTCGACGCCCACCGCCGCCGTTTCCCGCGCCGTGGCCTCGCCGATCTTCCGGATCAGGGCGGGATTGCGCGCCGCCCCAAGCCCGATGTTGTGGGGGAAGATCGTGGCGCCCACGACGTTGTTGTTGCCGTGCACGGCGTCGACGCCGAACAGCACCGGGATCGGCGTGCGGCCGGGCCGCGGCTTCAGCGAGGCGGCGCGGAAGGCCTGCGCGGTCGCCAGCCACGGCTGGGCCGGCGCCCGGTTGGGCGCGCCCAGCGGCGGGCTGTCGCCGCCGGCCAGGATCGAGCCCAGTGGATATTCGTCGAGGTCGGCCGGCCGGACGTTGCCGATATCGGCCTGGATCATCTGACCGACCTTCTCCTCCAGGCTCATGCGGCGCAGGAGGTCGTCGACCATGGCCTCGGTGCGGGGATCCGTCAGGCCGGCGCTGCGCGCGGCCGGCCACGCCTTGGGATCGGCCAGGCCCGCGGGCTGGGCGAGCGCCGGCTGGACCGCCATCAGGGCGGCCGCCGCGCAGGTCCCGGCCAGGCGTGAGCTCCGACGCATCACGGCGGACCGCGACGTCAGGCTGCGAAGAAGGAGGACGCGGCGGTGGGGCCGCCGCGCCAGTCAGGGAAAGAACGTTCTGGGGAAGAACGTCCCGGGGAAGGGCAATAGCGGGCGGACGCGCGCGCATGCTGCGCTGAGCGGCGGCAGATCATCGGTTTCCTCCCGGCCGGCTCATGTCCGACCGTCTTTGTTAGCGTGACTGTGTGCGACGCTGACAACGCTGTCAATCGATTTCGGTAGCGGTAACAGCGCGGCTGATCGCAGGCGATCTAGGGAGAAGGGACGCCTGGCTCAGCGCTGCGGCGGAGCGGTCGATTCCCGGACGGCGATGTGGAACGGCAGGAGGCGCGACGGCGGCTTGCCGGGCTCGCGCGGGTCCCACTCGCCGTTGATCAGCATCTCGGCGGCGGCGGCCGACATCTCGAAGATCGGCTGGCGCACCGTTGTCAGAGGCGGCGTGGAGCTCACTGCCGCCGGCGTGTCGTCGAAACCGGCCACCGACAGGTCGTCCGGCACCGCGAGGCGCTGGCGGTGCGCCGCGGCCAGCACGCCCAGCGCCATGTCGTCGTTGCTGGCGAAGATCGCCGTCGGGCGGTCGCGGCTCGCCAGGAACCGCTCGGCGCACTGGTAGCCGGACTGGAACGAGAAGAAGCCCTGCGCCATGCGGTCCTCGCGCACCGGACAGTCCCGGTCGCGCATCGCCCGCAGGAAGCCTTCGCGGCGATGGTGGCTCGCGCCGTGGTCGGGGTGGCCGATGATGAAGCCGATATCCCGATGGCCCAGCTCCAGCAGGTGGAGGGTCATCTCATAGGCGGCCTGCCGGTCGTCGATGTGGACGTGGGCGGCCCGATCCAGGTTGCTGTAGGGCGCGATGCGGACGTAGGGCATCCCCGCCTCGTCCAAGGCCTGCAGGACGGCGGCGCGGTCCGACACCGGCGGCGTCAGGATCGCCCCGTCGGGCCGCAGCGTCATCAGGGTGCTGCGGGTGATCTCCGGCGCGCTGGGCGAGGCCGAGTCCAGCGGCTCCAGCACCAGGTGGTAGCCGTCCTCACGACAGCGGCTGACGGCGCCGCGCTGCAGGTCGCCGATGTAGTTGGCGCTGGGGTTGTCCCAGAAGAGCGCGATCAGGAACGAGCGCGACCCCGCCAGGCTGCGGGCCGACATGCTGGGCCGGTAGCTCAGGCTCTCGGCCGCGGCCAGCACGCGCTCGCGCGTCGCCGGCCGCACGTTCGGCTCCTTGTTGAGCACGCGCGAGACGGTCTTGATCGAGACGCCCGCCCGCTCGGCCACATCGTGGATGGTGATCGAGGCCAATGTTTCCCCACGGCTTCGCGCGTGAGGCTACGGCGCCGCTGCGCCAGCGCAAGACCCC
>NZ_JAPSKZ010000087.1 GCF_031181185.1 Phenylobacterium sp. | reverse complement strand
CGTGCGCGCGAGGTTCGACATGAACTCGGTCCGCAGGGTCTGCTCGATCTTGTCGAGGATCTCGCGCTGCACCGGCTCCATGCGGAGCATCCGCATGACGCATTCCAGGGCGAAGTCCTCGGGCAGGGCGGCCAGCACCCGGGCGGCGTGCTCGGACTTGATCTTGGAGAGCACGACGGCGACCGTCTGCGGGTATTCGTTCTTCAGATAGTTGGCGAGCACGGCCTCGTTCACGTTGCCGAGCTTGTCCCACATGGTCCGGCCGGCGGGCCCACGGATCTCCTCCATGAGCTGATCGACCTTCTCCTGCGGCATGATCGAAGCCAGCAGGCGCTGGGTCTGCTCGAACGAGCCCATGATGGCGCCCGTCGAGGACATGCCCGACACGAACTCGACCAGCAGGTCCTCGACGACCGAGGCCTGAACGGTGCCCAGGCTCGCCATGGCCTGGGAGATCTCCTTGATCTCGTCCTCGTCCAGCTGCGCCCAGACCTGGGCGTGCTCCTCGCCCAGGGCGAGCAGGACGACGGCGGCCTTCTCAGGCCCCGTCAGCTTCGAGCCGTCAGCGACGCTTTTGCCCTTGGCGCGGATCATCGCTTAGGCGCTCTCGTGCAGCCAGCCGCGGAGGATCGAGACCGACTCCTCCGGGTGCTTCTCGACGAATTCCGAGACGCGCTTGACCGAGCTCGCCTTCACCTGGCCCTCGATGCGGGCGATGTCGATCTTGGCTTCGAGCTCGCTGGCCCCGGGGCCCGGCAGGGCCAGCTGATCGCCGGCGCCGGCGAGCTGCATCGGCTGTCCGTCCTGGGTGGTGACGATGCGCGTCGCCTGCGGGCCGCCCAACATGGCCATCGGCATGCCGCCGCCGCCGCCCGTGGCGCTCTTCAGCAGCGGGCGGGCGACGAACAGCAGCATCAGGATGCCGACCAGGGCCATCACGCCAATCTCGGCGGCGCGCATGATGTCGTTCTTGTCGAAGCCCATCAGGGGGCTGGCGGCCTCGACGCCGCCCGTGTCGGCCGGAGCGGGGAAGCGGACGTTGATGACGCTGACCTGGTCGCCGCGCTCCTGGTTGAAGCCGACCGCGGTGCGGACCAGCTGCTCGATGCGCTGCATCTCCTCGGCCGAGCGGGGGGTGTAGGCGCCGGGCTTGCCGTCGGCCCCGGGCGCGCTGACGCCGTCCACGGCGACCGCCACCGACAAGCGCTTCACTTGGCCGGGCTCCTGCACCTCGGTGCGGGTGGTCTTGGAGATCTCGTAGTTGGTGGTCGACTCCTGCCGGCCGCTCTGCGAGCCGACGCCGCCGGCGCCGCCCAGGGCCGCGCCGCCCGGAATGTTCGCCGCGACCGAGGCCTGGCCCGAGCCGTCGTCCTGGTTCTCGCGGCTGTTCTCGTCGGTGGTCGATTCCGAGCGGATCACCTGGCCGTCGGGGTCGAAGGTCTCCTGCTGGACCGTGACGCGGGCGAGCTCCAGGTCGGCGGTGACGTTCACCCGCGCCTTGCCGGGGCCGACGATGCCCTCCACCAGGGTCTTCACCTGTTTGGCGATGCGGCCCTCGACCTCTGACTTGCGGCCGTCGGCTTCGGCGGCCATGCCCGTCTCGCCGCCGGACAGGGTCTTGGCGTGCTGATCGACGACCGTCACCCGGTCGGGACGCATGTTCGGCACCGCGCCGGCCACCAGGTTCTGCATGGCGCGAACCTGCTCGGCCGTGGGCTCGCGGCCCCCGACGCCGATGTTCACCGAGGCGGATGGCTGCTCGGCCTCTTCCTCGAACAGCTGGCGCTTGGGCAGCACCAGGTGCACGCGGGCCGAGGTGATGCCGTCCAGGCTGCGGATGGTGCGGGCCAGTTCGCCTTCCAGGGCGCGCTGTCGGTTCAGCTGCTGGACGAAGTCGGTCTGGCCCAGCGAGTTGGAGTCGTCGAAGATTTCGTAGCCGACCGAGCCGGCGGTCGGCAGGCCCTTGGACGACAGCATCAGGCGGGTCGAGGCGACCTCGTCGCGAGGGACCATGATGGTGGAGCCGTCGCCCTTCACCTCGTACTTCACGCCGGCCTGGTCCAGCGCCTGGGTGATCGAGCCCGCTTCCTTGAGATCGAGGTTCGAATAGAGCAGGGCCTTGGGCTCGCCCAGGTTCATCGTGACGGCGAACAGCACAGCGGCGACGCCAGCGCCAATGCCCAGGATGGCCGCCAGGCGGCCGATGCCGAACCTCTGGATTGCCGCGAGCAACTGATTCAACGCGGGCGCCCCTTCCCCAACTCTACGAAGGGCGGCGCGGCCTGCAGAACCCGCCCTCAGCTAGGCAGGATTTACCCAGTGGTTGGTAAACGCGGCCTTAAGACCTCAGGCGCTCCAGGGGGCGAGCGCGCCCCAGAGGCCCAGCAGGATCGAGAAGGCGGCGTAGACCACGACGGTGATCGTGAAGAACGCCTTGCGCACCGGGCTCCAGGAGTCGACGCGCCGGCCGCCCTGCCAAACGGCCGGCAGCGCGGCGATCGTGATCACCGTCAGGGCCGCCGCCACCAGGGCGCAGGCCGAGGCGGTGATCAGCAGCAGACCGGGCCAGTCGTAGAAGACCGCCGCCAGGTCGCGGGCGCGGAGCACCCAGGCGGCGAACAGCGCCAGCGCGGCCAGCCACAGGCCGGCCTGGATGTTCTGGGTGAGCGCCGCGCGCGCCTGGATCTGGTTCTCGCGGAACTCGCGCCGGTTGCGCAGGATCACGCCCAGCAGGGTGGCGATCGCCGCCAGTGTCGCCAGCCCGGCCGAAGCGGCCAGCAGCTGCGGCCGCATCCAGAAGCGGGCGCGTTCCTTGCGATCGGCGTTGATCGCGTCCTGGAAGCCCGTCGCCCGGCCGTCCTGCATCCGGAACGCCAGCCGGCCGTCGCCGTCGGCCGCCACGAAGCGGCCCTGCGATACCGGACCCTCCGGAACCCAGGCGCGCGGACCGTCCATGCCGCCCGTGATGAGCCGTCCCTGCGGCGAGACGCTGACCGGCACGCCGCCGATGAGGAGGTTGACGAAGCCCTCGAGGCCGCCATGCCGCCGGCGCGTGGTCATGTAGTAGCCCTCGAAGGCGTGGGCCGCCTCGATCAGCTCGGTGGAGCCGCGGCGGGGGAACGTCACGGGCGGGGCGTAGAACTGGCGCACCACGGCTTCCGCGAAGCGCCGGCTGAGTTCGCTGCCCTCGTCGCTGTTGGTGGCGATGAAGACGCCCAGGTCCAACTCGGGGATGACCACCAGGCTCGAGTGGAACGACAGCGTCGCGCCGTCGTGGCCGAAGCCTCGGCGTCCGCCCGGCAGGTCGTAGATGATGAAGCCGTGGGCCCAGCCGTTGAGGCCAGGCGCCGTGGCCTGGATCGGTTGGCGGAAGGCGCGAGCCGCCTGCGGCCCATAGATTGACACGCCGTTCCACCCGCCGTTCCCCAGCAGGGCGAGCATGTAGCGCGCCATGTCGCCGGCGGTGGAAGACGCCGCGCCGGCCGGCGCGACCTGGCCGATGTATTCGTATGGCCGCAGCTGGAAAGCCTCGCCCGTCCAGCGGTAGCCGCGGGCGACGTCGCCGCGCAGCGCCTCGGGCATAGCCGCAGGCAGGCCGCGGCGCTCGGGCCGGGGCTCGCGGAAGGTGGTGCGGCCCATGCCGAGCGGGGTGAAGATCTCGTCCTCGGCCACCTGCTCGAACGGCTTGCGCTCGAGGTTGGCGACGGCCAGGCCGGCCAGGGCCGTGCCGTAGTTCGAATAGCTGGACAGCACGCCCGCGGCGCGCACGCGCTTGGGGCGCTCCTGGCGCAGGTACAGGTCGAGCGGCCGGACGCGGCCGGGGTCGCGCTCGAACAGCTGGCCCAGCGCCCGGTCCTCGAAGCCGGGGGAATGATCCATCAGCGTCCTGAGCGTGACGGGCCGCTGGTAGCCCTGGCCGCGGACCCGCACCCTCTGGGGCAGGTAGGTGTTGATCGGCGCCGTCAGGCTCATGCGGCCCTGCTCGACCTCGTTCATCGCCAGGATCCAGGTGAAGGTCTTGGAGATGGAGCCCAGGCGGAACAGCGTCCGGTCAGCGTCGACCGCCCGGCGCGCGTTCAGGTCCGCGAAGCCGTAACCCTTCTTCAGCGCCACCTGACCGCCCTGTACGACCGAGACCGCGACGCCGGCCACATGCTCGCGGGCCATGGCGTCGCGCACCCAGCCGTCGACGAAGGCCGAGAGCTCTGCGGCCGGGATCGGCTGGTTCGAGGCCAGGCGGGCGCCGGTCACCTGGGTCGGCAGGGCTGCGGCGGCCGCGGGCGCGCCGGCGATCGTGGGCCCCCGCGGCGTCGGTGCGGCGGCGGCCGGAGCCGTTTCCGTGCGGGCGGGACGGGGGCGCGGAGCCGTCCGTTTCGGCCGGACCTGGGTGTAGGGGATCGGCGCGTCGGGCAGGGCGGCGGCCACGGCTGGCGGCGGCGCCTCGGTCTCCTGCGCCTGCGCGGCCGGCGTGAGCCAGAGGGCCAGGAACGCCGCCAGCGCGGCCTTCATCGCGGTTCGCATCCCGAAGCGCCCCATCTCCAGCCCCCACCCACGGAAAGGTTGTAGGACCGAATGCTGAGTCCCTCAAAGCGCGGCCGTGGCGACTTCCGGTGCGATCAGGGGAAGGCGTAGAGCGGAAGGATCGGGCGCAGTTCGGCGCCGACATAGACCTGCGGCTCGGACGGCGGGCTGACCTTCTCGGCGACCTCGCGACGGCGGACGCAATCACGCGTGGCCGCAGCCAGGGCGTGGAAGTCGTGGACGCCGCTCATCGAGCTCAGGAAGCAGTCGTCGAAGTAGGGGTACTTGTCGCTCTCGCCGCAGCCGAACGAGGTGCGGTCGGGCCGGGCGGCGGTCAGCACCATGCGGTTCGGGCCGGACAGCGGCCGCACGAACACGCCCGAAAAGCAGGCCGAGACCACCACCACCGTCGGGCGCTGGCCACAGGTGCGGTCCAGCATCGCCGCCAGCACGCCGGGCGCCAGGATGGCCTTGTCGACCACCGCGCCCCGCGGCGTGCCGTGGGTGGTGACGTAGAACAGGCAGCCGCCCTGCGCCCTGGCGGTCAGGGTCTCCATGGTCTCGTAGATTTGCTCCAGCTCGGCCTTGGCGGGCGCGGTGTCGCGGTAGCGTTCGGGGCGGGTGGAGAACTGGCGCAGGTTCTGCGGCTGGAAGCCTACGCGGGTCAGGGCCTGGGCCACGTCGCGCCGGGCGTTGTCGAAGGCCTCGGTCGGGCCGCCCCCCGAGCCGCGCCAGTCGCCCGCGATCACCACGGCCGTCCAGTCCGAGAAGCTCAAGGCGTGGGCGGGCGCGCCGGAGAGCGCGATGAGCAGACCCGTGATCGCGATGATCAGGCGGGCCGGCTTCAGCATCTTATTTCTTGTAGTTGGCGAACGGCGTGGGGATCGCCGTTCCCGTGGCCTTGGCGAGCAGCCGCCCCTCCGGATCGAAGAGCTCGCCCTCGGTGAAGGCGACCTGCCGGCCCCACTTCACGACCTTGCCCACCCCGCGGATCTTGCCGGGTTGGCCGGGGCGGAAGAAGCTGGTCTTCATCTCGAGCGTCGGCGCCACCGCCGTCATGCCCGAGGCCACCATGCAGGCGACGCTCATGCACTCGTCCAGCATGGCGCAGAGATAGCCGCCCTGGATCTGGCGCATGGGGTTCAGCAGCAGCTCGGCCTTGGCGTCGAACTCGACCTCGACGCTGCGCTCGGCCTGACTGACGGCCACCATCCGGAAGCCCAGGGTCTGCGATCCCGTGGGCTGGTTCTTGGTGCGCAGGAAGCGCTGGAGGATGGCCTCGTCGGTGAGAGCTTCCGGTTCGGCGCTGGCGGCGTCGGACATCCGGCCTACTTCTTCCGGAACTGGTCGAGGGAGACGATCTTGGCCTCGCCCTCGGCGCCAGCCTCGGCGGGCGCCTCGGCCTTTTCTGCGGGCGCCGGCGCGGGCTTGGCCTCGGTCGGCCCCGGCGGAGGCGGCTCGAACTGCAGCAGGAACTGCACCGAGGGATCGTAGAAGCGGGTTACGGCCGCATACGGGATGCTCAGCCGCTTGGGCTGGCCGCCGAACTGCAGGGTCACCGAGAAGAAGGTCTCGCCGGGCGCCAGGTCCCAGTACTGGTGCTGCAGGACGATGGTCATCTCGTCCGGGTACTTGGACAGCAGGTCCACGGGACCGGAAACGCCCGCCGCGTCGGTCTTGAACGTGATGTAGAAGTGGTGCGCGCCGGGCAGGCCGCCGGGCGCGGCGGCGCGCTTGAGCGCGGCCTTGACGACGCCCCGGAGCGCATCCTGCGCCAGGGCCTCGTAATTCATCAGATCCTGGGCCGGCGGCTCCTGGGCCATGCGGTCTCCGAACGCGGGGGAACTCTAGATGCGCGAAAGGTAGCGTCTGCCGGCGCCGAAGCAAGGCGCGAAGCGGCTCCGCCCGCCAAATCGTCATGAGGAGGAAGGTGGGAGGATTCTGTTGGCAGGCTCCTCCCGGGCCCCGCCTAAGGATCTGAACCCCTAGGGCTTAGGTCGGATTTCTACCGGACCGCATTACGCGGCCAGGCGGACTTCCTCAGCGAAGTTATCGTTCGCATTTAGTTTAAGACCCGAAACGGTGGGTCAGGCCGGGAGAAAGCAACGCCTTTACACGTCTGTCGATGCTGATCGGCCCCGCACTTGTCCGGCGATAACCCGGAGGAAGATTGGTGGAGCCGCCGGGAATCGCACCCGGGTCCAGTCCGCTTATTATGCGCGCGTTTATCCCCATAGTCGGGCGAACCCGACAGCAGGGAATATAGGGCCTCACGACGGGGAATTGAAGGGCGGGCCGTTCACGGATTGGTGGGTGCGGCCTCGGTCTCGGGCTGAGGGGCCGGCGCGACGTCGGGGACGCGGCGCCTGGCCAGCGGATCGGGCCGGAGCTGGCCGCCGGTTTCGATCAGCTGACGATAGGCCGTTCGCGCCGTGCTGAAGTCGGCGCCGCCGCGGAAGATCAGGTCGTAGCGGGGATCCTGGCCCAGCGAGGCGCCGATCACCGCCTCCAGCACCTCGGCCGCCTCGCCCACCTCGGCGAGGTCGCAGGCCCGCCGGACGGTCCGCGCGCCCGACGGCGTCAGCAGCGTCAGGTCATAGGCGATGCCCTCGACGCAGACGGCCTCCGCCGCGCCCGCCTCGGCCACCCTCACGTCGCGCGGCGACTTCCACACCCAGTGCTCGCGCAGGCTCCGGAAGCGGTCGGCCGAGCCCGCCGGCAGCTCCTTGTCGAAGCCCATCCGGCGCGCGATCCCGGCTTCGCAGCAGGCGAGGCCTGCGCGAGCCTGCACGAAGACGCGGTCGTCGTTGCGGACCGAGACGCGGGTCACCGTCTGGCGCACGCTGCCCGTGGGCCGCGTCCAGACCTCGATGATCATCTCGTCGCCGCGGATCACCTGCCACTGCAGCGGCATCAGGCCCCAGAGCCGATACGTGGAGGGATCGAGGCCGTTGTCCACCGCGGGCAGCCGCTCGCCGCGCCGGATGCGCCGGCCGCCGAACGGGTCGGCCTCCTCGCCGGGTTTGGGCCACTTGTCCTCCCACCAGCTCTTCGGGTCCGGCGGCGGGAACGGCCACACCTCGGCCTCGTACGGCGGCGTGCCTTCGGGCGGGCCGATCGTCGGGGCTTTGCGGCGAAAGAAGAACTGAGCGTCGGCCGGCGTCGCCAGCGCCAGGGCGGTCAGCATCAGAAGCGCGCGGCGGATCGCGGGCAAGCGGGCGGTCTCCTGCTCACGCCCCCCGCAGCTTAAAAGTCTAGCGCCAGCGTGCGTTCCTTAGAAGACGTCGACGCCGCGCTGGATCGACAGCACGCCGGTGCGGGACACCTCGACCAGCCCCAGCGGGCGCATCAGGTCGACGAACTTGTCGATCTTGGAGGGCGCGCCGGTCAGTTCGAAGACGAAGCTCTCGTGGGTGGTGTCGATCACCTTGGCGCGGAAGATGTCCGAGACGCGCAGCGCCTCGACGCGTTCGGCGCCGATCCCCTTCACCTTCACCAGCGCGAGCTCCCGCTCGAGGCCGTTCGGGTCGCGGGTGACGTCCTGGACGTGCCGCGTGGAGACCATCTTCTGCAGCTGGGCCTCGATCTGGGCCAGCACCTGCGGCGTGCCGCGGGTGACGATGGTGATCCGGCTGGTATGCGCCTTGCGGTCGGTCTCGGCGACCGTGAGGCTCTCAATGTTGTAGCCGCGGGCGGCGAAGAGGCCGACCACCCGGTGCAGCACGCCCGGCTCGTTGTCGACCAGCACGGCGAAGGTCGCCAGGCTCTCGGGCTCGCCTTCGTGGGCGAGGTCATAGACGGATGCGGGCTGCGGATCGGACATGGGGGACGCTCCTGGTGGGGACGAGGTGTCACAGGACGGCCGTCGCCGCAACTGCGTGGCCTGCGGGCCACAGCCGCTTGACCATGCGCGGCCCGGTTGAGCGCGGGCCTTGCCCGCCACCATCGGATCGTGAGAGACGATCCTCGTTCTCGAACGAGAGTCGCCGAATGACGATGCGCAACCCCACCGCCGGACAGACCCGCCCCTGGGCGGCGGCTGACCGCGTGCGCCTCGGCTCGGATCCAGGCGCAGCCTTTACCCAACTAGTCTGACGCGCGGGCGCTCCGGTCTGGAGGTCCGCATAAGGATCTCCCGGAGCTTTCGATGTTTATTCCGATCACGGGCGCGGCCCCGGTCCCCAACAGGGCCCACCCGACATCCCTTCTGAAACTGGTGGCGGGCGATTTCGCCGAGCGGATCGCAGCCGTGTGGCCCGAGCCGCATGCCCCCTTCCTCACCGCCCCGGCGCCGCGACGGCACTTGGCCTGTGCGGGCTTCGCGGTCGGGGCGGACGTGGCGGCGCTGGCCGCGGCCATCCTGGGCGGGCGCCTGCGCCACGTGATCCCGGCGGTCGTTCCGGGCGCGCCGGCGGGGTTCGAACGCATCCTGGGCCGGCTGGGCGAGGTGGCGTTCGACGCCGAGACCTACCGCCTGCTGCTGCGGCTGCTGGCCCGTCCGGCCCCGGCCAAGGTGCTGCGCCACGCCGAACGCGTGGACGAGAGCCTGGTGCGGCGGCTGGCCGGCCTGCCCGAACCGATGGAGCACGCCGTTCGTCTGGCGCGCGATCTGACGCCGGAAGGGGTCGCGGTCCTGCGCGAGGCCTATGAGGCGCTGCGATTCCGGGACGGCGTCGCGGCGGCCGAGGCCGCGGCCGCGGCCTGGGCGCACGCGCGCTCGGCCAAGGCGTTGTTCGACGCCGTGCGGGACGACCTCACGCCCGAGCCGTGCCCGCCGCCGCACCCGGGGACGGCGCGCCTGCGGCCGCTGACGACCAAGGCTGCGATCAAGAACGCCGCCCGCCGCTACCGGAACTGTCTGGCCGACCGCACGGCGCATGCCGCGGCGGGCTGGTCGGCGTTCTACGAGTGGGACGGCCCGCCAGGCGTCGTGGTCGAGGTCAGCCGCGACCACGTGTTTGGCTGGCGGCTGGACGAGGCGCGGATCGCCGACAACCGGCCGGTGCCCGAGGGAGTGCGCGACGACTTGGCCGCGGAGCTGGCCCTGATCGGCATGCACGTCGGCCGCTCCGGCTGGCAGCTGGACCGGCTGCTGCGCGAGGACGTGGGCCGGGGCTACCGGTTCTGGCCGATCCACGAGGATGTGGCCGAGGCGTTCGGCGAGGGGTGAGCCCCTCGTCGGACGCCGAGGTTGCGCCTGTTCCGCTGACGCCAGCCCTCTCAAATCGGCGCGAGCGCCGACTCCCCGCCACATTGCGTGGTAGATTGAAGACGGTGACCCTAGAGAGCCAAGGAGGCGGCATGGCCCCGCTCCGTATGCCTCAACACCTCGCCGACCCCCCGCATGTGGACAGCGGCGAGGCGGTCCTGAGGTTCAAACTCCTCGAAGACGTCGACGCCGGCTTGAAGCGCTGCGAGTGGCGCGTGCAGGCGGCCCTGGCCGAACTGCGCGAGCACGACGCCGAAGGTGGTCCGGCGGGCGAGCGCGCCCGGCTGCTCGACGAGGCGGCCGATGCGGTCTTCGCGCTGTTCGTGCAGCACGAGGCCTGCGGCTGCATCGACCACGAGGAGCTGGTTCAGCGCTACCACATCCCGCCGGAGGTGACGGCGCGGATCGGCGCCTCGCACTAGACGGAGATCGCGGCGACCTTCGCTCCCAGCGCGCGGGCGAGGTCGGCGGGCGCTAACCTGACCTGCAAGCCCCGCTGGCCGCCGTTGACGAACACCTGCGCCTTGGCGAGGGCGGCCTGGTCGAGCACGGTGGGGCAGCGCTTCTTCTGGCCAAAGGGACTGACGCCGCCCACCCGGTAGCCGGTGACGCGCTCGGCCTCGACGGGCTTCATCATCTCGGCCGACTTCGCGCCGAGGGCCGCGGCCAGCCGCTTCATCGAGACTTCGCGGTCGGACGCCAGGATCACGCACGCCGGCTTGCCATCGGCCAGGACCATCAGCGTCTTCAGCACCTCGTCCGGGGGCGCGCCCAAGGCCTCGGCCGCCTGCAGGCCGATCCGGTCGGCGTTCGGATCGTAGTCGTAGGCGGCCAACTCGTAGGCCACGCCACTGGCGTCCAGGAAACGTGTGGCCGGTGTCGCTCGGCTCATCTCCAGGGGCTCCAAAAGCTTGGCATGCAACCGTCAGCGGGGCGTGCCGCGTTCCGTCGGTCTATCTTTCGCCGGCCCCAGAAGGTGCAAGTCCGAAATGCTCAGCGAGGTCCACCAGCGCCTGCGTCTCGCCACGCGCGGCGATCACGAGCGCCTTGAGAGGAGGGCGGACCTGCTGGCGAGGGTGGCGACGTTGGAAGGGCGGCGGGCCGTCGTCCGGCGCTTCTGGCGATTGCATGTCGACGTCGAGGCCGCGGTCGGGCCGTGGCTGGAGAGGCTCGACGGCCTGGATTTCCCTGCGCGGCGGCGCACGCCACGTCTGGCGCAAGACCTAGCCGCGCTCGGGCTTGCCGCCAGCCGCGAGCCGCCCAGGCCGCCCAAGGCGAGGTGCGTGGGCGAGGCTCTGGGCCTCTTTTACGTGCTGGAAGGGTCGACGCTGGGCGGGCGGGCGATCCGCCGGGCGCTCGAGGCCGGGGGCTCCGATATGCAGGGCCTGAGCTTCCTCGACCCCTACGGCGAGCGCGCCGGCGAGCGCTGGCGAAGTTTCCTGGCCGTGCTGGACGACACCCTCCCGACCGCCGACGCCTCCGAAGCGGCGGTGCGCGGGGCTATGGCCGGCTTCCGCCATGCCGAATTGCGCATCTGCGAGGGCGAAGCCGCATGACCGACACCCTCGACCTCGACCTCGACGCCTGCGCCCGCGAGCCGATCCACATCCCAGGCGCGATCCAGCCGCACGGCGTAATGTTTGTGGCCGAGCGCGCCACCCAGGAGATCAGCCATGCGGCCGGCGAGGTGGCCGGCAAGCTCGGCCTCAAGGCCTGGCTTGGCGAAAGCCTGGGCGAGGTGCTGGGCGGTCCGATCTCCGAGCGGGTCGCCCAAGTGACCCAGTCGGGCGCTGGGGGCGGCTACGCCGGCCGTCTGGTTCGCGGCGAAGCGGCCTTCGACGTGCTGACGCACCTCTCCGGCGAACGGCTGATCGTCGAACTGGAACCGGCCGAAGGCGACGGCCTCCCGGCCGCCGCCCTGCTGGCGCAGCTGGAGACTGCGGCGGCGGCCTTCGAGCGGGCGCCGACCCTGCAGGCGCTGTGCGAGCGGGCCGCCGTGGAATTCCGCCGACTGACCGGCTTCGACCGGGTCATGATCTATCGCTTCCTCGATGAGGACGCCGGCGCAGTCCTGGCCGAGGCGGCGGCGGACGACATGCCGTCGTTCCTGAACCACCGCTTCCCGGGGTCCGACATCCCGGCCCAGGCGCGCGCGCTGTACGTCCGCAACCTCGTGCGAACGATCCCCGACGTCAGCTACGAGCCTGCGCCGTTGCAGCCCGCCTGGACCGAGGCCGAGCCGCTCGACATGAGCGACTGCGTGCTGCGAAGCGTGTCGCCGGTGCACATGCAGTACCTGCGCAACATGGGCGTAGGCGCCTCGGCCTCAGTGTCGATCGTCAAGGACGGGGTGCTGTGGGGCCTGATCGCCTGCCATCACCGCACGCAGAAGGCCATGCCCTACGATATCCGCGCCGGCGCCCGGGCGCTGGCGGGCGGCTTGGCGCGGCAGGTGCGTGCCAAGGAAGAGGCCGAGGTCTATCGCGAGCGCATGCGGCTGCGCGGCCTGGAGGACGAGGCGACGTCTCGGTTCGCCCGCATCGGCGGGCTGGAACAGCATCTGGACGCGGGTCTGGGCGAACTCCAGCGCATCCTGGGCGCCGACGGCGTGGCGGCGGTGCGCGGCGAGGCCGTCCACCTGCACGGCTCGCACCCGCCGGAAGCCGATGTGCGGGCCCTGGCGCGCTGGGCGCTCACCGAGGGGCCGGAGCCCGTCGTCACCGACCGGCTGGCGTCCGATTTTGCAGGCGCAGAGTCCTATGCCGCCGAGGCGAGCGGGGTGCTGGGGCTGGTTGTGGCCGCGGACGAGCCGTTCGTCCTGCTGTGGTTCCGGGCCGAGCAGCTCGAAGTGGTCAACTGGGCCGGCAATCCGCACAAGGCCGTCGCGTTGGGCGCGGGCGAGGTGCTGACGCCGCGGGCGTCGTTCGAGGCGTGGCGCGAGACCGTGCGCGGCCGCTCCCGCCGCTGGAGCCTGGCCGAGGTCGATGCGGCGCTGCGCCTGCGGGAGAGCCTGCTGGACGCCCGCGGCCGCCGCCGGCTGGTCGAGCTCAACCGCCAGCTGGGCCAGGCGCTGGACGAAAAGGAAGGCCTGTTGCTGCAGAAGGAGGTCCTGCTGGGCGAGGTGAACCACCGCGTGCAGAACAGCCTGCAGCTGGTTTCCAGCTTCCTGGGCCTGCAGGCGCGCGACGCCGGCGACCCGGCGCTGACGGCGGCGTTCGCCGAGGCCCGGCGACGCCTCAGCGCCGTGTCGCTGGTCCACCGCCGGCTCTATCGCGGCGACCAGATCGAAACCATCGACCTCGCCCGCTACTTCGAAGACCTGATCGCCGACATGAGCGTCTCGATGGGCGACGACTGGACCGGCCAGATCCACCTCGACGCCGCCCCCGTGCTCGCGCCCACCGACCGGGCCGTGACCCTGGGTCTCATCGTCACCGAGCTGGTGATCAACGCCAACAAGTACGCCTATGGCGGCGCGGCCGGTCCCATCGAGGTGACCGTCCACGAAGGACGCGGCGTGCTGACCGTCAGCGTCTGCGACCAGGGCCGCGGCAGGCATGCGCCGACGGAGGGCTTCGGCAGCCGGATGATGGCCGCCCTGGTCCGGCAGCTGGGCGGCGAGATCGCCTACCTCGACAATCACCCCGGGCTGCGCGCGGCCCTGACGGTCCCGGTCGTCGCGCGCGCCTAGGCTCAGACCAGCCGCTTGCCGGCGTCGTCGATGATCGAGCCAAGGTCGCGGGCCTCTTCGGCCATGATCATCTCGTTGTGCGCCTTGCCGGACGGGATCATCGGGAAGCAGTTCTCTTCCTTGGTCACGCGGCAGTCGAAGATCACGGGCTTGCGCACGTCGATCATCTCGCGGATGGCGTCGTCGAGTTCGTCCGGGTGCTCGGCGCGCAGGCCGACGCAGCCATAGGCCTCGGCCAGCTTCACGAAGTCGGGCAGGCTCGCGGAGTAAGAGTGCGAATAGCGCTCGCCGTGCAGCAGTTGCTGCCACTGGCGCACCATCCCCATCCACTCGTTGTTGAGGATGAAGATCTTGATCGGCAGGTCGTGCTGAACGGCCGTCGACATCTCCTGCATGGTCATCTGCACGCTGGCGTCGCCGGCGATGTCGATGACGAGGGCGTCCGGGTGGGCGATCTGCACGCCGACCGCGGCCGGCAGGCCATAGCCCATGGTGCCCAGGCCGCCCGAGGTCATCCAGCGGTTCGGCTCGTCGAAGTGGTAGAACTGGGCCGCCCACATCTGGTGCTGGCCGACCTCGGTCGTGACATAGGTGTCCCGGGCCTTGGTCAGTTCGTACAGCCGCTGGATGGCGTACTGCGGCTTGATGAGCTTGGCGTCGGGCCGGTAGCGGAAGCTGTCCCGGGCGCGCCAGGCCTCGATCTCGCGCCACCAGTCCGCCATGGCCGCCTTGTCGGTCATCAGGTTGCGCTGCTTCCAGACCGCGATGAGGTCGCCCAGCACATTGGCGGCGTCGCCGACGATGCCCACGTCGACGCGCACGTTCTTGCCGATGGAGCTGGCGTCCACGTCGATGTGGATCTTGCGGCTGCCGGGCGCGAAGGCGTCCAGCCGGCCGGTGACTCGGTCGTCGAACCTCGCGCCGATGGCGACCATCACGTCGCAGTCGTGCATGGCGTTGTTGGCCTCGAACGAGCCGTGCATCCCCACCATCCCCAGCCACTGCGGGCTGGAGGCCGGGAAGGCGCCCAGGCCCATCAGCGTCGAGGTGACCGGCGCGCCGGTCAGAGCGGCCAGCTCCCGGACGAGTTCCGCCGCCTTCGGCCCGGAATTGATGACGCCGCCGCCGGTGTAGAGGATCGGACGGCGCGCCTTGGCCAGCATCGCGGCGGCCTCGGCGATCTTCGCCGGCTCGCCTTTCACACGCGGCGAGTAGTTGTGGGCGTGGGTCACCTCGGTCGGCCCCTGGTAGACGGCCTTGGCGAACTGCACATCCTTGGGGATGTCGATGACGACCGGGCCGGGCCGGCCGGAGGTCGCGATGTGGAACGCCTCGTGGATGATCCGCGGCAGCTCCTCGACCGACTTCACCAAGTAGTTGTGTTTGGTGCAGGGCCGGGTGATGCCGATGGTGTCGCACTCCTGGAACGCATCGGTGCCGATCAGGTGGGTGGCGACCTGGCCGGTGATGACGACCATCGGGATGGAGTCCATCAGGGCGTCGACGATGCCGGTCACCGCGTTCGTGGCGCCGGGGCCCGAGGTGACCAGGACCACGCCCGGCTTGCCGGTCGAGCGGGCATAGCCCTCGGCCGCATGGGTGGCGCCCTGCTCGTGCCGCACCAGCACGTGCCGCAGCTTCGGCTCGGCGAACAGCGCGTCGTAGATCGGCAGGACCGCCCCGCCGGGATAGCCGAACAGCACCTCGACGCCCTGATCGAGAAGGGCCCGCACCACCATCTCGGCTCCGGAGATGGTGTCGGCTTCGGCTTCGATCGTCTGATGGGCGGTCATGGGAAGGCTCTGGCTTTGAGGACAATAAAAAAGGCCCGCGAGGGGCCTGGGGACGAGCGACCGGTCGGTTCTGACGCCTTCGTCAGTCCGTTGTCGGCCGCCCGGGGATTACAAGAATGTTGCGCACGTAACGACCTTGCAGAGAGTGGATGTGGAAATCGCATGCCGCGATCAGGGCGTCAAGCTGCCTTCCCGCGCAATAAACTGCCTCCACTGTAGCTCCGGGTCGGCGCCGTCCAGGCGAAGCCAGTCGGCCATCTGGCCGCGCATCCAGGTCAGCTGCCGCTTGGCGTAGCGGCGGGTCTCCTGCTGGGCGGCGGCGATGGCGGCTTCGAGGTCGATCTCGCCACGCAGATAGGCGGCAAACTCGCGCACGCCCACGGCCTTCATCGCCGGCAGGTCGGCGCCCAGGTCGCGGGCCAGCAGCGCGCGCACCTCCTCCACGGCGCCGTCTCGCACCATGGCGTGCAGGCGCGCGTCGCAGCGGGCGTAGAGCTGGGGCCTCGGCGGCTCCAGCGCCACCGCCGACCAGCTGCCGGCC
>NZ_JAPSKZ010000311.1 GCF_031181185.1 Phenylobacterium sp. | reverse complement strand
GCACCACCTCGACCCGGGCCATCGCGTTCGAATGCACCGCCGAAGGGGCCCTGCGCCCTGCGGCGGTCAGCCAGATCGAGCTGCAGCAGCACTTCCCCCGCCCCGGCTGGGTCGAACACGACGCCGCCGAGATCTGGACCGCGACCCTGCAGACCTGCCGCGAGGCGGTCCGCAAGGCCGGCGGGGTCGGCCGCTTCGCCGTCGTCGGCATCACCAACCAGCGCGAGACGGCGGTGATGTGGGACGCCGCAACCGGCGAGCCGCTGCACCGCGCCGTCGTCTGGCAGGACCGCCGCACCGCCGACGTCACCGCCCGGCTGGCGGCGGCGGGACATGAGCCGGCCGTGCAGGCGGCGACCGGCCTGATTCTCGACCCCTATTTCTCGGCCTCGAAATTCGCCTGGCTGCTGGACGCCGTTCCTGGCGCGCGCGAGCGCTGCGCGAGGGGCGAGGTGAAGCTGGGCACCATCGAGACATGGCTGATATGGAAGCTGACGGGCGGGGCCCGGCACGTCACCGACGCCACCAACGCCAGCCGCACCTCGCTGATGGATCTGGCGACGCGGCGGTGGCGGCCCGAACTCGCCGACTTGTTCGATGTCCCGTTGCAGGGACTGCCGGAGATCAGGGGCTGCGCCGACCATCTCGGCGACTGCGACCCGTCGCTGTTCGGGGCCGCCCTGCCGATCCACGGCGCCGCCGGGGACCAGCAGGCCGCGCTGGTGGGACACGGCGCCCTGAAGCCCGGCGACGCCAAGATCACCTACGGCACCGGCGCCTTCCTCGTCGCCAATGTCGGCCGCGCCCCGGTGGCCTCGACCAGCCGCCTGCTGGGCACGCTCGGCTACGAGGCGAAGGGCGAGGCGGCCTGGGCCCTGGAAGGCTCGATCTTCTCCGCCGGCTCGGCCATCCAGTGGCTGCGAGACGGGCTGAAGGTGATCTCGGAGTCGCGCCAGTCCGAGGCCATGGCCACCGGGCTGAAGGACAACGGCGGCGTCTACCTCGTGCCCGGCTTCACCGGCCTCGGCGCGCCCTGGTGGGAGCCGGAGGCGCGGGGGACCATCGTCGGCCTGACCCGCGACGCCGGCCCGGCCCACATGGTCCGCGCCGCGCTGGAGAGCCTCGCCTACCAGACCCGCGACCTGCTCGACGCCCTGGCCAAGGACGGCGCCCCGCCGCTGAAGACGCTCAGGGTCGACGGCGGCGTCACCGCCAACGCCTTCGCCATGCAGTTCGTCGCCGACATCTGCGAGGTCGAGGTCGAACGCCCCGCCTTCCAGGAGATGACGGCCCTCGGCGCGGCCCGGCTGGCGGCGCTGGGCGTCGGCCTGATCGCCGATCTGGAGGATCACCCCGTCGAGGCTCCCGCCCGCTGGAGCCCGCGCATGGGCACCGCCGAACGCGACCGGCTGCTCGAGGGCTGGCGGCGCGCCGTCAAGGCGGCCATCATCGCCGCCCGATGAGCCAGACCGACCTCGCCGACCCCCAGACCGCCTTCTCCGGCACGCGCGAGGTCGATCCCCGCCATGCCCTCGACGTCGGCCGCCTCGACGCCTGGATGAGGGACCATGTCCCGGAGTACGCCGGCCCCGTCACGATCCGGCAGTTCAAGGGCGGCCAGTCCAATCCGACCTATGAGCTGGCCACGCCGGGCCGGACCTACGTCCTGCGCCGCAAGCCGCCGGGGACGCTGCTGGCCTCGGCCCACGCCGTCGACCGCGAGTTCCGGGTCATCTCGGCCCTCCACGCCCAGGGCTATCCGGTCGCCCGCCCCTGGGCCCTGTGCGAGGATGACGCCGTTATCGGCTCGATGTTCTACGTCATGGACAAGGTCGAGGGGCGCGTCCTCTGGGACCTGAAGCTGCCCGGACTGACGCCGCCGGGGCGGCGCGCCATCTACGACGCCCAGGTCGAAGCCCTGGCCGCCCTGCACGCCTTCGAGCCGGAGGCCATCGGCCTCGGCGACTACGGCCGCCCCGGCAACTATTTCGAGCGCCAGGTCGGCCGCTGGACCAAGCAGTACCGGGCGTCGGAGATCGAGCCGAACCCGGCCATGGACCGGCTGATCGACTTCCTGCCGGCCAGCCTCCCGGCCCAGGGGCCGACCCGCATCGTCC
>NZ_JAPSKZ010000310.1 GCF_031181185.1 Phenylobacterium sp. | reverse complement strand
GCCGTTGAGCTCGATGCGCAGGGCGTTCTTGCGTCCGGTGGCGTAGCGGGTGGCCTCGAAGGAGGCGAGGGCGCCGGAGGCGAAGCGGCCGGTGAACAGGGCGGCGTCGTCCACGGTGACCTGCCCGGTGCCGCCGGCGGAGACGGCGGTCAGGCCGCTGCCGGCCGCGGTGGGCAGGGGACGCTCCCGCACGAAGGTCTCGGTGAGCGCGGAGACGCCCGCCAGCCGCTCGCCGACCAGGTACTGCGCGAGGTCGACGATGTGCGCGCCGAGGTCGCCGAGCGAACCGGATCCGGCATGCTCGCGGCGCAGCCGCCAGGTGAGCGGGAACTCCGGGTCCACCAGCCAGTCCTGGAGGTATGTCACCCGTACGTGCCGCAGGGCGCCGACGCGGCCCTCGGCCACCATCCGCCGGGCCAGCGCGGTCGCGGGGACCCGGCGGTAGTTGAAGCCGACCATCGCCAGCGTGCCCCGGGCTCCGGCTTCTTCGGCGGCGCGGACCATGGCCTCGGCCTCGGCGACGGTGTTGGCCAACGGCTTCTCGCACAGCACGTGCTTGCCGGCGGCGAGGGCGGCCAGCGCGATCTCGGCGTGGCTGTCGCCGGGGGTGCAGATGTCGACGAGGTCGACGTCGTCCCGTTCGATCAGGGCGCGCCAGTCGGTCTCGGTGGCCGCCCAGCCGTGCCGGTCGGCCGCCGCGCGCACGGCGTCGGCGTTCCGGCCGCAGATCACGGCCAGTTCGGGGCTCAGCGGCAGGTCGAAGACGCGGCCCGCGGTGCGCCAGCCCTGGGAGTGGGCGGCGCCCATGAAGGCGTAGCCGACCATGCCGACGCGCAGCGGTGGCTTCCCCGTGTCTGCCCCTTCTGACTGCTGCGGCTGTGCCATACGGATGTCCTCCTCGTCGTCGTGGCGGGTGGGGGGTGGGCCCCGCCCGGTGGGCTGGTCAGGCCCGTGGGGCGGGGCTCCTCACTTGAAGCCGGTGGACATGTACTGGTCCACGTTCTCCTTGTCGACGACGGCCGAGTACAGCGTGAGCGACGCGGGGATCTCGTACTCGGCGAGGCCGCCGACGCCCTTGCCCTGGCCGAGGGCGCGGGCGAGGTCGATCGCGGAGGCGGCCATCGTCGGCGGGTACAGGACGGTCGCCTTCAGGACGCCGTTGTCGGCCTTGATGGCCTCGAAGGCGGAGAGCGCGCCCGCGCCGCCGACCATCAGGAAGTCGTCGCGTCCGGCCTGCTCGATGGCGCGCAGCGCGCCCACGCCCTGGTCGTCGTCGTGGTTCCACAGCGCGTCGAACTCCGGCTGGGCCTGGAGCAGCTGGGCCATCTTGGCCTGGCCGGACTCGACCGTGAAGTCGGCGGCCTGGCGGGCCACCTTCTTGATGTTGGGGTAGTTCTTCAGGGCGTCGTCGAAGCCCTGGGTGCGCTGCTTGGTGAGCTCCAGGTTGTCGAGGCCGGCGAGTTCGATGACCCGGGCATCGGACTTGTCCTTGAGCTTCTCGCCGATGTAGTGACCGGCGTTCAGACCCATGCCGTAGTTGTCGCCGCCGATCCAGCAGCGGTACGCCTGGGGGGAGTTGAAGATCCGGTCGAGGTTGACCACGGGGATGCCGGCGCGCATCGCCTTCAGTCCGACCTGGGTGAGTGCCTTGCCGTCGGCGGGCAGCACCACCAGCACGTCGACCTTCTTGTTGATGAGGGTCTCGATCTGGCCGATCTGCTGGGCGGTGTCGTTGGAGCCCTCGGTGATCTCCAGGGTGACGTCGGAGTACTTCTCGGCGCGCTTCTTGGCGTTGTCGTTGATGGCGTTGAGCCAGCCGTGGTCCGCCTGCGGCCCCGCGAAGCCGATGGTGACCGGCTTGCCGGGCTTGTCGTCGGCGACGGGCTGGTCGTTCGCGGCCGGCTTGTCGTCGTCGGACTCGTTGCTCGTGCAGCCGGTGAGGAAGGCACCGGCGGACACGGCGGCGGCTCCGAACAGGAGCCCTCTGCGGCTCGCGAAAGGCGTGGGCTGTGGCATGGCGGTGAACCCTTTCCTCAGGTCGTGCTCGCGGTACGGCGCTGGACCAGCACGGCGGCGACGATGATCGCGCCCTTGGCGATCTGCTGGACGTCGCTCTGCAGGTTGTTCAGGG
>NZ_JAPSKZ010000086.1 GCF_031181185.1 Phenylobacterium sp. | reverse complement strand
TGCGAGGGCGACGCCGAGGCCTGCGCCGACCCCTCGCGCAACGCCAGCCTGACCCGCGCCGCCGAGGCCGCCCGCGCCGCCGGCGCTTCCGACGCTATGATCCTGGAGGCCGTCGCGCTCGCCCGCGCCGGCGAGACCGCCTGGCCCGAGCCGCCGGCGACCGCCGCGCCTGCAGGGGCCGAGCTGATCGCCCGCTGGACCCCAGCCGACGAGGCCGCCGGCCGCGCGCTTGCCCGCTGCGCCTGGGCCACCGGCGCGGTGATCGTCGCCCGCGAACTCCCCGAGGCCGAGATCCTCGCCGGCTTCGCCGCCTGGCCCCGCGGCGGCGTCGACCTGACCGCCTTCTTCGGCGACGCCGGCTTCGACTGGGACGCCTTCGAAGGCGCCGTGCATCTGGCCGCCCTCGCGCTCGCGGCGACCGAGGAGCCCGCCCAGCTGGGCCTCGCCAACCTCGGCCCTTGGCTGGTCGCCCACGGGCACGACTACGACAGCGACGCCGGCCGCAAGGCAGCGCGCGACCTCTACGCCACCGCCCGGCGCGTGATCTCGGAGGCCGGCGTCGAGTGCCGCCTGGCCCTGCTGAACGATCCCGATCTCGCCCTGCGGCTGGGCGGCCGGCTGGACGCCACGCCATGGGCCGGCCCAGTCTCCGTCGCCGAGACCGCCGAGGGTGAGCCGGTCCGCGTGCTCTCCGACGCCGCCCTGCGCGCCTTCGGAGTCCTGGGCGTGGACCGGGCCGCCGCCGAGGCCGTCCTGCTCGGCCGCCGCAGCCTGGCCGACGCGCCGGGGCTGAGCGCCCAGGCGCTCGCCGCGCGCGGCTTCTCCGACCACGAGATCGCCGCCGTCGTGGCCGAGCTGCCCTTCGTCGGCCGCCTGCGCGACGCCTTCGCGCCCGCCGTGCTGGGCGACGGCTTCCTGCGCGATGTCCTGGGCGCGCGTCCCGACCAGCTGGAGGACCCCGCGCTAGACGTCCTGGCGCTCGCCGGCTTCACCGCGGAGGATGTCGCCGCGGCCGAGCGGCATGCGCTGGGCCTCGACAGCCTTTCCGACGCCGAGGCTGTCGATCCCGCCCACCAGCAGGTCCTCCGCCCCGCGGCCGAGATCCCGCCCGCCGCCCGCGAGGCCATGCTGCAGGCCCTGCGGCCCGCTCTGGACGTGCCGCCGGTGCTGGAGATCGCCCTTCCCTGGGCCGCCACGCCTGCCGACCTCCAGGCCGCCCTCGCCGGCGCCGCGACGGCCGTACGGCTGCGGCGCGAGGCGGCGCCCGCCGATGTGGTGCTGGACCTCCCAGCCGTCGCCGACCTGCCCGAGCGCCGCGAGGCCGCGCCCGAGCCGGAACGGCAGGAGCGCATCGTCGAGCGCATCGTCGAACGCGACCGCACCCGCCGGAAGCTCCCCGACCGCCGCAAGGGCTACATCCAGAAGGCCTCCGTCGGCGGCCACAAGGTCTACATCCACACCGGCGAGTACGACGACGGCGAGCTCGGCGAGATCTTCATCGACATGCACAAGGAAGGTGCGGCCTTCCGCTCGCTGATGAACAACTTCGCCATCGCGATCTCGATCGGCCTGCAGTACGGCGTTCCGCTCGACGAGTTCGTGGACGCCTTCGTCTTCACGCGCTTCGAACCCGCCGGCCCGGTCACCGGCAACGACCAGGTGAAGTCGGCGACCTCGATCCTCGACTACATCTTCCGCGAACTGGGCATCAGCTACCTGGGCCGGTCCGACCTCGCCAGCGCCGATCCGGGCGAGCTGAACGCCGACGGCCTGGGCCGCGGCAAGGCCGACGCCGCCGAGGGGACCGAAGAGGCCGAGATCGCGCCCCAGCCGGCCTCGCGCTTCATCTCCCGCGGCTTCTCACGCGGGTCCACGCCCGACAACCTGGTGTTCCTGCCCACCGCCAACCGCAATTCCGGCCCCGCCGTCCTGGATGCGGCCGAGGTCTGCGCCGCTTGCGGCGACATCGCCGTGGTGCGCAAGGGCCAGGCGATGATCTGCGACACCTGCGGCGCGCGCGCGGGGCGCCTCGGCGAGGATCAGACGGGCTAAACCCCTCAAAGTTACCGCGATTTAAGTGGTGTTCGCACAGCTTGCGGCGCACAGCTGACCGCGAAGTCCAAGAGGATTGCCCCGCAGTGACCAAGCGTTCGAACCGTCTGCTGACCGCCGCCGCCGCGTTTGTGGCGACCGCCGCCGTCGCGGGCCATGCCTTCGCCTTCGAGAAGGAGGTCGCCCGACAGAGGTCGTTCGGAGGCTCGTGCGTGAAGTGCGAACTGTCGGGCCGCAACATGGCCGGCGCCCGGATCGTCGGCGCCAACTTCTCGGGCGCCGCCCTGGTCGGCGCCAACCTGCGGGAAGCCCGCTTCCAGGCCTCCAGCTTCGAGGGCGCCGACCTCTCGCGCGCCGACCTGTCGGACGCCGGCATGAGCGGTGCGAACTTCTCGGGCGCCAACCTCTCCAGCGCCCGGCTCCGCGCCACCGAGGCCCACGGCGTGCACTTCGGCTCGGCCAACCTGACCCGCGCCGACTTCTCGGACGCCGACGCCACCGGCGCCAACTTCAAGAACGCTTCGATGGCCGGCGCCGTCCTGCGCAGCGCCGAGGTGCGCGGCGGCATGTTCGGCTCGGCCGATCTCACCAAGGCGATCTTCAACGACGCCGACACCACGGGCGCGAACTTCAGCCGCGCGATCCTGCGCAGCGCCAGCTTCCGCTCGGCCTCGCTCAAGGGCGCCATGCTCTCGAAGGTGGACGCCAGCGCCGCCAACTTCACCGACGCCGACCTGACGGGCGCGAACCTGTCCGGCGGACGCTTCATCAAGGCCTCGTTCCGCTCAGCCTCGCTCAAGGCCGCGATGCTCAGCGGCGGCAGCTTCGAGGGGGCGGACTTCCGCGACGCCGACCTGCAGCGCGCCGTCCTGCATGGCGTCGACCTTTCGGCCGCCAGGGGCCTGACCCAGGATCAGCTCGACGAGGCCTGCGCCGACGCGCGCACCAAGCTGCCGCCCGGCCTCTCGGGCAAGGCCTGCCACGGGGTGCGCATGATGGTGAAGCCGCACGCGCCGCGGCCGCCGGCGCCGCCCTCGCCGCCCGAAGCGCCGCGCTACTTCATCGCCATCGTGCCGTAGGCGTTGGAGCTTCCGCGCAAGCGGAGGCTCCGTCTTTCCGGCGCCAAGACCACGCAGAACTGGGCGGCGGAACGGGGAACGCCCGGGCGCTCCCCATCCAAGACCCCTAAGCCTTGATCGGCGGCGCCAGCCGGATGTGCAGCTCCTTCAGCTGCTTCTCGGCCACCTCCGACGGCGCGTTCATCAGCAGGTCCTGGCCCTGCTGGTTCAGCGGGAAGGCGATCACCTCGCGGATGGCCGTCTGGCCGGCCAGCAGCATGACGATGCGGTCGATGCCCGGCGCCAGCCCGCCGTGCGGCGGGGCTCCGTGCCGGAACGCGTTCAACATGCCGCCGAACTGCTCCTCGACCACCTCGGGACCGTAGCCCGCGATCTCGAAGGCGCGGATCATGATCTCGGGCAGGTGGTTCCGGATCGCGCCCGAGCACAGCTCGTAGCCGTTGCAGACGATGTCGTACTGGTAGGCCAGGATCTCCAGCGGATCCTTGGTGTTCAGCGCTTCCAGCTCGCCCTGGGGCATTGAGAAGGGGTTGTGCGAGAAGTCGACCCGCTTCTCCTCCTCGTTCCACTCGAACATCGGGAAGTCGACGATCCAGACGAACTCGAAGCGGTTCTCGTCGATCAGGCCCAGGTCCGTGCCAACCTTGGTCCGCGCCGAGCCGGCGAACTTGTAGAAGACCTTCGGATCGCCCGCGACGAAGAACGCCGCGTCGCCCTTGCCCAGGCCCAGCTGGCCCATGACGGCGTCGGTCTTCTCCGCGCCCAGGTTCTTGGCGATCGGGCCGCCCCAGCCGCCCTGGTCTTCCGACCAGAAGATGTAGCCCAGGCCCGGCTGGCCCTCGCCCTGGGCCCAGCTGTTCATCCGGTCGCAGAAGGCCCGGCTTCCGCCCTTCGGGCCGGGGATGGCCCAGACCGCGTTCTTGGCGTCTTCCAGAATGCGCGCGAACAGGCCGAAGCCGCCGCCGCGGAAGTGCTCCGAGACGTCCTGCATCACGAGCGGGTTGCGCATGTCCGGCTTGTCGGTGCCGTACTTGGCGATCGCCTCGCGGTACGGGATGCGCGGGAACGGGTACGGCGTCACCGGCTTGCCGTTCGCGAACTCCTCGAAGACGCCGTGCATGACGGGCTCGATGGCCGCGAACACGTCCTCTTGCGTCACGAAGCTCATCTCGACGTCGAGCTGGTAGAACTCCAGGCTGCGGTCGGCCCGCAGGTCCTCGTCGCGGAAGCACGGCGCGATCTGGAAATAGCGGTCGAAGCCCGCGACCATCAGCAGCTGCTTGAACTGCTGCGGCGCCTGCGGCAGCGCGTAGAACTTCGAGGGATGCAGGCGCGAGGGCACCAGGAAGTCGCGCGCGCCTTCCGGCGACGAGGCCGTCAGGATCGGCGTCTGGTACTCCAGGAAGCCCTGCTCGATCATCCGGTTGCGGATCGAGTGGATGACCTTCGAACGCAGGACGATGTTCTTGTGCAGGGTCTCGCGGCGCAGGTCGAGGAATCGGTTCTTCAGCCGGATCTCTTCCGGATAGTCCGGCTCGCCGAACACCGGCAGCGGGAGCTCGGCCGACTCGGACAGGATGTCCACCTTGCGCACCACCACCTCGACCTCGCCGGTCGGCAGGTTCGCGTTCACCGTCTCGGCCGAGCGGGCGACCACCTCGCCGTCCACGCGGATCACGCTCTCGGCGCGGACGTGCTCGACCAGGTCGAAGCCGGGCGTCGACGGGCTGACGACCAGCTGGGTCAGGCCGTAGTGGTCGCGCAGGTCGATGAAGATCAGGCCGCCGTGGTCCCGCTTGCGGTGGACCCAGCCGGAAAGGCGGACTTGCGAGCCCGTGTCGGAAGCGCGGAGTTGGCCGCAGGTATGGGTGCGGTAGGCGTGCATGAAATGAGGCGGAAATCGGCTGTTTTGCGAGGCGCGGAAGGGCGCATGCGCGTCCCGGCTTGTCAAGCACGGCGGCGGGCCCGCGGCGCTTGACGGGAAGCGCGCGCACCCCTCAACTCGCCGCGGGAAAGTTCGGGGGTCCGAGTGCCACACATCGTAAGGGCCGCGCTTGCGGCCAGCCTGGCGGCGAGCCTCGCCGCTTGCGCCACCACGCCGGAGGCCGGCGACAAGCCCGCAGCCGCGGCCCGCAAGCCGTTGCCGCGCGGCCTGGAGGCCGGCGCCGACGCCTTCGCCAGCACCTACCGGCCCCTGCCCGGCCGCCCGACGGCGATCGTCGGCGCGAATGTGCTGACCGGGACCGGCGCGCAGATCGAGAACGGCATGGTGCTGATGCGCGACGGCCGCATCGAGGCGGTCGGTCCGGCCGCCACCCCGCCGGCCGGCTACGACGTGGTCGACGCCCGCGGCCGCTGGGTGACCCCCGGCGTGATCGACGCCCACTCCCACCTGGGCGCCGGCGCCTCGCCCCAGGTTCCGGCCCACTCCGACATCAACGAGGCGACCGAGCCGAACACCGCCCAGGTCTGGGTCGAGCACTCGGTCTGGCCGCAGGATCCCGGCTTCAATCTCGCCCGCTCGGGCGGGGTCACCACCCTGCATATCCTCCCGGGCTCGGCGAACCTCTTCGGCGGCCGGGGCGTCACCCTGCGCAACGTGCCGGCCCGCACGACCCAGGCCATGAAGTTCCCGGCGGCGCCGCACACGCTGAAGATGGCCTGCGGCGAGAACCCCAAGCGCCTCTACGGCGGCCGCAACCGCCAGCCCTCCACGCGGATGGGCAACATGGCCGGCTACCGGTCCGGCTGGATCGCGGCGGCCGAGTACAGCCGCAAGTGGGACGAGTACCGCACCAAGTCCGAGAACGGCGAGAAGGCCGATCCGCCCAAGCGCGACCTGGCGCTCGACACCCTGGCCGGCGTGCTGAGGGGCGAGATCCTGGTGCAGAACCACTGCTACCGGGCCGACGAAATGGCGCTGATGATCGATGTGGCCAAGGAGTTCGGCTACAAGATCACCGCCTTCCACCACACCACCGAAGGCTACAAGATCGCCGACCTGCTGGCGCAGAACGACATCTGCGCGGCCACCTGGGCGAACTGGTGGGGCGGCAAGCTCGAGCAGCTCGACGCCATCGAGGCCAACGCGCCGCTGATCCACGCGGCCGGCGGTTGCGCGATCATCCACTCGGACGATCCCGACCTGATCCAGCGCCTGAACCAGGAGACGGCCGAGGCGCTCGCCGCCGGCCGCGACGCCGGCCTGCAGATCAGCGAGGCCGAGGCCATCAAGTGGATCACGGCGAACCCGGCCAAGGCGCTGGGCATCCTTAAGGAGACCGGCACGCTCGAGCCCGGCAAGCGCGCCGACGTGGTGCTCTGGGACAAGAATCCCTTCTCGGTCTACGCCCGCGCCCAGCGCGTCTGGATCGACGGCGGCGTCGCCTACGACCGCGACCAGCCGGCCCTGCAACCGAAGTCGGACTTCGAGATCGGCCTGGGAGGCCTGCGATGAGACGCCCCGCCGCCGCCCTCGCGGCCCTCCTGGCGCTCGGCGCCACATCCGCTCAGGCCGCCACCGTGGCCATCACCAACGCCCGCATCCTCACCGCCGGCCCGCAGGGCGAGATCGCTCAGGGAACGGTCGTCGTGCGCGACGGCAAGATCGCCGCGGTCGGCCCTTCCGTCGCCGTGCCGGCGGGCGCCCAGGTGCTCGACGCCAAGGGCGGCGTCGTGGCGCCCGGCTTCGTGGCCGCCAACAGCCTGCTGGGCGCGATCGAGATCGGCCAGATGCGCAGCGAGGCCACGGTCGACAATCCCGAGCTCAGCGCGGCGTTCGACATCCAGTACGCCCTGAACACCGACAGCTTCCTGATCCCCGTGGCCCGTCTTGGCGGGATCACCACCGCGGTAGTCACCCCTCGCCCGGCCTCGCCCGGCGGCGGCGGAGACGACGGTCACGGCCACACCGCGGTCGACGATCTCACCGCCGGCGGCGGGGCGTCCGAGAACACCCACGAGATCTTCTCGGGCCAGGCGGCGGTGATCCAGCTCGGCCAGAACATGGACCCGTTGCTGAAGGCCAAGGTGGCCATGGTCGCCCCCTTCGGCGACCGCGGCGCCCAGCTGGCCGGCGGCGCACGCGGCGCCCAGATCGTGCTGCTCAAGACCATCCTGCAGGACGTGCGCGCCTATCGGGCCAACCGCGCCGCCTACGAGCGCGCCGGCTATCGCGACCTTTCCCTGTCCAAGGCCGACCTCGAGGCGCTGATCCCGGTGGTGGAAGGCCGCATGCCGCTGGTCGCGGTGGCCAACCGCGCGTCCGACATCCGCGCCATCCTGAAGCTGGCCCGCGAGGAGAACCTCAAGGTCGTGATCTCTGGCGCGGCCGAGGGTTGGCGCGTGGCCTCGGAACTGGCGCAGGCCGGCGTGCCGGTGATCGTCAACCCGATCCAGGACCGCCCCGTCAGCTTCGAGGCCCTGGGCTCGACGCTCGAGAACGCCGCCCGGCTGCAGGCCGCGGGCGTCACCGTCATCCTTGAGGGCCAGGGCGGCGCCCACCGCGCCCACGAGACCCGCTACAACGCCGGCAACGCCGTGGCCTACGGGATGCCCTACGACGCGGCGCTGAAGGCGGTGACCATCAACCCCGCCCGCGTGTTCGGCGTTGCGAACCGCGTGGGCTCGCTGGAGCCGGGCAAGGACGCCGATCTGGTCGTCTGGTCCGGCGATCCCTTCGAGCCGCTGTCCCGGCCGCACATGATCCTGGTCCGCGGCGAGCCCCAGCCGCTGACCTCGCGCCAGATCGAACTGCGCGACCGCTACAAGGACCTCAACCGCAGCTACCCGCCGGCCTACAGCAAGTAGGCCGGCGAGAGCTTCGCCGTCACTTCTGGGGGTTCACCAGCGCCTGGTAGGTCAGCGTCCGCGCGGCCGCGCCCAGGTCGTCGCCGCCCGAGCCGCCCAGGCGCTGGATCATGCCTACGAACACCACGTCGTTCGTCGGATCCACCCAGAACCAGGTCCCGGCCGCCCCGCCCCAGCTCATCGAGCCCTTGCCTTCCAGGCTGCCCGCGGCGCGGGGGTCGTTGACGACCATGAAGTCCAGGCCGAAGCCCACCGCCTCGTTGAAGCGCGACCCCGTCGTGCCGTTCGACGAGACCAGCACGTCCTTGGGGATCATGTTGGTGCCCATCATCTCCACCGAGGCGGGCGACAGGATCCGCACGCCGTCCAGCTCGCCCTTGTTGGCGATCATCTGGGCGAAGCGGGCGTAATCCATGGTCGTCGAAACAAGGCCGCCGCCGCCGGAATCCCACGCCGGCGCGTCCAGATAGGTCGGCATCGGATTGCCGAAGATCTGCTTGGCTTCCTCGACCTTCTTGGTGTCGCGGTTGAAGTAGTAGACGGGCGCCAGCCGCGAAGCCTTCGCCGCCGGCACGTAGAACGCCGTGTCGTTCATCCGCAGCGGCTTGAAGATCCGCTGCTCCATGAACTGGCCCAGCGTCATCCCGGTCATCTTCTCGACGATGTAGCCCTGGATGTCGACGGCGACGGAGTAGCGCCATTGCGTCCCCGGCTGCGACACCAGCGGGATCTGCGCCACCCGCTCGATCATCGCCTGCGACGTCGGCGCGCTCAGCACCTCCTTCTCGCGGAACATCTTGTCGACGGGGTGGTCGTCCTGGAGGCCGTACCCGAAGCCCGCCGTGTGGGCCATCAGCTCGCGCATGGTTGGCGGCCGCTTCAGGTCCTCCAGGATCGGCTTGCCGTTGCCGTCCACGCCCTTCAGCACCTTCAGGTTCTTGAACTCGGGCACATGGCGGGTGACCGGGTCGTCCAGGCGCCAGCGGCCTTCCTCGAACAGGATCATCATCGCGACGCCGGTGACCGGCTTTGTCATCGAATAGATCCGGAAGATGGTGTCCGGCGTCATCGGCGGCCCGCCGAAGCTCTTCGATCCGTGGGTCTTGAACGACACCACCTTGCCGTCACGGGCGAGGAAGGTGGTCATGCCCGGCACGCGCCCCTCGGCCACCACCCTGGCCATGTAGGCGTCCAGCTTGGCCAGCCGTTGCGAATCGAACCCGGCCGCCTCGGGCGCGACCGTCTGGGTCAGCTCCAGCGCCGGCGCCTTGCGCGAGCCCTGCGCGAACCCCGACTGCGGCGCCAGCACCAGCGCGAGCGCCGTCATGGCCGCGGCGTAGCGGCGGGTCATGGTCATGGAAGCCTCCCCTCGAACTTTCGGTTTGTTTCGCCCGAGATTAGGGGGCCGTTTCCCGCTGGCAAGCGCAACCGCTACGGTGCGCCCATGAAGCGCCTCCTGATCGTCTGGCACTCCCGCACCGGCGCCGCCCGCAGCATGGCCGAGGCCGCCGCAGACGCCGCCCGCGCCGAGGCCGAGGTTGTGCTCCGCCGCGCCGCCGAGGCCGTCCCGGACGACGTCCTCGCGGCCGACGGCTACCTCTTTGTCTGCCCGGAGAACCTCGCCTCCATGTCCGGCGAGATGAAGGAGTTCTTCGACCGCACCTACTACTCCTGCCTGGAGCGCCTGAACGGCCGCCCCTACGCGGCCCTGATCGCCGCCGGCTCCGATGGGGCGAACGCCGCCCGCCAGCTCGCCCGCATCGCCACCGGCTGGCGCCTCAAGCCGATCGCCGAGCCGCTGATCGTCTGCACCCACGCCCAGACGCCCGAGGCCATCGCCGCGGAAAAGCGCCTGACCGACGCCCAGCTCCAGCCCTGCCGCGACGTGGGCCAGGCCCTCGCCGCCGGGCTTGCGATGGGGTTGTTCTAGGCCGCCGCCCGTCGGCGCGTCGGCCGCGAGACGGCCATCCACCAGGCCAGCGCCCCCAGAGCCGCGAACGGCGGGATCATCAGCAGAGGCGAGCCCTGCACCGCCTGCGGGAACTCGTCCTGCTGGCCCAGGAAGAACGAGCCGGCCGCCACGAACAGCGCCAGGCACATGCGCCAGATGTGCCGCCGCAGCCGCGCATAGCCCATCAGTCCGCCCCGCGCGGCCACCGACAGGTCGCTGGCGACCGCGATCGCCGCCAGCGTCGCGAAGACATAGTAGATGGTCGCCCCATTCCCGGACGTGGGATCGCCGTCCTGCAGCCCCTCAGGGCTCGCCGCCTGGGCGCCGAACGTCAGCCCCGCGGCGATCAACGCCACGGGCGCCAGCGTCGCCCAGCGCTCCCACGGCCCCAGCGGCCCGGCGGGCCGCCGCACCACGGCCCAGGCCGTCCCTACCAGGTATAGCGTGAAGACCGCCGCGATGGTGTTCAGCCGCTGCTGGCCGGTAGCCGCCATCACGGCTGCGAAGCCCGCCATCACCAGCATCGAGACGAAGAACACGGTCCCGGCCCGTCCGTGCGCCGTCCCGCCCTTGCGGACCGACAGCGCCCAGAAGCCGGCGACGATGGCGACGCAGCCGGCCGCCACATGGATCAGGACAGGAAGCGCATACAGGTTCATGGCCCAAGGCTAGGGCCGCCCCGCATCCGCGCCCATGACCCCAGGCGCCGACCTCATGATCCTCGGCGCCAGGGCAAGGGCCCCCGGATCGCTCCGGAGGCCCTCAGCCGATCAGTTACCAGCGATAGTCGCCGCCGTAGTAGCCGCCGCGGTCGTAGCGATCGTAGCGGTCGTACCGGTCATAGCGATGGCCGTAGCGGTGGCCGCGCCGATTGTCGTAGCGGTCCCATTGGTCGGGACGCCCGTCGCGGTCGCGGTCGCGGTTCCACTCGCGGCGGTCCGGAATGCCGTCGCGGTCCGAGTCGCGATCGCGGGCATAGCGGTAGTCCCGCTCGTAGCCGTAGCCGTAACGCGGGCCGTCGTCGTAGCGGTAGTAGCCATAGGGCTGGGCCGCGGCGGCGCCGGCCGTGACGAGCGCGGCGGCGGCCACGGCGGCGCCCAGGATGAGCTTCTTCATGCGGATCTCCTCGGGGTCGTGGGGGAAACGGCCCTGGAGACCCAAGCTAAGCCTCCCTCCCTGAACGCCGCCGCCGCGCCCCGTTCAGCCGCCGTTTAGGGAGATGAACTTGGCCGTAGCGCCCGCCGCCCCGGCTAGGCCGCCGGCTGGTACGGGCAGAGCGGCCGAGCCTGCAGGCGCTCGACATAGGCCGTGACGTTCGCCAGATCGCCCGTCATCCCCTGCCACCCGGCCCAGCAGACCGCATAGCCGACGAAGATGTCGGTCAGCGAGAAACGGTCGTCGACCATCCAGTCCCGCCCGCCCAGGTGGGCGTCCAGCACCGCCAGCCCCCGCTTGGCCGCCGCCTCGTTCTGCGGATAGACGGCCGGCACCCGCTCCGCCTCGGGGAGCAGGAACAGGTTGCGGGCGGTGTGCCAGAGGAAGGCCTCGATCTCCGCCAGCGTGAACGCCACCCACTGGTCGTGCAGGGCCCGAGACCAGGTCCCCGACGGCGCGACGAGACCCGCCTGCGGATGGCTGTCGGCCAGCCAGTTGCAGATGGCGGCGCTCTCGAACAGCGGCCGCCCCTCGTCGCGCAGCGCCGGCAGCTTGCTCAGCGGGTGGATCTCGGCCAGCTCCGGCATGGCGAACACCTCGGGCCCGGCGACGCTCTCGAACGGCAGCCCCAGCTCCAGCAGCGTCCAGCGCACGCGGGCCGAGCGGGTTGGGTTCAACTCATAGAGGGTGATCGACATAGTCGGCCGTTCCTTCTGCGGCGGCCGCAGGCGGCGGCCTCGCAAAGGACGAACGGGACGCGCCCGCGCCGACACGACCCCGCCGGGGCGTCTCGATTGGGAACGGGCGAGCCCAGGCGCTGTTTTCACCCGCATGAACAAGCAGGATCCGGGTCACCTCTATAATGAACCCCTCAGGACCACGCATGTCGGCAAGGCCGTCGTGATCCTCGGTCCCGACGCCGTGGCGATTTCCATGACGCCCGAGGCGGCGCGCGACTCCGCCCGTCTCCTGATCGAGGCCGCCGAACAGGCCGAACGGTCGAACGGCCCCGACGCCCCGCTGATGCCTATCGAACAGGGCTGACCGGCCTCGCCCGGACGCCTCAGCCGCTCCGGCGGCCGCGCAGGTACAGGATCGCGCCCACCAGCACCGCCATCGGCAGCATCAGCATGACCGTGCCGACGAGCTGCATCATTGGCCCGACCCCAACGGATTGGCGGCCTGGGCCGCGCGGCGCCCGTGGAGCCGCTCGCGCTCTTCGCGCAGCCGCAGGTTCTCGGCGCTCAGGTCCTGCACGTCGCGCTCCAGCTGCGCCACGCGCTGCTTCAGGTAGGCGTTCTCGCGCGCCAGTTCGGCTGGCGAACGGTCGCTCGGCGCCCCGCTCACCGCCGCCTCGCCAAGGCGGGGGCCAGCACACGCACCGCGGGCGGCAGCACGAACGCCGCCGCCACGCCCAGGGCGGAGATCAGGAACAGAATGGACATGAGGGATGTCTCAAGGGACGCCACGTCGACCATGATCGGACCGCGCGCCTAGCGGCACAGGATGCGACGGCGTCGGGAGAGATATAGGCGCTCTACGGTCCCGATGACAGGGGCGACGGCGGGCGGCCGCCCCGATCCCGCAATTGATTGAAGCCGAGCGGAACCCTCACGTCGGGGCGACGTTTGCCTGACAGCTGCGGCCCTACGCCCCCCGACGACGCCGCAGCCCCAGCCCCCGGCGCATTGCGCCGGGGGCTTCTCTTTTGGGGCGCGGCCTGGACGTCGTTTCGATGGTGCTCGTGAGGGCGGGGTCCGACTGGCTCATCCAGGCTTCGCACAACACGCGCCTCGCCTGAGACATCCGGGCGACGAGCCCCATCTGTCCAAAGCTTAACTTCACTTCCTCCGATCGTAGGACCAGCCTCGTGCGACGTTAGGGTGGCGCGATGGTCCGAATTCTTTGCCTCCTCATCGGGATGATCGCTCTCGCTCATCCCAGAGCTGCGCGAGCATCGCCGCCGACGCCCGTCCTCTACGAGGTCGCGCCCGTCGTGGAATCCGGACAGCTCACGTCGCTGGCCGTGAAGCTTACCTTCGAGGCCGACGAGAGCGGCGTCACGACGCTGCGGCTTCCCGACGGCTATGGCTCGGGCCGGGACTTCTGGAAGAACGTCCGCGACCTGGAGGTATCCGGCGCCCGCGTCGTCGACACCTCAGAGCCGGGCCTACGCAAGCTGCAGGCGCGCGGCGGGCGCCGCATTGCAGTGCGCTACCGGATCGTGTCGCCCCTGTCCGGCGAGCCGCGGATCGAGGATGCGAGCACCTACCAGCCGGTGATCCGCCCGCGCTGGTTCTATGCGGTCGGTTCGGCGCTGTTCGCCCTGCCGTACGCGCGCGACGACGCCCCGGCGCGGTTCGTCTGGAACGGCGGCCGCATCGGCATGCCGGCGGCGTCGGACCTCCAGGCCGACCGGGGCGAATTCGGCAGTCTGAGCGGCGCCATCACCCTGCGCGACGTCCGCAACAGCGCGCTCGTGGGCGGCTGGGACCTGTCGATCATTCGGTCGGGCGTCGTGCGTGTCGCCAGCATCGGTGCGTTTCGGTTCGACATGGCCGAGGCGGCGCAACTGTCCGAGCGCATCGTCACCGCCCAGACGGCCTTTTGGGGCGACCGCCCTCGTCCGTTCCTCATCACCATCGTGCCCCACCATGCGTCCTCGCCGCTCTCCACGTCGTGGCAGGGCACGGGCCGCTCCGGCGGCTTCGCCACGCGCCTGACACCCAACGTGGAACTACGCGATCTGACGTTCTTCTTCGCCCACGAGAACTTCCATCGCTGGAACTCATCCGCGCTGGGCGGCCAGGGGTCCGACGGCCGGCCCGGATTCTGGTTCAGCGAGGGTTTCACCGACTTCTTCGCCCTTCGCCTCATGGTGCGGTCCGGGGTGATGTCCCCCCACGACTTCGCCGACGTCTGGAACGGGATGCTGGCGGCCTACGCGGCCTCCCCGGCGCGGACGCTGCCAAACGGCGAGATCGCGGCGAGGTTCTGGACCGACCCGCACGCCAAGCGGATGGCCTATCAGCGCGGCGCCCTCCTGGCGGCGCTGTGGGACTGGAAGATCCGTCGCGAGCGCGGCGGCGCCCTGAGCCTGGACGACCTCCTGCGCGCCCAGCGACGCGCCGTGGCCGCTCGCGACCCTTCCGATCAGACCCCCGCCTTCGTCCTCTTCCCGAAGATCGCGGCCGCCCACGACGTCGACCTGACCGCCGACATCGCCCGGTATCTGGACCGGGGCGAACCGATCGAGCTGCCGGCCGACGTCTTCGGTCCCTGCGCCACGGTCCAATGGCGGGAGCAACCGGATTATGACCGAGGCTGGGACGTGGCCGCCACGAGCCGGGCCGGCGGCGTCGTCACGGGCCTGCGCGAAGGCTCTCCAGCCTGGCGCGCGGGGCTCCGGAACGGCATGCGGCTCCTCGAGCGGATTGCAGGCCGGCCTGAGGATTCGAGTGTCGAGGCCGCCGTCCGGGCCCGAGCTGGCGACGGGACCGAGCAGATCTACCGCTTCAAGCCCGAAGGCCGCGGCCGTGTCAGTCTGCAGCACATGACGCTGACGGACCTGGGCGCCGGACCCCGTTGTCGAGAGCCCGGCGCCGGCTTCTAAGGCGCGCGCCGGCTGGCGACTGCGGCCAGCGATGCGCGATAAGCGCAACGGTGGCGCGTCCGCCCGCTCCGCTCGCCCGCCAGACGGCGTGGCGCTCCGCCTCAGCAGGGCCGCCCGACGCCCAGTCGGGTCTTGTATTCCTCGAGCGGCCCCAGCCCGACCGACCGCCGCCACTCGTCGACCTTGGACGCGTCCTCCAGCGTGTGCAGCGTCGTGACCCCGTTCTCGCAGGACGCCTGGCTGCCATAGCGCTGCGGCCGGCCGGCGAACACCTCCAGGCGGTCGTACAGCAGCGCGAAGTCGGCCCCGCGGACCTCGCCGATCTTGGCCAGCGGCTCCATGCGCTTCAGCACCTCCTGCTGGAACGCGCGGTCCTGGGAGTGCTGGACGATCAGCCAGGCGTTGCGCGCGGTCTCGTCGCCGTCGCGGCTTATCCGGAACCATCCGTCGGCGGGCAGCACCCCCTTCAGATAGCGCGTGTTGTCCTCGTCCATCGGCGCCAGTTCGCGGCCTAGCTCCCGTATCGCCGCCCGCTTCTCCTCGAGCGAGGCGTCAGCCTGCATGATCGCGCCGATCCCGCGCCGCCCGGCCTGGTCCAGCCTCACCCGTCGGGCCAACTCCTCGGCCACGGATGACGCCGGCGCCAGCCCCCGCTGCGCCGCCTGCTCCTTGCGCAGCTCAGCAAACCCCAGCTCGATCAGGCGGCTGGCGCCCGCCTGCGCCGCCGCCGGAGCCTCCTGGGCGTCCGCCGGCGAGGCCTGCGGAACGATCGCGGCGAAGACGAGCAGCACGCCGCACAGCCGGCGCGCCCGCCGAGGCGGACCGAAAGATGGGTGGCGGACGATCATGCCGACGGCTCCAGCTTCGCAGGCGCCCAGCTTAGCGCTCGCGGCGGCCGGCGAGTAGATCGAGGCGCAGGTGGATCAGCGGATACGGCCTGCCGGCGCCGTCGCGGTCGGAGCGGCCCGTCGGCACGAACCCCAGGCGCCTGTAGAAGCCGACGGCCTGCGCGTTCTGCTCGTTCACGTCGCAGGTCAGCTCGCCGTGCAGGCTGAAGGCGTGCGCGACGAAGGCCCGGCCGACGCCCGCGCCGCGGTGATCCGGATCAAGGAACAGCGCATCCATGTGGCTTCCCGACAGCCCCATGAACCCCACGATCTTCCCGGCCTCCCCGACCCCCACCCAGAGCCTGGCGGCCGGGATATAGGCCTGCACCTCCCGGTCGATGGCCGCGCGGTCCTCCGGGCTCAGGAAGTCGTGCGTGGCGTCCACCGACGCCCGCCAGATCTGAAGCAGCCGGTCCGCATCCGCG
>NZ_JAPSKZ010000309.1 GCF_031181185.1 Phenylobacterium sp. | reverse complement strand
CGAACTTGTTGCCCACCGGGTCCCGGAAATAGGCGCCGTAAAACCCGTTCTCCGCCCCAGGCGGGCGGTACCCAGGCGCGCCTTCGTCCGAGCCGCCGTTCGCCAGCGCGGCCGCGTGCACCGCATGCACCTGCTCCTTGGACTGCGCCTGGAGGGCGACCATGATCCCGTTGCCAGCCCTGGGCGGCCCGCCGTCGAAGGGCGTGAGGATCTCGAGGGTCGGGGGCGCGTCGCGCGGCCCGAAGAACGCGCCGCCGGGCGCTGGGTACGAGCGCTCGTAGCCGAGCGGCTTCAACGTCTTCTCGAAGAAGGGGACGGCCGCCTCCACGTCGTGGCAGCCGATGGTCACATAGCCGATAGTCATCAGGTCCTTCCCGCTTCGGAACCGCCATCTATGGCGCCCGAAGCGGGAGAGGTCTTGTTCAACGATTGAACTAGGCCGCCAGCGCCTTGTCCAGGTTGGCGGCGACCTTGTCGATGAAGCCTTCGGTGGTCAGCCACCCCTGCGTGTCGCCGACCAGCAGCGCCAGGTCCTTGGTCATCGAGCCGCTTTCGACGGTCGAGACGCAGACCTCTTCCAGCGTCTTGGCGAAGCGGGCCAGCTCGGCGTTGCCGTCCAGCTTGGCCCGGTGCTCCAGGCCGCGGGTCCAGGCGAAGATCGAGGCGATCGAGTTGGTCGAGGTGCTCTCGCCGCGCTGGTGCTGGCGGTAGTGGCGGGTCACGGTGCCGTGGGCGGCCTCGGCCTCCAGCGTTCGGCCGTCCGGCGTCACCAGCACCGAGGTCATCAGGCCCAGCGAGCCGAAGCCCTGGGCGACCTGGTCGGACTGCACGTCGCCGTCGTAGTTCTTGCACGCCCAGATGAAGGCGCCCGACCACTTCAGCGCCGACGCCACCATGTCGTCGATCAGGCGGTGCTCGTAGGTGAGGCCGGCTTCCTTGTACTTGGCCGCGTACTCGGTCTCGTAGATCTCGGCGAAGATGTCCTTGAAGCGGCCGTCGTAGGCCTTGAGGATCGTGTTCTTCGTCGAGAGGTAGACGGGGTACTTGCGGTTCAGGCCGTAGGCGAAGCAGGCGTGGGCGAACTCCCGGATGCTCTCATCCAGGTTGTACATGCCCATGGCGACGCCGCCGCCCGGGAAGTCGAACACGTCGTGCTCGATCTTCTCGCCGTTCTCGCCTTCCCAGCTGATCTTCAGCTTGCCCTTGCCGGGCACCACGAAGTCGGTGGCCTTGTACTGGTCGCCGAACGCATGGCGGCCGACGATGATCGGCTGGGTCCAGCCGGGGATCAGGCGCGGCACGTTCTTGCAGATGATCGGCTCGCGGAAGACCACGCCGCCCAGGATGTTGCGGATCGTGCCGTTCGGCGACTTCCACATCTTCTTGAGCTTGAACTCTTCGACGCGGGCCTCGTCCGGCGTGATGGTCGCGCACTTGATGCCGACGCCGTGCTTCTTGATCGCCTCGGCGGCCTGGACGGTCACCTTGTCGTCGGTCGCGTCGCGGTGCTCGATGCCCAGGTCGTAGTACTCGATGGGCAGGTCCACGAACGGGAAGATCAGCTTGTCCTTGATGAGCTTCCAGATGATGCGGGTCATCTCGTCCCCGTCGAGGTCGACGACGGGGTTGGCGACTTGGATCTTGGCCATGAGGGAGAAGCGCTCCGGGCGGTAATTCGAAAAGGCGCTGGCCGTATAGCCGCCGCAGCGCCGGACCGCAAAGGCCTAAGGCCTGGGCGCGCCGCGACTTATCCGACGCCCTTCACCGCCGCCCGCGCCACGTCGGCGAAAACCGCGTCGCGGCCCGCCTCGTCCAGGGTCGAGCCGGCGAGGAACACCGCCAGCGCGTACGACCGCTTGTCCGCCAGGGTGAAGATGCCGACGTCGTTGACGGCCGGCGAAAGGCCGAGGTCGGTCCGGGACGTGCCGGTCTTATGCGCAAGCACCGCGCCTTTCGGCAGGCCCGCCTTCAGTCGTCGTGCGCCGGTGGGCGTATCGGTCATCAGCTGCAGCAGGAGCCGCGTCGAGGCCGGCGAGAGCAGCTGGCCCGAGTTCAGGAGGTGCAGGAACTGCAGGATGCCGCGCGGGGAGGCGGTGTCGCGCGGGTCGGCCAGGTAGGCGCGCATCGCCTGCATGCGGGCCGTC
>NZ_JAPSKZ010000085.1 GCF_031181185.1 Phenylobacterium sp. | reverse complement strand
CGTGGCGTTCTGCGCCCGGTGGTGTAGAGGCGTTGTCCGATGTCCGCGCGACTTTCCATTTATCATCCCTCGGGCCAGCTGGGCCTTGGCCCCAACCCGTTTGGGAAGGATGTGGCCAATCTTCAGCTGATCCAGGCGCTCGCCCGGCACGGCGGCTTCGAGCAGGTGGACATCCTGGCCGTGCGGCCGCCGGGCGAAGCCGACCTGCGCGCGGGCCTGCTGGGCGACTCCGGCGCCGCAACGCGCGTGGCGTCGGGCCAGCTCCTGAACACCGCTCTTCCGAAGGCTTCCGGAGCGCTGCTCCGCGGCCAGCCCTACATCAGCGAACTGGCGTGGCTTCGGCGCAAAGCGGGCGGCGACCGCGCCTACAGCCTGATCGGGCTGGCTCACACCCTGGCGCCGCCGGCGGTGCGCGAGCTGATGGCCGCCAGCCTGATCGCGCCGAACCACCCCTGGGACGCCATCGTCTGCACCTCGCCCAGCGTGCAGGACGGTCTGTCGCAGATGTTCGCAGGCCTGGGCGAGCATCTGGCGGAGCGCACCGGAGGTCGGCCGCCGCCGCAACCGGCCCTGCCGATCATCCCGCTGGGCGTGCATGGGGAGACCTTCCGCGCCCTGGCCGATCGGCCTCAGGCCCGCGCCGAGCTGCGCCAGGAACTGGGCCTCGCCGACGACGACGTGCTGGTGCTGTGGGTCGGCCGGCTGTCCTTCTTCGAGAAGGCCTTCCCGCAGCCGATGTTCAAGGCGGTGCGCAAGGCTGCGGAGGAGACCGGGGCCAAGGTGGTGTTCGCCATGGCCGGCTGGTTTCCCGACGCGGCGGACCGCGATCGATACGCCCAGGCGGCGGCCGCCTACGCCGGCGGGGTGGAGGTGCGCTTCGAGAACGGCAACGACCGCGAGCGGCTGGGCCGGCTGTGGGCGGCCTCAGACATCTTCCTGTCGCTGGTCGACAACATCCAAGAGACTTTCGGCATCACGCCGCTGGAAGCCATGGCGGCCGGACTGCCGGTGGTGGTCAGCGACTGGGACGGCTACCGCTTCACGGTGCGCGACGGCCAAGAAGGCTTCCTCGTGCCGACGCTGGGCGGCCCGGCGGCCGGCGGGCTGGGCGCGGTCCTTGCGTCGCGCCATGTGATGGAGCTGGAGACCTACCAGACCTACGTCGGCGCCGTAGCGCAGCACACGGCGGTCCACATCGGGCGGTGCGCCCAGGCCTTGGCCGAGCTGATCCGCTCGCCGGATCTGCGGCGGCGGATGGGCGCGGCTGGCCGCGAGCGGATCCGCACCGCTTTCGACTGGCCGGTGGTCGCCGGCCAGTACCGCGACCTGGTGGAGGAGCTGGGGCAAGTGCGCGCCGCCGCCGGGGATCCGCCGTCGGGGTGGGCGTCAAACCCGGTGAAGGGCGACCCGTTCGTCGACTTCGCCCACTTCGCGACCGAGGTCCTCACCATGGAGACGCGGCTTGCGCCGGTGCGGGGCGTGACGGCCGACGACGTGCGCCGCACGGACGATGTGCAGCTCGATCGCGCCTATGGGCCGTTGCGGGCGCCGGCGGCGAGCTGCGCGACCGTCCTCGACCTGCTGTCTGCCCGCGGCCCCATGACGGTTCGTGAGATCCTGCTGGCTTCTCCGCCGCCTGAGCGGCGCGCGCTGGAGCTGGCGATGGGCTGGATGGCGAAGTACGGCTTTGTCGACTGGCTGACGTAAGACTGCGCATCCGATCCGGCGCACGGACGTTTTTCCCCGACGAACCTCGCGCAAGCGAGGCGACACGCAGAGGAGAAACGATATGCGGATCGGCATGCTGGCGGGGGCTGCCCTCGCCGTCGCCGCCCTACCCGCCGTGGGTGAGGCGGCCTGCTCGAAACGGACGACAGGCACCGTGGTGGGCGCCGTGGCCGGCGGCCTGCTGGGCAATGCCGTGGCCGGACGCGGCGATCGCACCGAAGGCACCCTGCTCGGCGCCGCCGTGGGCGGCTTCGCCGGCAACCAGCTCACCAAGTGCAAGCGCTCGGCGCCGCGCAGCTACAACTCGGCCCGCAGCTACCGGCGCGCCGAGGCGACCCCGGCCTCGTACCGCCCGCGCGGCTGCCGCTATGAAACGCGGGCCTACTACGATCCCTACGGCCAGCTGGTGCATGCGCCGATGCGGGTGTGCGGGTGATGCGCATGGGGAAGGGAACGATCCTGATCGCAGCTGTTTCGGCCGCGGCCCTGGGCCTGGCGGCCTGTGAGGGCGGAAACAACAACCGGCGCCAGAACAATACCGCGGCGCTGGGAGGCGAGGGGCTCTGCAAGCCGTTCAACGGTACGGCCCAGGCGGCGGCGCCCGGCGTCGGTATCGACGGCGGCCTCGTCGTCGACGACTGCCTGCACCGCTGGGGCTACACCCTGGCCAAGTCCGAGGACGACGCCGGAGCCGTGGCCCAGGCGGTTGTCGCCGCCTGCAGCGCCCCGCTGGCGCGCTGGAACCAGCAGTCGCTCAGCAATGTGGCGGCGGTGGGCGGCGACCGGTCGATGGAGGCGCCCAGCCTGCTGACCGGCGAGCCGACCAATCCCATCGCCGAACACAACAACTTCGCCGAAGGGCGGGCGCTCTTCTACGTGGTCCAGGCGCGCGCCGGGAAATGCGATCCGCCGCGCGTCGACGACGACGATGACGACCGCAACGCCCAGGCCCCCGCGGCCCAGGCGCCTGCCTATACGCCGAACAGCCCCGACCGCTGATGCGCCACCGCAGCCTGCACCGCCTCGGGCAGGCTGCGGAGCCACGCGTCGGGGGAGAGCCGCTCGGCCACGCGGACGCGCCCCGCCTCGGCCAAGCGCGCGCCTAGGCCGGGTTCGTCGCGCAGGCGCCGCAACGCGTGGGCGGCGGCCTCGACGTCCGGCTCGGCCCAGGTCTGGCCCCGGTAGATCCGCTGGGGGTCCTCGACCGGCGTCGGCGTGAATGGCACGAGCAGGGCCGAGGCCTCGTCCTGGAAGTCGAGGTTGCCGGTGGCGGCGGTCGCGATGGTGGGGGTGCCCAACGCCATGGCCTCAGCCATGGTGAGGCCGAAGCCTTCCGCCCGGTGCAGCGAAATCAGCACGTCGGCGCCCGCGATCAAGCGCTTCACCTCGGCATAGGGCCAGGACTCGTTGACCACCCGGACCTGCGGCCCGGCGCTCGCGCGCAGCCGCGCCAGCGCCTGCGGATGCTGGGCGCCGTTCTGGGTCTTGATGACCAGTTCGCAGGCGGGGTCGTCGCCGAAGGCGCGGCGGAAAGCCGCGATCGTCCCCTCGGGGTTCTTGCGCGCCGCCGAAGAGTTGAAGTCGAACAGCGTGACCGCCTGGAACGCAGCCGTGCGCGGCGCAGGCGCGACGCCGCGATAATCCTCCGGGAACAGCGGATGCGGCACCGCGCGCACCGGCGCGCGGGCGCCGTCCAGGGCCTGGGCGACGTACTGGCTGGGCGCCCAGACCTCGTCCAGCAGACGGGCGTCGGCCAGCCAGTCGGCAGGCGCCTTGGGCAGCTCCCAGGCCCAATAGCCGAAGCGCGGTCCGGCGACGCGTGTAGGGCCCAGCGAGGCCAGGGCGCCGACCAGTTCGGGCGGGTTGAGGTGGAAGATCCAGAGGGCGGGGCTGGGGTCCTGCAAAGCCGCGCGGGCGTCCAGGCCCGGGCCGATCGCCACCGTCTCGACGGCGGCTCCCAGGGCTTCGAAGGCGCGGACCGCGAGCTTGGCCGAGGCGGCGATGCCGTGGCTCTGGCCGAAGAACCCCACGACGCGGATCGGCAGCGGTCCGGCCACCGGCGCGGGGCGGCGGCTGGCGTGGACATAGGCCCTGAGACCATGGCGCAACAGCGGGGCCGCCAGCACACGCGCCTGCGGCGGCAGGGCGGCCCGCCATAAGCTCTGGAGGCGGCCGAGGCTCATCGGCGCGTCCGCACCGTCGCCCGAGCCAGGCGCACCAGCGGATGGCGGCGGATGCGGGCCGGCAGCGCCTCGATCGGCACGCCATATTCGGCGAGGCCGCCGGCGACCAGCCAGCGCAGATAGCGGAAGCGGCCGAGCGCGGTGTCCAGCGGATAGAGCTGCTGCAGGTCCGGCCTGGCGTCCCAGATCTCGCCGAAGACGCCGATCAGCGCCCGGGCGTCAGGGAACAGGTGCGGCGCCTGCAGCCGCGCCGCCAGACGCTCGGGCCAACGGGCGCGGTGGGGCAGGCCAAAGGCGGCGAAGAGCAAGCGGCGCAGTTCCGACGGACGCCGCTCTGTCTCCGACAGTTCCGCCGCGCGGGCGAGTACGGATGGATAGGCGAGCAGCCGGTCGGTCTCATGCTCGGGCAGGGCGTCCATCTCGAACCGCCCGACGATGGCCTCGGGTCCGATCCACCAGGCGGTGAGCTCGTCCCCGCGGTAGCGTTCGGCGGGGTCGCTGGGACCGTTCAGCTTCAGCGCCGCCTCGGCGGAGGCGCGGTCGGCGCCGAGCGCCTCGGCGTTCGGCGCGAACCACCAGGCGTACTGTGCGGCGGGCTGCTCGGCCGCCACCGCAGCCATGACGCGGGTCATGTGCGGCTGGGCCGGATCGGGCGCGTCCATCCAGGCTTCGGTCGCCGGGCCCAGGCCGTCGGGAAAGGTCTCGCCGGCGCGCGCGGCGGCGAGCGCGGCGCGGCGCATGGCGGGCGTCACCCGCCGGCCGGAAGCGAACCGGTCGAAGGCGTATCCCTTGGCCTTTGCGGCCGCATGGCCGTTCGCCTTAAGCGCCAGGGCGTAGTCCGCCAAAAGCCCCGCCATCGGGGAGCCTGCCGCCACCCGGAAGCGGTTCTGGTGCTTGCTGAGCTTCAGCGGCCGCTCGGGATCGAAGCCCGAGAAGTGGAAGAAGACCAGCGGCTCGCCGTCCACGCGCCAGCCGTCGCCGGCCCTGGCCAGCACGCGGCCTTCCAGGTTCCAGTAGGCGAGATTGAGGCCCGGATGTTCGAGGACCGCAGCCCCCGGGACGAATCCGAGCGCGCGGTCCATCCACTTCTGGTCGGTGAAGACCCCCTCGTCAGGCGCGACCCGGCTGTCGAAGCGGCAGCGATCGGCCCACCAGTCCAGCAGGGCGGCGACCTGCGGGTCGCGGCGGGCCGAGAGGAAGCCCAGGTTGAAGCGCCCCGAACTGGCGAGGTCCTCGTTCGTAGGATTGCCGGGCGTGGTCAGCGGCCGCGTGACGTGTGGCGTCAGGCAGAGCGGCGCGCGCCCCAGGCCCTCGCGCACCGGGTCCATCGGGCGAAAGACGAAGATGTCGGGGTCGAGGTAGGTGACGCTGTCCACGCCGTCCCACGCCAAGAGGCTGCGGAATACGAAGGGCTTCACCGCCGTGTTGAGCTCGAGCGCCTCGTAATAGACGCTCATGTCGCGGACCGGGGCGCCCAGGTCCGCCGCCAGGATCACCTCGGCGGCGTCGGCCAATTCGGGGATCGGACCATCGGCGGCCACGACCACGCGGCGGGCGGCGGGCTCGGCCGCGGCCAAGCTCTGCATGAGCGTCGCCGCCTGGGCCGCGTAGTTCCGCGACACGATGGTGAAGATGACGTCCACGCCCTGATCCCTGTCCTGGCCTACCAGCCGGGGGTCTAGGCCGCCAGCAGTTGGTCGACTTGGCGGATGTCGACGACCTCGGAGGCGACGCCCGCCTCCAGCCGCATGACCTTGTTGCAGTACAGCTTGAGCAGGTCCACGTCGTGGGTGGCGAGGACCAGGATGCCGGCCCGCTCCACGAGGTTCAGCAGCCGCTTGTGGGCCAGCTTCTGGAAGTCGGTGTCGCCGACGGCGATCCACTCGTCCATCAGCAGCACGTCGCAATCCACGGCGGTCGCGGCCGCGAAGGCGAGGCGGGCCTGCATCCCGGCCGAATAGGTCTTCACCGGCATAGCGAGGAAGGGACCAAGGCCGGTGAACTCGGCGATCTCGTCCATGCGCGCCTCGACCTCCTTGGCCGAGAGGCCGCCGATGCGGCCGCGTAGGCGGATGTTGTCGTAGCCGGTGGCGGTGAGGTCGATTCCGAGCTGCAGGTCGAGCAGGGCGGCGATGCGGCCCTGGACCTCGATGACGCCTTCGTCCGGTTCGTAGGCGCCGGAGAGCGCGCGCAGCAGGGTGGTCTTGCCCGAGCCGTTGTGGCCGATCAGGCCCAGCCGGTCGCCGGCTTTCAGGCTCAGGTTCAGGTCCTGCAGGGCGGTGACGTCGGTGGCTCCGAAGTGACGGCCCAGCTTGCCGCCCACGGCCACGCGCGCCAGCGACTTCTTCAGCGACTTGGCGTCGACGCCGTAGACGGGGAAGCGGATCGTCAGCCCCGTGCAGGTGATGGAAACGGGCGGCTGGCTCATAGGTAGTGGACGATCCGGCGGCGGGTGCGCGCGAACAGCGCGAAGGTGAACAGCCAGCCGCCCACGGCCATGGCGACGAGCACGACGTAGCTCTGGGGCGCGACGGCCTGGCCCAGCAGCGGCGCGCGGACCGCATCCAGCATGTGGAAGAACGGGTTGGCGTGCAGGATGGCCATGTGCTCGCCCGAGAACCGGTCGGGGCGCCAGAACACCGGCGTCATGAAGATGGCGAACTGCATCACCGAAACGACGATCTGGGGAATGTCGCGAAAGCGCGCCGAGGCGATGCCCGCGACCATGCTGATCCAGCTGGCGTTGACCACCATCAGCACGAGGCCTGCGAGCGCCGGGAGCAGATTGGCCTTGCCCCAGTAGCCGTAGAACGCGAGCACGCCGATCACGATCACCAGGTGGTGCGCCAGGCTGATCAGGTTCCGCAGCACCGTGCGCCAGACGAAGGTGAACATCGGCAGGCTGGTCTGCGACAGCATGCCCTTGGCCTGGACGAAGGTTTCGCAGCCCTCGTTGATGATGCCGGTCATCACGCCGAAGAAGACGATGCCCAAGGCGACGAACGGCAGGAACTCGTTCAGTGGGATGCTGAACAGGTTCGAGTAGAGGAAGCCGATGCCCAGGACCATCAGGCCCATGGACAGCGTGATCCAGAACGGCCCCAGCACCGAGCCGCGGTAGCGCGACACGATGTCGTGCCAGGCAAGCGACCACGCCAGTCCCAGGCGGTGGCCCGAGCCCTTGAGGTCGCGAAACGCCATCTGAAGCTGGAACAGCCCGCCGCGCTGGCCGGTCCGCAGCATGTGGGTGGCCGAGTCCATCAGCTCTCCCGAAAGAAGGCGCCGGAGGTATCAGGCGCGCCAGGGCGGTGCAATGGCCCGCGCCTTTGCCACGCCCCCGAGTTCCATGTTAGCCGGGCGGCCGAGGGGCCGAAGCTTACCATGACCTCGATCGACAAGATCGCCCGAGACCCGAATCCGCTGCCCCTGGACGCGCTCGCCCTGGGCGGGCGCCTGCGCCTGGAGGACGCGGGCGTGTGGCTGGTCGTGCCCTGCTACAAGGTCAAGGCGCATATCCTGAACGTCATCCGCAAGACGCCGGCCTGGGTGGAGGGGATCGTCTGCGTCGACGACGCCTGCCCGGACGGTTCGGGTGACTTCATCGAGGCCGAGAACACCGACCCGCGCGTCGTGGTGATCCGCCTGCCCGAGAACCAGGGCGTCGGCGGCGCCACCATGGCGGGCTACCGCGAGGCTGCGGCGCGGGGTGGTCGGGTGCTCGTGAAGGTGGACGGCGACGACCAGATGGACCTGGAACAGGCCGCCCAGCTGGTGGCGCCGATCCTGCTGGGCGAAGCCGACTACGCCAAGGGCAACCGCTTCACCTCGATCAGCCATCTGCAGACCATGCCGACGATCCGGGTGTTCGGGAACGCGGTGCTGAGCTTCGCGGCGAAGCTGTCGACCGGCTACTGGAACATCTTCGACCCGACCAACGGCTACACCGCCATCGAGGCCAATGTGGCGAAGCTGGTGATGGAGAAGCGGGTCTCGCGCCGGTTCTTCTTCGAGACGGACCTGCTCTACCACCTGGGGACGCTGCGGGCGGTGGTCCGCGACGTGCCGATGCCGGCCCGCTACGCCGACGAGGTCAGCAATATCCGCATCAGCCGGATCATCGGGCCGTTCGCCCTGAAGCACCTGCGCAACTTCGTGCAGCGGGTGCTGGGCCAATACTTCGTGCGCGACTTCAACGCCGCCAGCCTCGAGATGGTGTTCGGCGCGTTCTCGGCGCTGTTCGGGGTGGGCTACGCGCTGAGCTACCTGGCGAACCGAGAGCCCGGCCAGGCCGCGTCGGCCGGCGTGGTCATGATGGCCGCCCTGCCGATCATCCTGGGCGCGCAGCTGCTGCTGCAGGCGATGAACTTCGACGTGCTGAACGTGCCCAGCCGTCCGATCCATCCCTACCTACGCACGGTGGAGCGCCTGCAGGCGCGGAAGGGTGGCGCGTGACGCCTCGTGACATGATGCTCTGCGCCGGCTTCTCACTGGCGCTGCCTGTCGGACAGGCGATGTTCAAATGGGCTGCGGTCTACCAGTCGCGCCAGACGGGACCGCTGCTCCAGAAGCTGGTCACCAACTGGCCGCTGATCACGGCGCTGGCCTGGTACGGCCTGACGGCGATGTTCTGGTTCTACATCCTGACGCGGGTGCCGCTGTCGAAGGCCTATCCCTTCGCCTTGGCCGGGACGGGCCTGATCCCGCTGGTCGCCTGGCTGCTGTTCAAGGAGCCGCTCGGCTGGCGGATGGCGGCGGGATACGTGCTGATGCTGGCCGGCCTGGCGGTGATCCAGAGCCAGAACGCCTGATATTCCGACACCTGAGATTTTCCGGGGGGAAACATCGATGACAGCCCAGCGCAGCCTGCTTCGCCTGGCGCCGGCGCTTCTCTGGCTCGCCGTCCTGACGGTCGGTTATGGCCTGATCCTCTTCCTGAACCATCCCGGCCACATGTCGGTGGACTCGGTCATTTCGCTGGTCGAGGGCCGAACCGGCGTGCGGCTGGTGTTCGGGCCGCCGATGTTCTCCTCCATCCTGGGCTTCTTCGACCGGATCACGCCGGGCTCACCGTTCGCCTACGTCTGCGGCGCGGCCCTGCTGCTGGTGCTGTCCTGGGCCGCGATGCCGTCGTTGCGCGGCCGCGTAGCGTGGATCGCGCCGTTCGTGCTGGCGGGCGCGATGCTCGCGCCCCAGGTGCTGATCTATCAGGCGATCGCCTGGAAGGACGTGCTGTTCGCCAACTTCGCCATCGCCGGATTCGTGACCCTGGCGCACGCGGTCAAGCGTTGGGATGGCCGCGGGCGGCTGCCGCTGCTCGGACTGGCTTTCCTGCTGCTGGCGGTGGCTTGCCTGCTGCGCCAGAACGGCGCCCTGGTCTGCGTGTTCTCGGCGGCGACGCTGGCATGGGCCGCCTGGAGCTCGGGTTGGCGCAAGGCCTTGGCCTGGGCGGCGGCGGGCTTCGCCATCCCCCTCGTGCTCTCGATCGCCCTGAACGCCGTCACCCCGGTGAAGGACCCGCCAGGGGAGACCCGCAACGTGGGGCTCCGGCTGCTGCAAGGCTACGATCTGGCTGGGGCCATCGCCGAGAACCCGAACCGGCCGCTGCAGGCGCTCGAGGCCGATAATCCCCAGGCCGCCGCCGACCTCCGGGTCGAGGCGCCGAAGTACTATTCGCCCGTGCGCATCGACGCCCTCCTAGGGTCGAAGACGCTGGGCCGGGCCTTGGTCAGTTACGACACGCCGACCATCGGCAAACAGTGGGCGCAGACGCTGGCCGAGGATCCGGTGGGCTATGCGCGCCGCCGGCTGGAGGTGTTCCGCTGGGTGTTCCTGACGCCCGACATCGACAAGTGCCTGCCGATCCACCTGGGCGTCGACGGCCCGCCCAAGCACATGCGGCAGCTGGGCATCCGCTCCCGGCAGGGCGAGGTGGATGACACCCGCCTGTGGAACTACACGACCTGGTGGATGGACACGCCCGGCCTGTCGCACCCCGCCTATGCGGCGCTGGCCCTGGCGGTGACCGGCTTCCTGCTGCTGCGGCGCGAACGGGCCGATATCGCCATGGCCGGGCTGATGCTGACGGCGCTGAGCTTCGCGGCGAGCTTCTACGTGATCTCGCTCGCGTGCGACTACCGTTACCTCTACTTCCTGGACCTGGCGGCGCTCACGGGGCTGGCCTACGTGGCGCTCGATCCGCGGATCAGGCGCCGAACCGCGTAAGCCAGGCTTCGGCGACCTCCAGGCGCGGGCCGCGCGCCTCGATGAACCGGTAGAGCGAGAGCTGGCGGCCGACGCCGAAGCTCCTCACCCGCACGTCCTCGAATAGCGCCCGCGTGAGCGCCTCAATCTCTGCGGCGTCGTTGACGTGCTCGTGGGCCATCAGCAGGCCGTAGTCGAGGCCGTGCCGCAGCCGGAACTCAAGGCCCGTGGTCAACGACCAGCCCAGCTTCCAGAGCAGACCGCCCTCGCTGGGGATCGCCGCGCGGAAGGCGCCGCCTGGAGCGAGCAGGCGAGCGGATCGCGCCAGGGCGACCGGCAAGTCGCAGATGTGCTCGAGGCAGGCGACGCTGGTGATCCGGTCGTACTGCGCACCCACCGGAACCTCGGCTACGTCGGCATAGACCGCCCGCACCCGCGCCAGGCGCGGCGAGTCCTGGTAGAGCTCGGCGAACGGCTCGACGATGTCGTAGGCGCCGCCCTCGGGCTCGAACGGCAGCTGGTTCAGGTTGCCGGCGCCAAGTTCGAGCGTGGCCTTGGCGGGCGAGGCGTCGGCGGCCACCTGGCGGTGCATCCAGGCTTCCAGGCGCTGGGCCAACGAGGCGGCGGTCGTCTCCCCGGCGCGGTTCTCGGCGTACTGGCGGGCGTAGATCTCCTGGATCTCACGCGGCAGCGGGGGACGGGTCTTCGGGAACCGGGCGAGGCGGACTTCGAGTTCGGATGTCGTGGCTTTCACGACGCATCCTCGCCGAGCACGGCGTCCAGCTGCGCCTCGACGGCGACCAGCAGGTCGCGGTGGTGGTCCAGGCGCTGGATCGTGGAGCGCCAGCCCTCCTCCAGCACCTCCCGGTCGCGGACCAGGGTCTCTTCCAGCACGGCGACCTTGGCGCGGGCCTCCAGCAGCTCGGCGCGGGCGATGTCCAGGTCGCGCGCGGCGGGGGAGATCAGCGGCCCCACCTCGGCGGAGCGGCGCTCCAGCACTGCGGCGGCCGCTTCCAGCGGCTCGCGCGACGGCGCTTCGTCCCGGGCCGCGGCCTCGAACCAGGCCAGGACCCGAGCGGCGATCTCGCCGGGCCAGCCGAGAGCCGCCAGATCGCCCGCGGCGGCGTTGTGGCGAAGGTCCGGCGCCAGCGCCTTGTCGATCCGGCGGGCGGCGCGCTCGTCGAGCGCCGGCAGCGGCGCGTCGTGGGCCGCCTCGATTCGGTTCACTTGGGCCCGCCAGTCCGAGAGCAGGGCGTCGTAACCGACGAAGGCCCGCGGCAGGTCCCGCGTGTAGGCCTCTGCGGCCAGCATGTAGGCCGTCCAGACCAGCACCGACTTCTGCTCGACGAACCCGTCGCGTCGACGCAGCGAACCCGCGACGGCCAGCGGGTGGCGCACGGGAATCACGCAGCGGGCGCCGAGGTCGAGGTCGGCGAGGACCGTCCGCCACAGCGGCAGCAGCACCGAGACCCGCGGGTCCTTCAGCAGCGGGAAACGGGCGTCGCCGTATTCCGCCTCGACCAGTTCCATCGCGCGATTCGCCCAGGCGCGGTCGTCCTTGCGGGACAATGGCCGGAAGGGGAAGGCGAAGACGTCGTCCCAGGCCGAGCCCGCCGCCCGAAGCCGCTCGTCGTTGAGGAGCGCGATCTTCCAGGGCTCGAAGTAGCCCTGAGCGTTGTGCTCGTCCCCCGGCATGACGTTCTCGGGCAGCTCGGCGCCCGCCAGCGAGAGGAGCTGCGTCACCGCGGAGGTGCCGGAGCGGTGCATGCCGAGCACCAGATAGGCTGTGCGGGGAGCTGTGGTCGTCATCCTCGGGTCCGGCGCGGGCCTTGATGGCGCATGCGTGTAGGGGGCGGCGCATTCCGCCGCAAGCCCGGGCGGCCTGTTGATCCCCTAGACCTTCTGTTGCACAGAAGCCCCCGTCACAGTGAAGGAATTTGCGCCGCATGGCCGCGACGGCCGCAGCCGACGAAGTCCACCGGGTCGTCTCGGTCGCGCTGGATGCGGCGTTCTATCGGGCCGCCTATCCAGACGTGGCTGCAGGCGGCGCCGATCCCTTGCGCCACTACCTCGAGAGCGGCTGGCGCGAGGGGCGCGATCCCGCGCCGTGGTTCTCCTCGCAGGCTTATCTGGAAGACAATCCGGACGTCCGCCGCACCAAGGTCGAGCCGTTTTTCCATTACCTGGCGCACGGGCGCCGAGAAGGCCGGCCGGTGCGGCCTTCGGCCAAAGGCGAGCGGTACCTGCTGAGCGCTGCCGGCCGTGGCGGCTGGCGCTTCGAGGCCGCCGAACCCAGTCTGGCGGCGCCGGAGCCGCAGCGCCTGGGGCCCTCGCCCGAACAGCTGGCCGACGAGCGGGCGCTGATCGCGCCCGAATTCGAGGTCGAATTCTACCTGCAGGCCAACATCGACGTGGCCGAGGCGGGGCAGGATCCGCTGGAGCACTTCCTGATCACCGGCTGGCTGGAGGGGCGCGACCCCAACCCGCGCTTCTCCGTCCGCGACTATCTCGAGACGTATCCCGACATCGCAGCGGCCGGCGTGAACCCGTTCGTCCACTACCTGCGGGCGGGCCGCGCGGAAGGGCGCCAGCCCCGCAGCGAACTGGGCTTCCGCTACCAGCTTCTGTCGGACCTGCGGCCGGTGGCGGTCCGGACGGCCGAGATCGCCGCGCGGGCCGCGGCCCGCAAGGTCGATCCGCTGGCCCGGCTGTCCCAGGCGCTGGCGGCCTCGCGCTCGGGCCTGCGCGACCTGCATGTCACGTTCAGCCACGACGACTATTCGGCGAACCTGGGCGGCGTGCAGCTGTGTCTCCAGCGCGAGGACGCTCGGGTGGCGGCCCTTGGACGCGATCACCTGCATCTCTATCCCGCCGACCCCTGGCCGGTCGTCCGTGAAGCCGGGGAGCCCGGGCTGCTGGGCGTGCTCTGGAATGGCGAACCGATCGGCTTCTTCAAGCCGAAGACGGTCGCGACGGCCCTGAAGACCGCGGCGGGAGCGACCACGCCCGGCCAGCGCACCTTTGCGATCCACAGTCTGCTTGGCCATTCGCCGGAGGAGACCGCCGAGATCCTCGGCGCCGTCGGGCTGACCTCGGGCTGGTTCTGGCTGCACGACTTTGCGAGCCTGTGCGCCGGCTATCACCTGCTGCGCAACGACGTGCAGGACTGCGCCGCGCCGCCGCCGGGCAGCCCCGCCTGCAGCGTCTGCTCCTATTTCAGCCATCGCCAGCGCCACATCGCCGCCCACCGGCGGCTGTTCGAGCGGCTGGACCTCACCGTCGTCGCCCCGTCACAGCCGACGCTGGACCTGTGGCTGGCGAGCGGCCTGCATCCGGGCGCCCGCACGGTGGTCCTGCCGCACGCCCGGCTCGAGGACCGCGGCCCAGCGCCTTTCGCCCAAGGCCGGCCGCTGCGCGTCGCCTACGCGGGCGTGCCGTCGGCGCACAAAGGCTGGGAAGTCTTCCGGGATCTCGTGCTGCGGTGCGAAGGCGATGGCCGTTACACCTTCCTGCATCTCGGCAGCCGCACCGTTCCCGGCCTTCCCCTGGCGTTCCACCCGGTCGTGGTCACCGAGGACCAGCCGCGGATGATGCAGCAGACGCTGGAGGCGGTGGAGGCAGACGTCGTGCTGATCTGGCCGCTGTGCCGAGAGACGTTCTCGTTCATCGCCTACGAGGCCGTCGCGGCCGGCTGCGCGGTGGTCACCGGCCCCGACAGCGGGAACGTCCAGGCTTTTGTGCGTGAAGGCGGCCACGGCTGGGTGCTGCCCGACGAAGCGGCCCTGACACAGGCGTTCGAGGACGGCGCGATCGGGAAGCTCGGCCGCGCGAGCCGTAAGCCCCGACTGTACGATCTCGAGTTCAGCAACCTGACGGTCGACCTGTTTGAGGGCGCGAGGCGCCCATGAGCCTTCGCCTGCCGCCGATCCTCCGCCGCGTGGTGACCCGCGCGGCCGGCTTCTTCCATCCCGATCGCCGGCTGGTGGCGGCCGAGTTCGATCGTCGCCACTACCTGGGCCTGAGCCCCGACGTGGCCGCCGCGGGCGCCGATCCGCTGCACCACTTCCTAACCCACGGCTGGCGGGAAGGCCGCGACCCGAACCCGAACTTCTCGGTCAGGGCCTACCTCAACGAGAATCCCGAGGTGGAGAAGGCGGGGATCAATCCCTTCGTCCATTACCTGCGCCATGGCCGGCGCGAGGGGCGGACGCCGGGGCACGACCTGGGGTTCCGGTATGACATCATCGCCCGCCAGCAGCCGGTCACCGACCAGCTGAAGGAGTCGGTCAAGGCGACGCGGGCGAAGCCGCTCGCCGGGCCGGAGCGCCTCGCCGCCGGCCTTGCGCGGGGGCGGGCGGGCCTTGCCAGCCTGCACGTCACTTTCAGCCAGGACGACTATCGCGCGAACGTCGGCGGCGTGCAGCTGTGCCTGCAGATCGAGGCGGCGCGCGTCGCCGAACAGGGCCGCGACCACCTGCACCTGTTCCCGGCCGCGCACTGGCCGATGATGAGGGCGTCGAGCGACGCCGGTGGCGAGGAGGGACGTCTGGGCGTGCTGCTGAATGGCCAGGACCTCGGCGTCCACCGGTCCGGCGACGTGGCGCGCGCGCTGGCCGAGGCCGCGGGCGCCGACGGCCGTCATCGCACCTTCGCCATCCACAGCCTGTTGGGACATGCGGCGGACGAGACCCTGACGATCCTCGAGGCGCTCGGCCTCCGGACGGGCTTCCTCTGGCTGCACGACTATTCGAGCCTCTGCGCGGGCTACAATCTGCTGCGCAACGGCGTCGAGGACTGCGCCGCGCCGCCGCCCGACAGCGCCGCCTGTGGGATCTGCGCGTACGGCCCCTGGCGCGGCCGACACCTGGTCGCGCACGAGGCGCTGTTCCGCCGCCTGGAGCTGACCGTGGTGAGCCCGGCCGCCGTTACGCTCGACTTCTGGCGCGGCGGCTGGGATTTCCCGGCCGCCGGCCACGTGGTCCACCCGCACGCCCGCATGGTGGCGCGCGCGCCGGCCCCGGTTCCTGCAGCCGACCGGCCGCTGCGCGTCGCCTTCCTCGGCTATCCCGTGCCGCACAAAGGCTGGCCCCTGTTCAAGCGGCTCGCGGAGACCTACGCCGACGATCCGCGCTATGCCTTCTTCCACCTGGGGGCCCAGCAGGACACCGGGGCGCCAGCCGAGTTCCATGAGGTCCGCGTGGCGGCGGGCGGACCGAACGCCATGCAGGAGACGTTGGAACGGCTGGAGATCGACGTCGTGTTGCTGTGGCCGCTGTGGCGCGAGACCTTCTCGTTCGCGGTCCATGAGGCGCTGGCGGCGGGCTGCGCGGTGATCACCGGGCCGGACAGCGGCAATGTCGCCGCGGTCGTCGCCTCGAGCGGCCAAGGCCTCGTACTGCCGGACGACACGTCGGTCGAGGCGGCGTTCGAATCGGGCGAAACGGCTAAGCTTTCTCGCGCCGCACGCCGGCCGATGCTCTACGATCTCACCCTCAGCGGCATGACCGCCGACCTGCTCCCTGCGAGAGCCGAGGCATGAAAGTCCAAGTCTATTCCAGCTTCACGTTCTCGTACCTCAACCGCGCCCGGGTGCTGTTCAAGACGCTGCGCCGGTTCCATCCGGAGTGGGAGCTGGTGGCGCTGATCACCGACGAGCCGCCGCCGGAGCTGGCCTTCGACCCTGCGGCCGAGCCGTTCGACCGCGTCGTGTGGGCGAAGGACCTTGGCATTCCCAACTTCAAGAGCTGGCTCTTCAAGCACGACGTCGTCGAGGTCTGCACCGCGGTGAAAGGCCCCTACATCCACCAGGTCTGCGCCGCCGGCGAAGCCGACGTGGTGATCTACCTGGACCCGGACACGGCGCTGCTGGGCGGGCTCGACCCGTTGATCGACCACCTGCAGTCGGACGACATCGTGCTGACGCCGCACCTGATCGATCCCAACGACGACGTGCAGGCGA